>JBFHXF010000027.1:0-20319 GCA_041599115.1 Acidimicrobiia bacterium
CATCGGCTCCAAAACCGGCTCTGGCCCGGTAGGACGCGGGAAAGACGACGGCGGTCTCCTCGACCAGGTCGAACTGGACGTCCATGGGAACATCGAGGAACACCGGACCCCCTCTGGCTGAAAAGGCGTGACGTGCCGCCGTGGCGACATAGTCGGCGAGACGATCGACCTGCCATGCGGTCGCTGCCCATCGCGTGATGGAATGAAACAGCCTGGTGTGATCCATCTCCTGGAGCCCGCCCCGGAGTTCCTGGCGAATCATGTGTCTGCCACCGATGACCAGCATCGGGGTGTTGGCATAGAAGGCGGTCGCCACACCGGTAACGGTGTCGGTGACCCCCGGGCCGGCGGTGACGACGGCCACGCCCAGCCTGCCGGTAAGTCGGGTGTATGCCTCGGCGGCGTGGGCCGCCGTCTGCTCGTGTCGGACGTCGACCACCCGGATACCCTCCTGAACACACCCATCCAGGATGGGGAGAATGTGACCGCCGGTCAGGGCAAAGACGATATCGACGCCCTCGTTACGCAGGGCCCTGGCGATGATCTGGCCCCCGTGAATCTGTGCCATGGACCGACGGTATTAGAGAACCGAGTCCAAACCCAAGTGGACTCCCGGATCGAGTTCCCTGACACGGCGAATCGCCAGCATGGCGCCCATGGCGAAGGACTCATAACTCGTGGAGAGGTGCTCGATCGACAAGACCTCTCCGACATTGGACAACGCCACCTCCTGCTGCGAGATCAGACCCGGAAGCCGCAACGAGTGAACCCTCACGCCTTCGACTTCGGAACCCCGCGCCCCGGGGACCAGCTCCTTCGATTGCACGGTTGAGCTTCCCCCCACTGCCGCGATTCCCATGGCCGTAGCTAGGGCCGTCCCCGAAGGTGAGTCGGGCTTGTCCGAATGATGGCGCTCGACGACTTCGACGGCAGAGAAATAGGGAGAGGCCTCGGTTGCGAAACGCATCATGAGCACGGCGCCGATCGAGAAGTTGGGAACCACCAGACACGGATTATCCGAGTCCCACACATCCTTCAATCGCCTCATGCGGTCCGGGGTGAAGCCGGAGGTCCCCACAACCACGGCCATCCTCGACTGCCTCCATGCGGCGAGGTTTTCGAACACGACGTCCGGGGGAGCCGTCTCCACGATCACGTCGGCGCTCAGTTCGGCGACTGATCCTGTAACGGTCACCCCTTCGATCAGGGTCCCGGCACGCTTCGGGTTGTAGAGGGCGGAGAGCTCGAGATCATCCGAGCCGGCGATGCCGGCAATGATCGAACCAGCCAGTTTCCCCCCGGCCCCCGAGACAACGACCCTTATCATTTCTCTCCGAGCGCCTCGCCCAATGACTCTTCGAACACCTGCAGGGTCGTGGCGACATCGTCTTCGGTGTGGGCGGCGCAGATGAACCAGGTCTCTAGTGCGTCTGGGCACGGCATGACCCCCTTGCGGATCATCCGCATGCAGATGTCCTCGTAGAGGTCTCGATCGTGTCGTGCGGTGTCGCGAAACTCGTTGACCTCACCCTCACCGAGGAATATCGAGAACATCGAGGGATGACCGGTGATCTTGGACTCGACACCGCTATCAGCGAGAATCTTCTCCAACCCCTCCATCAGGCCGCGCCCGACCAAGTCAATCTGTTTATGGGGCTCACCGGTGGCGAGACGGTCGATGGTCGCGGCAGCGGCGGCCACAGCAACGCCGTTTCCGGAATATGTGCCGGCCTGGCCGACGCCACCCTTTCGCCAGCCCTCGACGAGCTCGCCCCTCAACGCAATAGCCGCAACGGGAAAACCGTTGCCCATTGCCTTGGCATAGGTCCCGATGTCGGGGGTGACCCCGAAGACCTGATTGGCGCCTCCCAGGGCCACCCGGAAGCCGGTCTTGACCTCGTCGAAGATCAGGATGACTCCATACTCATCGCAGAGGCGTCGCAACCCTTGGAGGAAGCCTTCCTGGGGCATGATCCCAAAGGTGTTGCCGAGGATTGGCTCGACGATGACCGCAGCGATCCGATGACCCTCGTCACGAAAGGCTCGCTCGATCAGGCCGAGGTCGTTGTAGGGAAGTGTGCGGATGAAGGTCCGGATCGAGTCGGGAATCCCGGATCCGGCCTGAACCGGGACCGGCCGATAGCGGGACCCGAGACCACTGACGGGTGCTCCGGCGGTGGAAAACATCACGTAGTCATGAACGCCGTGATATTGACCCTCGAACTTGAGGACGACATCTCGGCCGGTGTAGCCACGGGCCAGCCGGATGGCGTGCATCGTGGCCTCGGTACCGGTGTTGGTGAAGCGCATCGCATCGGGCCAGCGGAGCGCGGCGAGAACCTTCTCGGCAGCCTCGACCTCCCGGCGCTGGGTCATCGCGAAGCTGGCGCCTTCTCCTGCCGCCTCGGCTACTGCGGACGAGACGGCCGGGTCGCCATGACCCAGGATCACAGGGCCAAAACCCAGCTGGTAGTCGATGTAACGTTTGCCGTCCATGTCGATGACGTGGCCGGCCTCGCCATGATCGATCACAAGCGTGTCTTCGTCACTCCAATAGCGGAACTGACTGGAGACCCCATTGACGAGGACCGCTTTGGCCCTGTCGAACCATTCGCCTGTGTTTTGCCCTTGAAGACCCATCCTTCACTCCTCTCGATACACCAGCGGCGCTGCGAGATTGTTGACTACCTGGTCGCCGATCAGACAGTACCCGCCTTCAACTGGCGATATGTTCGCTCAATGCCGGCAGCGTCGGTCGCTTGGGAAACGCAGACCCTCAACCGATCAAGTGTCAACAACGTCCCAGGGAAGGACAGCTAGCGTCACGGCATGGCCAAGGATCTCAAACTCTTCATCGCCGGCGAGTGGACCGAGGGAAGCGGAACCGACCATTACGAGGTGCGCTCCCCGGTGACCGGCGAACACATCTACAACGTCCCAAAGGCCTCGCCGACCGACATCGACAGGGCGGTGAGCGCCGCACATCGTGCCGCCGACGAGATGCGGCAGTGGACCGCTTTCGAGCGTGCCGAGCTCTGCCTGCGGATCTACGACCTCTGGCAGGACCGGATCGACGAGGTCGCCAGGATTCTCACCCTCGAGCAGGGCAAGCCCTACCAGGCCGAGGCGATCGACGACATCTCAGAGGCCGCCGACTACTTTCAGATCGCCGCCGAGGATGTAAAACGGTTGAGTGGCGAGTACATACCGACCACCGCTCGCAACCGACGGATGTTCACGGTCAACCGACCCGTCGGGGTATGGGCCGCAATCACGCCGTGGAATTTTCCGGTGACGATCCCCATGGAATACGTGGGTCCGGGGCTGGCTACCGGTAACTCGCTGATAGTCAAGCCGCCCGAATTCACCAGCTGGGCACTGCTCGAGATTGCCAAGGTGTTCGAGGAGGCGGGTGTTCCCAAGGGAGCCGTTTCCGTCATTCCGGGAGCGGGGGATATCGGCAACATACTGGTGACCCACGACGGGATCGACGCGATCGGGTTCACCGGATCTTCGGCCACCGGGAGGAAGATCGTGGCCGCCATGGGATTGAAGCGATCCATCATGGAGATGTCGGGCAACGGCCCCACGATCGTCACCGCCGACGCCGACGTCGGAAGGGCCGCCGAGGCAGCTGTCTACGGCGCCTATTACAACGCCGGACAGGTCTGTGTGGCCACAGAACGACTGATTGTCCTGGATGAGATCCATGACGAATTCGTCGATGCCGCGGTGAAGGCATCCGAGAGTGTCCGCCTCGGCGACCCGTTCGACTCAGAAACCAACATGGGCCCTCTCAACAACGAACCCACGGCCATCAAGATGGATCGTCACATCGCCGATGCGGTCAGTCGTGGTGCCGAATTGCTCAAGGGCGGGGGGCGGGCATCGGGATTTCAGACGGACCTCTACTACCAGTTCACCATCCTGGATGGTGTGCCGGAGGATTCCGAAGTCGCCCGGGAGGAGTCGTTCGGGCCGGTGCTGCCGATTCTGTCCGCAAAGGACGATCAGGACGCGGTCGAGATGGCCAACCGGACCCATCTCGGGCTCCAGGCCGCGGTCTTCACCAACGACCTCTCCAAGGCGTTCTGGTATGCGGACCGGATCAGATCGGGAACCGTGATCGTGAACGATTCCACTGATACCTGGGAGACGTTCCAGCCGTTCGGTGGCGCCGCGGGGACAGATACCGGCTGGGGACGTCAGAGGATCGCGGAATTCACCGATTTGCAGACGATCGTGTTCACTCTGAGGGAGGAGTGACTAGCCCCCCATTTGGGAGGCCATGCCGGCGAAGCCTCCGCCAAAGACGCCAAGAAGCACGCCTGGGAGGATGGCTGTCTCCAGGGAATGGGCCACATCCTGACCGGTGATCAACCAGACCGCCACGGTTAGCCCTACGATCACAGTGGGGAGTCCGATGAGGGCGCCCCGCACGATCGCCTTGCCCATCCGGGCATCTGGTGTCTGCTCAGTATCCGTCATGGGCCCAATCATGCCAGATCCCGGGGCGACATGGTGGCCTGAGGGCCGGCGACCGCATCGGCGGGTAGCTCCATTCGCTTCACCGCGATGACGAACGGAAGCCGGATGAGATAGAGGACACCGGCGACGATGTAACCGGTGCCCAGCGAGAACACATCCGCGACCCGCCCCAAGGCCGGCTGGATGACCACTCCACCCGCGCTTCCCATAAGGGATGCGAAGGAGAGAACTGTGGCACGCTGTTGTGACGGGATGACATCGTTCATGTAGGCCTGCTGCATCGGCCCGGAGATCGCCCACACGATGGCGACCAATGCGAGAAGGGCTATCGCCACCCAAAAGCCCCAAGGCTGTGTCAGCCGGGCCGCCAATCCGCCGGCAACCAGGGCAGCGGCAGCCAGGACAACCTCGATGATGATCACCGTCGTTCTCGTTCGAAAGAGCTTGCGCATGTGCGGCACCAGGGAGCCGCCGACGATCTGAGCCGTGGCGAAGAGTGCCGCCGCGATCCCGGCGAGATAAGTGGCGTTCGGGTTGCCGAACAATTCCAGGACGTATGGCTGAAAGGCATAGAACACCCAGATTCCGACGCCTGTGGCGAAAGGGGCGCCAAACATGAACAGGCGAATGGGTGGGTTCTTGATCCCATGCTTGATCGAGTTACCAACGATCACGGCGACCTCGGACTTGATGGACCCCGATCTTCGTGGCTCGAATCCGAGGTCGTGCATCCACAGAAAGGCGGCCGCCAGCACCGCGAGGAGAAGGACCGACCGCACCAGGTAGGGGACTCCGAAGCTGATCTGGGCGAGAAAACCGCCGGCGATCGTCCCGACCAGGGTGGCCGCCCCCATCGCCGTCTGACCCTTTCCGAAGACCGACTCGAGGGAGCCCTCGAAGCCGGTTACGTCCAACGCGTCAACCAGCCAGGCCTCGGTGGCACCGGAGAAGAAAGTGAAACCGAGACCGATCAAGGCCGATACCAGGATCCACCAGATCAGGCCCGACTCCCACTCCCAGAGTGCCAGGTACCCCAGGGTCGTGACCAGCAGGGTGATCGCTCCCAGCATGAACGAGGTCCGGCGACCCCAAGCGTCGGCCACTACGCCGGTGGGAACTTCGAACAGCACCATGCCGGCGGTGAAGGCGGCGTTGGCCACAAAGGCCTCCGTGAGGGTGAGCCCGGCGTCCAGCAGGAACAGCGTGTTGATCCCCCAAATCAGCGACGCTGCCAGCGTCTGCAGGAGGACGAGGATCAGATAGGTGCGTTGGACGCGGTCGGAGGTCATGTAACAACCTGGCGTGGAGTCCAGTTAGCGTAACGGCGTCCATGCCTACGCCATACGAGAAACGTCGCAATGAGATCCCCTTCGCCTCCGCCGAGTACATCTCGTTCGCCTCGCGAAACTCCTTCTTGGGGATCCCCGCCGTCAGGCCGGGCGATCTCGGGGATGGCGACGTCGTCATTGTCGGTGCCCCATTCGACTGGGGAACCACCTATCGCCCCGGGGCCCGGTTTGGCCCGGCCGCAATTCGCAACGCCGATTACGGGGCCATGGACGGATATCGACCCCACCTGCCCACCGGCATCGATCCCCTCGGCGATCTCGGGGTGGTCGATCTCGGCGATGTGTACGTCCGTCCCGGCGAGCTGGACATCTCGATCGAACGGATCGCAGACGTGGTGGAGTCGATCTGTGCAGCAGGAAAGGTCCCGATCATCCTGGGAGGAGATCACACCATCACCTGGCCCGACGCTCTCGGCGTGGCCCGGGTCCATGGATTCGGCGAGGTGGCCCTGATCCACTTCGACGCCCATGCGGACACCGGGTTCATTCAGAGCGGTTCGCTTCATGGCCACGGCACACCTATGCGGCGTCTGGTCGAGTCGGGAGCGGTGCCCGGCCATCGCTTCGTTCAGATCGGGCTGCGCGGCTACTGGCCCGAGCCAGACGTGATGCAATGGATGCGCGAACAGAAGATGCGCTCCTTCCTGATGAACGAGATCGTCGCACGAGGCCTAGACGACGTCGTCGATGAGGCCGTCGACTATTCGCTGGCGGGCGGGGCCAAGGGCATATTCATCTCGGTCGACATCGATGTGGTCGATCCCGGTCTGGCACCCGGAACCGGCACACCCGAGCCGGGCGGTCTCAACTCGCGTGAGTTGCTCGACACGGTCCGGCGGCTGGCCAAGGAGCTCACCGTTCTCGGCGCCGACATAGTCGAAGTGGCACCGGCCTACGACGGTCCTGGCGAGCAGACCGTCTATCTGGCAAATCGGGTGGTACTGGAAATCCTCAACGGGATGGCGGAGCGCAAGGCGGGCATCTAGTCCCGAGGTTCAGGGTGATCTGGCTCTGCCGGTGAGGTAGGCGTGCCCCAGCGGGCTGGCGATCCGGTGACCACCGTCGGGAAGGCGGTGAACCTTCCACCCGGCATGTTTGAGAATGTGATCGTGGCGGCACAGCGGTCCGAGGTTGTCCGTGGTGGTTGCTCCGCCCCGCGCCCACGATTCACGGTGATCCAAGTCACAATCGGTGGCGGGCATCCGGCACCCGGGAAACACACAGATGCGATATCTGGCCTCGAGCTGTCTTTTCTGCGAGGAGGTTGGTCGCCGGCGGGTGGTTCCAGTGGCCACCGGCCTTCCCTGGTCGGTAACCGTGTAGGACCATTCGCCGTCGTGCTGGGCCGCTACGACCTGACGGGCGATATCTGCGATCACGGGCCCCATGCCCGGGATCTCGCCGGCCCTGTCATCGAGACCGAACAAGGTCGTCAGTTCGACGTGAATGTCGACGTTTCCCCTCTGGGAGCTGTGCTTGCCCTCAACTCCGCACAGCAGATCGAGCAGCACGTCGGCTCGGATCTGATCCAGGCTTCGGCTCTCTTGCTTGGTCTTGAGACCCCTCGCGATTGCGTTGACTCGACGGTTGGCTACCGACACCCGGTCGATGGGAAGCTGCAGGCCCATCAGGTTGGCGGTTCCGTCGATGTTGAGCTCGGAGTGAACGCGACGCTCCTCCAGCGCCCGGTCATACCTTGCCTTGGCCTCCTCGGGATCGGCATCTATGCAGAGCCGGCGGATCAGCGAGCCAAGCTCTCCCGTGGTCATGCCCGGTGCGGCCTTCATCACGCGGTCCACCACTTCGCGGGCGGCCTCCAAGGGAAGATGGGAGGTCCCATAGGCGATGACGCGGGCCCGGCGAACGTCGATATCACCCGAGCACAGTGCTCTCCAAACCTCGGGCAGACGCTCACAGAGATCGATGGCGAGCCCGAGTTCCACCTCGGCGGCGCGACGGGTCAAGGTGAGAGCAGCCCGGATCTCGTCCGAGGCGAATTGATATGCCTCCTCGGAGAACCCGAATTCGGGATCGGTGCGATGGGAAACCTCATTCATGGATTGGAATGAAAGAGCTTGATAGTGGGAGGCCATTCGGGCCTCAGCGCGGAGAACGGAGACCAGGTCGAACCCCGACAGACGGGGGCGATCGAGACCCTCCAGGATGGCAGCGAGATATGGCCCGGGCGCAATCTCATCGAACCCATCGGGGATCAAGTCCCGCACCGGCTGCTGGTCGATATCTATATCGAACATATGTTCGATGATACCACCTGCTGCCGACAGCGACAAGGGACTTAACCGGGTTTCTTCTCCGTTTTTCCGTGCGCGGGTTGCCCCCGGAAACCAATCGGATCAACTGTTCGTTACCGCCATATGAAGGCAACCGCGCGCCTCATTCTCGTCTTGGTGGTCCTCGCCGCATGCGGTGGCAGCACCAGCCTGAGGCCTGGCACCACCCGGCCAACCACCACGACGAACACAAGCCTGGTCGTGACGACGAGTTCGATGCCGCCCTTGGTTTCTACGACCACGCTGCCCACAACCTCCACCCAGCCCACCGCTCCCCCCGACCTGACCCTCGACGCTGTGCTGAGCGGCCCCTCTGCCCCCTGGCACTCGGTTGCGGTGGCGAGCCCACTGCTGCAGATCTCCGGATTCGTCACTCCCGGATCGGGGGTGTTCCTGACGGTGTCCAGTCCGCCGGTGAGAGGAGATGTTGTCTTCGCGGGGCCTGCGACAGTCGAGGACGCCTACTTTCACGGCGAGGTTCAGCTCGTTCCTGGCAGGAGCCTGGTGGCGATCATCGCCACCGGCCTCAACGGTGCCACCACCACCCTCAAACTGGAAGCACGCTATGAGCCCGACGCCTCCGTGGAATTCGGTTTTCTGCGGGGGGTGTCGGCGACAGAGATCGAGGCCGATTACGCCCAGTGGCTGACGGGAGCTGATGCCAATCAGGCCGCCTTCGAGGATGGCGCCATCGCCACGGTCGAGGAAGGGGTGCCCAACGACTATTACATCCGGAATATCAACCCCCGGCTGCGGACCCTTCCAATTGCCGACGATGTCATCGTGTGGCTGGCATCACCTGCTGAAGGGAGCGTGGCCACCGTCCCCGTCGCACTGGATGAGTGGCTCGCTCTGTTCAACAAAGGCGTGCCCTGGGACTACGAGACCGATGACGTCCCCGACCTGCAACCTCCTCACTTCGGTTACTTCGGGGCCGGCACCGTGTATGCCCCCTACTGGTTGGTGATCCTGGGCGGCGAAGTGATCTCCATCGAGCAGCAATACCTCCCCTGAGCCGTCGTCAGGCTTCAGCTCCCCGATCCGTGTTGCCGACCGAACTCGATTATCTCCCTTGCCACCAGCTCAGGAGCCGTCAAGGTTGCCGCGTGACCGTGGCCCTCCAAGACATGCAGCGAGCTCTCAGGCAACGCAGCATGGACGTCGTCGACCGACTTCCGGAACTCCGGCGGGCTCTCGCTCCCGGCCAGGAGGAGTGTGGGCACCTTCATCCCGGCGAACCGCCGGGGGACGACCGTGTAAGCCGCCGAGGCGCGATCTTCCCGGCTGACGGTGTGTGCCGCCGACGCCCTCGTTTTCCAGGTGGGAGAGCCGCGCAGCATGTTCAGTTCATCCCTGTTGAGCCCCACCACCTCGACCAAATACGTCTCGACTGCCGCTTCGGCCATTCCGGCCGCAACAAAGGAATCGATTCTCGCCAGGTTTCGCTCATCGACCGGCTGTGCGAAGACCGGCTCATAGAGTACAAGCCAGCTCAGGTTGGTCGTCAGGAGCGAGGCTTCTAGGGCACAGTTCGCACCGAAGGAATGGCCGACAAGCCCGGCCCGCGCCCCGAGGGAATCGACCACGGCAGCGACGTCCTCTGCCTCCCTGGCAAGTGCGTAATGCGGGCCGTCACCACTTTCCCCACGCCCCCTGCGCTGCACGGCATATGCCGTATGACGAAGTTCCAGATGCGGTCTTACCAACGCCCAGGAAAAGTCCGAGCCGCATGTCCCATGGACCAAGGCGACCGGTGTGCCCTCTCCGCCGACGCTGCCGGCGATGCTCGTGCCGTCTTTCGACAAGACCCTGAACATCACAGCCTCCACCCCGCTCGCTCCGGTCGGCTTTGGGCAACCGGATCATATCCTGTCGGCAAGAAGGCAACACTGGAGGATCAATGGCCGACCTCGAGGGAAGGGTGATCGTGATAACCGGAGCCAGTTCCGGGCTGGGGGCGGGGATGGCCTCGTGGTTTTCCGATCAGGGAGCCTCACTCGGTGTTTGCGCCCGACGCACACCGGACCTCGCCGGGAATGATGTGGTGACACGATCCGTCGACGTCAGGGATCTCGAGGTTCTGCAGTCGTTCGCCGCCGACGTGTCCCGAACTTTGGGCCCGATAGACCTGTGGATCAACAACGCCGCGGCACTCCGTCCCATCAGCTCCCAACGTGAGCTCGCGATTTCCGATCTGATGGCGCATCTCGAGGTCAATGTCGGCGGCGTGCTCAATGGCACGCGTGCCTTCCTCGGGCAACTGGTGGCGGATGATCATCGAGGAGCCTTGGTCAACATCAGCTCCGGTCTCGCGCAGAAGGGAAGGGGCGGGTTGAGTGCCTATGCCGCAGCCAAGGCCGGAGTCGACCGCCTCACCGAGATTGCAGCGATCGAGGAGGGAGACAGGCTGACCATGGCGCTGGCGGTGTCCCCCGGCATGGTGGAGACGCCAATGCAAGCCGTCCTGAGAGAACAGGATCCGGAAGTACTCCTCGACCTGGACATGTTCCGCCAGAGAAAGGCCTCCGGATCGATGAACAGTCCCGCTTGGGTGGCCGGGACCATCGCCAACTGGGTGTTCGGCCCGGAGCCGCCGGTTGAAGTAGTGCTCAGAGTCCCCCAGGAACCGGGCCGTTAGATATTGGGGTTTTCCCACACGATGAGAGCCGCCCACCCGTCGTCGGCCTCGTCTTCCAGATAATTCTCCAGAAGTCCTCTCACCGCGAAACCGTTGGCCAGCTGGAAACTCAGCGTCGGGTCGAACAGCTCGCCGCCCACGACCTTGTCGACGTACTCGCGAATGGGCATCGTGGCTTTGTAGTCGAAGTACCCGGGCAGAGACCCACCGGCGATGATCCCCCTCTTGCCGGCGGAGATCACCAGGCCTTTGCGCTTCTCGTAGAGCATCCTCCCGATCCCCCGCCCGCGAAACTCGGGGAGGACGGTGATGTCGGTCCCGTAGTACCAGTCCCCATCGGGATCGTGATTGCCGCACTGGTGCTCCCCGGTGATGCTCGCAATGGTGTGTTGGGGATTGCTGAAATCGAAGTCGAGATAGATCCCCGCCCCCATGCCCACCGGTTCCCCATCGATCAGAGCCACGAAATAGCCCTCGGGAAAGGTGCCGGCATAGGCCCGGATGTCATCCTCCGAAAGCAGGTCATCGGGGTTGGCCATCGGGAAGCAGGTGAGCTCGATCGCCTCGAGCTTCGAAGCCATCGAGGCCTCGAGGTTGACAATCTGTACCTCACTCAAAGCCGGAAAGTCTCCCAGGGATGATCCCCTGGTATGCCCCAGACCGCATCGAGTCTCTGTTCCGAGGGACGCATGACGACAGCACCGCAAGTGGCCGTGAGATGCGGGTCTATGGCCCGCTTGGAGATGGCTGGGTCGGAGAAAAAGGACTCGAGATCGTCGGCGTGCCTGAGACCCAGATCCAACCTCAGGTTACTGCTCACCACATGCTCTTGTGTCCGCTGGCCCTCTTCAACTCTGGTCGTCGAATCAATGCAGTGATTGGTGTGGGCGAATGGCCCGCGGTCGACCTTGGTGACATGGCGCACACCCGGCATGGCCTCTATGTCGACACCTGTCCCGTCGGGACCCATGAGAAGGAAGTTGTGGCCGCCGGCAAGATCGGCGTCGAGCACGCAGGCGACCGCGTCATCGAGGTTGGTCTGCTGGAGGACCTTCCTGACGACGAACGGCCAGGTGACCCCGGGCTTGCCGATCGAAGTCAGGTTGTTGATCCCGATTGCGATCCCAGCTTCGTTCATTCCGATCTGGCCCAAACATCCGGCGGTGGTCTGCACCAGGACAGCCGGACCGGACATCGGATCGATCTTCAAAAGGATGACGTACGCGCCGGCCGAGGCGTGCATATCCCAGGTCTGGGCCAGCACCCTTTTGCCGGGATGGATCAAGGCAGTGCACTCGTCGATTTCGGGTGCGGGCCCGGTGGCTCTGACCACGTCGATCAGATCGGTGAACCCGCCCACCACCACAGCCTCCGCGGGCGAAAGCTCCGCCGCCTCGGCGAGCGCCAGCATCTCGGCGTAGAGGGACTCCGAATAGGACTCGTGGAAGGGAAGCGTCGTCCTGGCAAGCGAGAGAATGGTGTCTTCATCGACCGAACGGCCAGACCACATACTGTCACCGGCGAGTTCCAGCCTGTCGGCGAGATAGGAGCGAATCAGGCTGGCGCATTCGGTCCCATGGGCACGTCCGATGTCTTCGGGCTGGCCATAAACCTCCAGAACTCGCAGCGGTCCGCTGTGCATCTTCACAATCTACCGGCAACCGCCTGATTGCTTCCAGACACGCGAAGCAGTAGCCCGGTGGCAACGAGGGCAAGGGCCGACCCGGTTCCGAAGGCGGCGCCCGGCCCGGCAGTGGCGTAGATCACGCCGAAGAGAAGGCTTGCCGGGAGCGCGGCCATCCCCACTACGCCGTGATAGAGGCCAAACGCACCACCACGCGCCTCCAAAGGGGCCAGAGCGGCCACCCAAGCCCGCTCGACCGGTTCACTCAATCCAAAGTAGATCCCGTAACCAAGGAAGAGAGCCACGAGGGCGGGGCCGCTCGAAGTCAGCCCGAAACCCAAATAGATGCCGGCATAAACCATCCATCCGACTATCAACAGACCCCTTCTCCCTACACGATCCGACAGTTGACCGCCGTAGAGATTCGCTGCCATCTTGACGATGTGATGAAGCGACCAGAGCACTGCAACCCACACGGCGGCAAACCCGGCATCGGTCAGCCGCAGGAGGATGAAGGCATCCGTGCTGTTCCCGAGAGTGAACACGACCAGGGCCAACAACAGTCGACGGAACGGGGTCCCCATCTCGTGCCAGCCGCGCCTGAGCGAGATCGGCTCGGCGGACCCGGCCGTGACCCGATCGTCTTCCTTGACACCGATGATCAGAACGGCGATGACGACGGCGGCCGGGATGGCGGCGAGGAGGAAAACACTGCGAAGGGTGAATCCGGGGATCAGCAGGAGAGCCGCTGCCACCAGTGGGCCGGCCACCGCTCCCGCATGATCCATCGCCCGGTGTAATCCGTAGGCGGCTCCACGCCGTTCGGGGGGCGTGACATCGGCGATCAGAGCGTCCCGGGGCGAGGTACGAAGCCCCTTGCCGACTCGATCCCCGAATCGCAGGAACACCACTGCGGGCCAGGACACGACAAGCCCGATCAGCGGGCGCAGAGAGCCTGAGAGCCCGTAACCCGCCACGACCAAGGGCTTGCGACGACGCATGCGATCGGCCCACCAACCTGAGGCCACCTTGACCACGGCCGCGGTCGACTCGGCAATGCCTTCGACAACCCCCAGCGCCACTGCCCCGGCGCCGAGGACATCGACCAGGAACACCGGCAACAACGGGTAGATCATCTCACTGGAGAGATCGGTGAAAAAGCTGACCACTCCAAGAGCGACCACAGTCCGCGGCAGAGCTCGAAACGCCTGAGGAACAGCGAGTTTCACTTCCTCATGCTGCCATGCAGATCGCGGAGGGAGATGTCAGCCCGATCATTCCCCCACAACTACCGCAAAATAGGAGGGGCCCCAGAAAGGGGCCCCTCCTCTCCGAACTGACTTCGGATCAGCCCTTGGCCAGGGCGAGGTAGTCGGTGAAGTTGATCTCGTAATCCCCGGTGTCATGGATGATTTCGAGATTCTGGTCGGTCTCGGTATCGGCGTAGAAGTCGATGACCTCCTGGTCGATGAACGGAACCGACGCCTCATTGGGGCTTGCGTAGTAGTTCCAGTTGGTCAGGGCAGCACCGTTCTCGGCATCGAGAAGGAAGTTGATGAAGGTAAACGCAGTGCAGGGATGCTCTGCGTTTGCCGGGACCGCCATGTTGTCGATCCACAACGTGGCACCTTCCTTGGGCAGGATGTAGGCGAAGTCGTCGGGATTATCGGCCTCACCGATCGAGACGATCATGTTTCCCGAGTAGCCATGGGCAACGGCAACCTCACCGTTGACCAGCGCCTCGTCGTACTGATCGGAGTCGAAGGTGGCGATTCCGCCCTTCGCAGCCTTGATCAGATCGGTGGCCTCCTGCAGGTGAGCCAGGTCGACATCGTTCAAGGAGTATCCGAGATACTCCAGGGCAGCCCCCATTGTCTCCCTCGGGTCGTTGAGGACAGAGACACCGCCGGGGTACGTCGAGGTGAGGGCTGGATCGAAGATCAATGCCCAACTCGGGTCAAAGTCCTCTCCAACGATCGTCTTGTTGACCCCCAGTCCGGTAGTCCCGTACTGATATGCGACCGAGTAATCGGGCCCCGGGTCGTAGGGCAGCTTGGTGAATCGATCAGCTAGGTTGCCCAGATTCGAAATGGCGTCCTTGTTGAGGGGCGCGAGGAGACCGTTGTCGATCATGATCCCGACCATGTAGTCCGAGGGGACGATGACGTCATAAGCCGCCCCGGCCTGCATCTGGGCGATCAGCGCCTCGTTTGACTCGTAGAAGTCCTCGGTGACGGTCACATTGTTTTCGTCCTGGAACTGCGTGGCGAGATCAGGGTCGATGTATTCCGACCAGTTGTAAAGGGTGAGATCGCCATCGGTCTCCCCCGCCGTACAGTTTGCGCCCGGAGCGGCGCTCGTTGTCTCAGTGGCAGAGGTTCCTCCGCAAGCGACAACCACCAGGGCGAATACCGCCATCAGCGAGATGAGTTTCGCCGTCTTCTTCATTCTCTTCTCCTCCAGATTTCAATCGAATGCGCCGCAGCGCTCCCTCACCATATCCACTTTTCTTATCGGTCATCGCCGCTACCCGTCTGTCATCTCGCGGAGCAAGGACTCGGCATCGGTCGGTATCGCGCCGCGCACTTCCGCACCCCGCTGGAATATCAGGGATACAGCGACGAGGAACATCGAGGCCACCAGCATCACGGTGCTGACGGCGTTGATCAGTGGTGTCACCCCCCGGCGGACGAGACCGAAGACGTACACGGGCAGGGTGGTGGCCCCGGATCCCGAGACGAACTGCGTCACCACGACATCGTCCAGCGAAACGGTGAGGGCCAACAACGCCCCGCCGGCCACACCCGGAGCAATCAGGGGCAAGGTGACCCGTCGGAACGCCTGCCAACGATTGGCATAGAGATCGGCGGCAGCCTCCTCGAGTGAAGAGTCCAGCTGCGCGATTCGGGCCCGAACCACCACTGCCACGAACGAGATGCTGAAAGCGATGTGGGCCAGGGTTATGGTCCCCAGCCCTGTCTTCAGCTGGACACCGATGAGGTCATTGATGATCCCGAAAGCCTGGAAGAAGAAAATCAGCAGCATCACGGCCATGGTCACGTCCGGGATGATGATCGGGAGATAGGCCAGCCCATCGAGCGCTCCGCGGCCGCGGAAGCGATACCGTTCCAGGGCAATGGCCAGCATCGTCCCGATGACCGTTGAGACAATGGTCGAGACGGCGGCCACGATCAGCGAATTGCGCAGGGCCCCCATGACATTGGAGTTCCGCACCATCTCCCCGTACCACTTGAAGGACGGCTCCGTCCAGATGGCGACGTTGCTGTTCTCGTTGAAGGAAAAAACGATCAACAGCACGATCGGGGCGTAAAGGAACACGTAGACGACCCACGCGTTGCCCGCCATGATGCGGTCGGCCAAACGACCTTGAGCCGTTCCCTCATTCACAATGACTTGGCCCCTGAGCGGAAGTAGAAGACAGTGGCCAGGAGCATCACGAACATGATGGCGAACGAGAGGGCAGATCCGAAGGGCCAGTTGCGGGCCGCCAGGAACTGGCTGACGATGTAGTCACCCATGAGAACCGTTTTGGCCCCTCCCAAAATGGCCGGGGTCACGTAGGCGCCCAAGGTGGGGATGAAGACAAGTATCGAGCCGGCGACGACACCCGGTGTCGACAGGGGAAATGTGACCTTTTGAAACGCCGACCATCCATCGGCATAGAGGTCCCGGGCAGCCTCGACCAGTGTCCAATCCATGCGCTCCAGGGCTGCATAAAGGGGGAGGATCATGAAGGGCATGAATCCATACACCAGGCCGATGAGAACCGCGGTGTTGGTGAACAGCAGACGGATCGGTTCGCCGCCAAACCCCTGGCTGATCTGGGAGATGGGCCCGTCGCTGCCCAGGATCACCCGCCAGGCGTAGGTTCGGACGAGGAAGTTCGACCAGAACGGGATCATCACGAAGATCAGGAGAACGTTGCGGACCCGTGCCGGTCGGGTTGCGATGTAATAGGCGAAGGGATATGAGACCGCCAAGCAGATCAGTGTCGTCAGGATCGCCAAAACGATCGACCGAAGGAAGATCTCGCCGACTACCGAACTGAACAGACGCTCATAGGAACTCAGATTCCAATCCCGCAGCACTGTGCGGCCGGTGGTGTCCCTGGTAGCGAAGGAGTACACGAAGACGAGCACCAGCGGGAGTGCGAAGAAGAGGATCAGGTAGAAGAACGCCGGAGACGAGATCCAAAAGCCCCTTTTCGATGCGGCGCGCTCGGCTGCTTTCTCCAATTCCGGCGTGACCGGGCCTGCAGTCATCAGTCGACGACCAGGTTCCCGGCCTTGGGGTTCCAAACCAGATAGGCCTCTTCGCCCACGTCGTATAGCTCGACGCTGGGGCGGTTCTCCTCCTTGACCTCGATATGGGCACCGGTGCCGCCATCGACGTCGTAGAAGTAGACGTCGCCGAAATACATTCGCCGGGTGACCCGGACCCTCATCTGGTTGTAACCGTCCGGGATCGCCTCGTCCAAGTCGTACAACGACAATCTCTCGGGTCGCAGGGCGAGGGTCACCCTGGCGTCCGACTTCATCCCGACGGCGTCTATACCCACCTCGACTCCGTTTCCCAATCGAACTCGATCGGCTCCGGCCACCGTCGCGTCCATCAGGTTTATGTCACCGATGAAGTCGGCGACAAAGCGAGATGCGGGTCGCTCGTAGATCTCCTCGGATCGCCCGATCTGGAGAAGGGAACCATTGTTCATGACACCGATCCGGTCCGACATGGTCAGGGCTTCCTCCTGATCGTGAGTCACGTATATGAAGGTGATTCCGACCCGTCCCTGGAGGTCCTTGAGCTCAACTTGCATCGCCTGCCGGAGCTTCAGATCCAGGGCGCCGAGGGGCTCATCGAGCAGAAGCACTTCAGGTTCATTCACCAACGCCCGGGCAAGGGCCACTCGCTGCTGCATCCCACCGGACAACTGGCTCGGCTTGGCGTCGGCCCGACGTGACAGTTGCACTTGATCGAGAACGCGTGCCACCCGGCCCTCGATATCGGACTTCTCGACTTTCTTCATCAGGAGGCCGAATGCCACGTTCTCGGAAACGGTCATGTGCGGAAAGAGCGCGTACGACTGGAAGACGGTGTTGACCGGTCGCTCGTTCGGCGGGCTCAAGCCCATCTCCGAACCGTGAATGCGGATGCTGCCCTCGGTGGGGAACTCGAACCCGGCAATCATTCGAAGGGTGGTGGTCTTTCCACATCCGGAGGGGCCAAGAAGCGAAAAGAACTCGCCGTCGTTGACCGTCAGATCTATGCCATCGACGGCCAGGACGTCATCACCGAATCTCTTGGTGACTCCAACCAACTCCACCGCCGCCTCGGCCATCCATCCTCCTATAGCCCTTACCTGGTGCGGGGCGAGCATACCGAGCCGCCCGCCGGCTCTGCTGCCGCTTCCGAACCATCACTGCGAGAATTCCACAATGCAGCGCATCTCGGTGATCGGAAGTTCCGGGGCAGGCAAGTCGACGGTTGCCCGGAGAATCGGAGACCTGCTCGATCTGCCTTATCTCGAACTCGACTCGGTGTTTCACCAGGCCGGCTGGAGGCCGCTTCCCGATAAGGAATTCCGGGCGCGAGTCGACACATTCACCAGTGGATCGGGGTGGGTGGTGGACGGTAACTACACCAGTCACGGGGTAGCGGACATCGTGTGGCCCCGGGCCGACACCATCGTTTGGCTGGACCTGCCGAAGAGCACTGTCATGAAACGGGTGATCGCCAGAACCGTCCGGCGCGCCGTCAAGCAGGAGGAGTTGTGGAATGGGAACCGCGAGCCGTGGAACAACTTCTTCGATCCGCGTCCGGAGAAGAACATCATCGTCTGGGCCTGGACCAGGCACGGGGGTGTGCGCGAGAAATATCAAGAATGCCTCGACGAAGGTTCATGGTCCCACGCCGAGATCCACCGGTTGCACAACCAGACAGAGATCGGGGCATTCCTCGATCAGATCGACCGGGGACGCTCGTAAACGACTCGACCGCCAATCATCGTGAGGTCGACCAGTGTTCCCGCCGGCCGCTCCCTTTCGAATGGATTGCAGTCGAGGACGACGAGATCCGCCAGTTTCCCGACTTCGAGCGATCCGGTCTCGGTGTCGAGATGATTGACATAGGCAGAACCCAGGGTGAACCCGGACAACGAATCGATGAGGGAAAGGGCCTCGCTTGGGTTGAGCGGCGGCTCGTTTGGGGCGGAAATGTCGGAACGGGTGACCGCCACGTCCGCCTGGGCGAAGATATCCGGCGTTGACACATCCCAGTCCGATCCCATCGCCAGATGAGCGTCTGCCCGCAACAGGCTTCCAAACGGATATTGCCAGAGCGTTCTTGTCGGACCAAGAAAAGGTTTGGTGAGATCGGTCTGATAGCCGCCGTCGCAAGCCCACAGGGTCTGGCAATTGGCAGAAACACCAAGCCGGCGAAAACGGGGGATGTCGTCTGGATGGACGATCTGGAGGTGCGCGATGTGATGACGGTTCTCCGTCAGGCCGTTCTGTTTCCTCGCACGGGCTATCGCATCGAGAGCGTTGCGGACTGCGCGATCCCCGATCGCGTGGAAATGACAGGAGAGTCCCAAGCCATCGAGACGGGAAACAATCTCAAGCAGCTCGCCCGGGTCGATGAAGTCCATGCCTTGATTCTCCGTCTCACCGCCCTGTCCGTCCCCATAGGGCTCCAGCAGACTGGCGGTGAAGTTCTCGAATACCCCGTCAAGCATCAGCTTGACTCCGACCGGTTCGTAACCGGGAGCGGCCTGATGAGTCATCTCGATGATGTCCTCGATCTGATCTATTCCCCGGTGCGGATCCCACCAGAGAGCCCCGGCAACATGGGCCAGGAGCTCGCCAGACTCTGCCAGCGAGAGATAAACCCGTTGGGTGTCCAGATCGACGTGAGCGTCCTGCCAGGCGGTTATGCCCCTGGTGAAGAGATACCTCTGGGCCTGCACCATCCCCGAGCGCAGGTCGTCATAGGTGTCATCGGGAAGATGGTCGGTGACCAGATAACGGGCACCTTCGTGAAGGGTTCCCTGCGGGCTGCCGTCTGGATTCCGTTCAATGCGGCCATCGGCCGGATCGGGGGTGGTGGCGTCTACCCCGACCCTCGCCAACGCCGTCGAATTGACCCAGCCGCTATGACCGTCCCGATTGGGGAGATAAGCCGGACGATCGGGGAGCACGGCGTCGAGGATCTCCTTGCTCGGACAGCCCCGGGGGAACCAATCCTGGGACCAACCCGATCCCCTGAGCCATTCATGCGACGGGTTTGCCGCGGCATACCGGGCGATCGTCTCAATGGCCTCGCCGGCGTCTTCACAATGGTGGAGGGAACACCGGCCCATATCGATCCCTGAGCTCCCCGGGTGGATGTGGGCGTCCTGGAATCCCGGCGAAGCCATCCGCCCTCGCAGGTCGATGATGTCCGTTTCCGCACCGACATGAGGTCTCAGGCCGGCGTCGGCACCTGCATAGAGGATCCGGCCGTCACCGACGGCCAAGGATTCGACGAACGGCCGACCCTTCATTGCGGTGAATACGGGTCCGTTGATCAGCGCCAAATCAGCCGGCATGACCGGCGAGCGTAGCCCTCGCAAGTATCACTACGATCCGGTGTCATGGCATCTTTCTGGCACCCATTCGCCGACATGAGCAAAGTCCAACGCGACCCCTTCATAGTGGATCGCGGGGAAGGGATCTACGTATTCGACGAGCAAGGCAGACGATATCTCGACGCCGCCGCCTCGCTGTGGTACATGAATGTGGGCTACGGGCGGGACGAGATCATCGACGCCATGAACACCCAGATGAGGAAACTCCCCGCTTTCCACGCCTTTATCGACTACGGGACGAGGCCCCCGCTCGAACTGGCGGAACGTATCGCCTCGGTGTCGCC
>JBFHXF010000028.1:0-19303 GCA_041599115.1 Acidimicrobiia bacterium
ACCCAGCCTGTGGTCGATCCCGGTCAGGACGGGCTGGTTGTCAACCAATTGCCATCTGTCGGCGCCACCCTCTTCCCGGGGGACATCGTCCGGGTCACCCTGGGCGAGTTCACCCCGCCACCGACCACCACCACGATTCCTACGGACCCGACACCGCCGACCGGCGGGTAGGTCGGGCGGTCAGCTGAGTCGTTCCACTCCAAGATCGGCCCTGTCGAGCCGGAGATGTGCCTACCGGTAGTTGGTGGTCATCAAGAAGCCTGCGGCAATGGCCACCAGGCCCGCCACGAGCACGGTTTGATCCCACTGATTGATGAATCGCAACAGGACCAGAATCACACCTACCACCATCAGGCCAGCCATCAGGGCGACATACCAGGTGGGGCTGGGGTCCTTGGCCCGGGAGGCGACAATGGTCTTGGTCGAGGTCGGGCGATTCTTCGGTCTGCGGCGCTTTGATTCGGGCACGACGGCGAGGCTAGTCGGTCGGAGCGGGCCAAGAAATCGGCTTACACCAGTGTAATTCTCAACAACCTGTGGAGAACTCCGGGGATAACTACACCTTTGTGATTAGGCCACGGGGTTTCAATCAGGGCCGCCATACCGCCACCATCTCCTCCCGGCAGTGTTTCGGCGCCGTGTCCCCCTGGACGTTCACCGCCCGCATCGTCAACTCGGCGCCACAGACCGTGCAGCGGTAGTCCTGATCAACGGCAACGACATCCTCAGGGTCCACCTCGGGAGGAGGAGTGGACAACATCCGGATGGCTCCCACGGTTACCCAAAGGATCAACAGCCCGAGCCCAAGCGCCAGCCCCACGTCGATAAACGTGTTCCCCGTCATTGCGTGTGCACACAGACCGGCCTGACGCTTCCCCCTGCACACGCATAACAATGCGTGTGCAGGAAGACGGGCCTGGCCGCTCCCCCTGCACACGCATCCCTTGTCACAGACGCTCGATGATGAGGGCGTTGGCCATTCCGCCCCCCTCGCACATTGTCTGCAGGCCGTATCTGCCCCCTGTGCGTTCTAGCTCCCACACCAGCGTGGTGAGCAGCCGGGCACCCGAGGCTCCCAGAGGATGACCGAGAGCGATAGCCCCTCCATTGACATTGGTGCGGTCCCAAAGGGCCATGGGGTCACTACCACCGTGCTCCATCCGCCAGGCCACCGTCACCGCGGCAAACGCCTCATTGACTTCAAAGAGGTCGATGTCGTCGATGCCCAGTCCGGCCCGGTCAAGCACCTTCTCTGTGGCGGGAATGGGGCCGGTGAGCATGGTCACGGGGTCGACTCCCACCATGGCAAACGAAACAAACCTGGCCTTCGGGACAAGACCGAGCTCCCTGGCCTTCTCCTCGGACATGATCAGGACCGCGGCCGCGCCGTCGGATATCTGTGAGCTGTTTCCGGCGGTCACCACGCCGTCCGATTTGAAAGCGGGCTGCAGGTTTCCCAGCTTCTCCATGGAAGTGTCCCAGCGAATTCCCTCGTCACGGTTGACCCACTCGGTCGTCCTGTCGTCGCGGGTTATCTCGACGGGCACTATTTGCCCCTCGAAACGCCCCTCTTCGGTAGCCCGAGCCGCCCGGCGATGGGACTCGAGGGAGAGCTCGTCGAGTTCAATGCGTGAGATCCCCCACTTCTCCGCGATCATCTCGGCCGAGATCCCCTGCGGCACCAGACCTTGCGAGTAGCGCTCCAGAACCTTGGCCCCAAACGGGAGGCCCGGACCCTGTTGGGCGGTGATCCCCATCGGCACCCGGGTCATGTTCTCGACGCCGGCAGCCACCACCACATCTTGGGCGCCGGCCATGATCGCCTGAGCGGCGAAGTGGGCCGACTGCTGTGAGGAACCGCACTGGCGGTCGATCGTCACACCCGGGACCTCTTCGGGGTACCCGGCGGCGAGGGCTGCATTTCGTCCGATGTTGTATGCCTGCTCGCCGGTTTGACTGACGTTGCCCATGATCACATCGTCTATCAGTGAGGGTTCGAGTTGGTTTCTCGCCACCAGGGCTTCCAATGGAATCGATGCCAGATCGACAGAGTGGATGTCTTTGAACACCCCGTTCCGCCGCCCCACAGGCGTCCTCACGGCATCGACGATCACCGCGTTCGGCATGGTCTCTCCTCTTCTTGGCTTCAATTGATAACGATTCTTCACACGAATTCAATCCACTGAGAATGTCGAAGTGGAGACGATGGGACTCGAACCCACGACCCCCGGCTTGCAAAGCCGGTGCTCTTCCAGCTGAGCTACGTCCCCGGGGCCGGCAGCGCCGGCATTTCCTGAAACAGTGTACGAGCTGACCATGCTGAGAGACACACCGAAGGCCGACCTGCCGCTCCAGTCAGCCCGGGGGTTTGCCGATCATTAACGGAGATGAAGCAAGCATCCGCTCGAAAGTCTTGAAAATGGCGAGCCGAGGCGGCACCCCATCCCAGGTGATGAGTGTTCCCGAAGAGTCCGCATCGCTGTTCCGCGCCGCCTTCGACAGTGCGCCTATCGGTATGGCCCTGACCTCGAGCCAGGGCATCTTCATCCGGACCAACGGTGCCCTTACCTCGATGCTGGGATACGACCCCGGCGATCTCGCGACCAAGCATTTCGCCGACATCACCCATCCCGACGACCTGACGACCAGCCAGGAGCAGCTTCGCCGACTGGTATCCGGCGAGATCAAGTTGGCCCGCTGGGAAAAGCGATATCTGCACAGGAACGGTCACGTGATCTGGGCTCAAGTCAGCGTGGCCTCGGTGGCTGATCAGTTTGGGAAACTCGCCTATTTCGTCACCCAAATGGAGGACATCACCGCCCAGAGGAAGGCCGAAGCATTTGCGAGAGCAAGCGATGAGCTGTTCAGGACGGCGTTCGAGTCGGCAGCTTCCGGAATGGCTTTGGTAAACCCGGCGACCGGTCGGTTCATACGGGTGAATCCAGCGGGTTGCCAAATGCTTGGCTACAACGAGGAAGAGTTGTTGAGCCTGACAATTCAGGACGTGACCGCGCCGGAAGACCGGGAGGAGAGCTTTGCCCGCTTCCGGAAGGTGATCAGCGGGGAAGAACCCTGGTCCCGATCGGCACTCCAGTATCTGCGACGGGATGGGTCAACCGCCCATAGCATCGTTTCAACGGCCCTGGTCAGAGACAGCGACGGCCACCCCCTTCATCTCGTTGCCAACGTCGTCGACATATCCGCTCAGGTGGACGCTCAGGAAGAGCTCAAGAATCTTCTTCAATCCAAGGATCAGCTGATTGCATCGGTCTCGCATGAGCTGCGCACACCACTAACCGCAGTTCTGGGCTTCGCCGAGTTGCTGCGCGGTGGAACCGTGGATCTGACTCCTGCCGAGAGAATCGAGATAATCGAAAGAATCGCCTATCAGACCGGCGACCTCACCAACATCGTTGAGGACCTGCTGGTGGCGGCAAGGGCCGACAACGACACCCTGACTGTGATCCAGGTTCCCGTGGATCTCCGGGCGCAAGCAGCCCAGGTTCTGGAAGGTCTGGGGGCCGAGCCGGCCCTGGACCGAATCCGCGTCACCGGAGGTTCCGTCCGTGGCGTCGGCGATCCGGCCCGGGTGCGCCAGATCCTCCGAAACCTCGTTTCCAATGCCCTCCGCTACGGCGGCACGGAGATAGAACTGACCACGCATACCACCGAGTCGATGGCTTGTGTGTCGCTGGTGGACAACGGAGTGGGTGTCCCCGAGGCCGACCGTGACCGCATTTTCCAGCCATATCAGCGGGCCACCGCCGCGAAAGGTCTGACTGCTTCGATAGGACTAGGTCTCACCGTGTCAAAGAAGCTGGCAAAGCTGATGCTGGGGGATCTCACCTACCGGTATGAGAACGCTAGGAGCGTGTTCGAATTGGCGATACCTCTGCTGTCAACGACCGGAACAGGCGACAAGCCCACGTAGCAGCCATTTCAGGTTGGGTCACGCCCTCAGGTGGGCGATCCAGCCGAGTACCGCAGCGACCGGGAACAGCATCCCCGGCACCCACATGAAAGGGGGCATATCCCCGAGGCCAACTCGAATCCCCGCAGCGCGGTAGGGACCGAGAGTGATCCACCAGTAGGGCAACACCGCCAGGCCCACGACGGTCAGCAACGCCAGGGCCCAAGTCTGGGGCTCCCGCAACCCAAACCAGGCGACACCAGCCGCGAACAGACCGGTTGCCACGAGGAGGCCCGCAAGGACGCGAATCATCACCCTTCGCAACATGGTCACCTCGGGGTTGCTTGCCAGGATCTGGTCGGGTGGAGCACCGTAGAGCGCAGTGTCGGTCGACACCGAAATGAACAAGCCGGTGGGTCCTGTCCAACGGTCCACCACTAACGGGGTCAGCACCCCTATCGCCAACCAAAACAGGCCACCGATGAGGAACAGGATCCGGCTGGTCGCGAGCACTAACCACTCACCGCCTAATTGGAGCCGGAGCTCATCTGCCTCCTGCCGCGCAGAGTCACGACTGCGACACCGACTAAGGCAGCGCTGAGCAGACCGTAGCCACCGAGGGCAAGTGGATCTGTGGATGCGAATCCTGATCCGGTCCAGAAAGCCACCGAGCCCACCGCCCAGGCTCCGGCTCCCAGAACCGCGAACATCCGAATCAGCCAGGGGTAGACGCTGGGGAGACCCAGCATTAGCAGCCCGGGAACGTAGAACATGGCCCCACCAGCAAATCCTGTCTCATAACCGGGATCGCCCGTTCTCCCGTTTACCCAGAGAAGAGTCTCGGCGATGGTCAGAACCAAGAAGCCGGCGCCCACAATGAATTCACCACGCTCGCCATGACGAAAGGCGAGAATGGCGGTGGCCACCACCCATCCCAGACTGCTCAATGCATACAGAACGGTCTGGACACTGACCGACTCGAAGCCGCCACCGGCGATGCCCGCCGCGACCGCTACCAGCAGACCGATAGCGATGACACGGCGTTCACTTCGATTCCCCGGGCGATTCCGCTCATCACCCACAGTCACACACCTCCCTGGTTGATCTCATATCAACCCGACAGTACGCTATGGTTGATATCGTGTCAAGTAGTGAGATCTATGGGAGCCCCGAGACCCGAAAGCGGATACTCGACGTAGCGCTGGAGCTGGCGGAGCGGCTGGGCCCGGCGATGCGTCTCGCCGACGTCAGTGAAGGTGCCGGGGTGTCCCACCAGGGGCTCTATCTCCACTTCGGTGGCCGAAACGGGCTGCTGCTTGCCCTCCTGCCGCACATGGTGGACACCTTTGAGGTTCACGCTCGTCATCAGAAAGTGATCGACGCACCCGAAGGCATCGCCGCCATCGAGCGCATGGTCGAATTCCTGGGGTTCATGAACGAGCGCCTCGACAGCATCGGCTGGGTGCTCGAGGAGGCGCAACATCTCGACGAGGCGTTCGGGGCGGACTGGCGACGCCGGGTGACGGGGCTTCGCGAGGCGATCGAGAACGATGTCATCAGGCGGCTGGCCGACGAGGGGTCGCTGCGACCTGAGTGGTCCGTCGCCGCAGCCGCCGACCTCTTCGTGGCGGTCACAACCCTGGGAGCGTGGCGGGAGCTGACCCGGGAACTGGGATGGACGCCGGAGGACTTCATCGCCAACGCCACCCACCTCATAAAGACGAGCCTCCTCGTCCCTTGAAGGTCTAAGAGACCCCGCGGGTGATGACGCAGACCTTGTGACCGACCCAAGGCGAGGCAGTGTCTGGGACATCACCTCTGAGTCACGCCGCCACGTTGCCGGACTGTTACCGGATGAGCGGGTCGCTCCGGGAGTCCACGAGGCCAGTTATGCCGCGGGCGTTGAGCCAGATCCCCGAGCTAGCAGGCTCGAAATAGGTGTTGACGGTTTCGACCCAAAGATCGCCTAGCTGCTCTGCTGTAAGCGGTCGTCTGAGCCGCGCAGCGAATTCCTCGGCTACTTGGTCGGCTTGATACTTGGATCTGTTGAAGCGTCTGTTGACGGTTGTTTGGATGCGCCGGCGCATTGGGTTAAAGAGGCCTGCCACGGCCAGTGTTGAGACGGCGACCATAGCTGGGGAGTCTTTGAGTCCAAGAACGTTGGGTATTCCGACGACTCCAACGGCGAATACGGCACCTAGAACGGCAACAACAATCGTGTAGCTGATAGACCGAGAAATGATCCGATCGATCTCGAAGACCTTGTAGCGAACGATCCCCGCTGTGATGGCCGCCCCGACATACAGAGTGAACAGGGTGTTGGTAATGGCGTCGGCTACGGGATCGAGCTGGAAGACGGTGTCAAGAATCAGGAAGAAGAAGACGGATACTGCGCCCACCCATGCGATGAGTTTCATCTGCTGTCGTTCGACACCTCTGGATCTGCGGTAGCGAGGAATCAGAGACACAGCTGCGAGCAGAGGGAGGATCGCCAGTCCCCAGAATGCGATGCCGACGACCATCGTGAAACTGGAGAGCAATGTTTCGATGCCTACCGGGTTTCGCAGGCCCGTGAACTCCTCCATCGGTGTGGGGTCGAACGCAGAGAAGACCCAGGTGATAGCAACGATCGACAAGACGATGAAGACAACAGGCTTCCAACGAGAGGACGGAAGCATCCCGTCGGGGTAGAAGAGGAGAATCAGGGGAACAGGCAGTGTGGCTCCTATCCAAATCCACCGGGATACCCATCCGGCTAGAAGCGTGATGCCGACCTGGCCCCAGGCATTCAGCGCATACTCGGTGAGTTGGGCGATGAAGGCTTCCACCGGGAAGACGACCCCCGCAAGCATTATGGCCCACGCCACCTTGTTCTCGGGTTGGCTTCGTAGAATCAAGAGAGCGAGGGTTGCTATCGCTACGAACGAGAGGTTTTGGATGGCCACGGCGACCAGTTCGGTCGCGGCCTCGTCGTCCTGCTTGTTAGCCGCCTCTAGCCCGACGCTGGCCAGATACGACAAAACGGAAACCAGCCAGGCTCCTTTGGCAGCCACCCTTAGCAAGCCAGACCTAACGCCCATGGCATGAGTATTGCCAATTCCGAGTTACGAAACCGTTACGACACCTTCGACATCGGAGCACTTATGGATCGCTACGCGTACTCGGGATTGCCAGACAAGGACGGGGCGATCTGGGCGATTCCAACTCTGGCCTGTCCCAGGCCCGCCCGTATCGCGCGGACAGACGGCCAACGCCACCCGGCTGATAAAGACGAGCCTGCTCGTCGTTTGAAGGCCTCCTATAGGGGCGGCGGCGAGCTGCGATGACCGAACGATCGGCAAGCAATTCTCGGTCGTCCACCTTGTAACGGGCCAAACCTCGCGGCACGAAGGTGTGCCGGCCTGTTACCGGACGAGCGGATCGCTCAGGGAGTACTACATAACGCCTGTTATCGATCGCGTCTGGCGGCTGCGTCGTTTACGATTTCGCTAGAGGCAAGGCGATACGTCTCGAACCACGGCAGGACGTCATTTTGAAGCCTTACGCAGCAGCGGCTCCGTGCCTCGCGACCGCTTCGTGAGAACGCTCGAGCCGTGCGATTCGGCGTCGGCGTAAAGGAGCTTTCGGTGGGCCGCCCCATGTCCCTGGTTTTCGTGGCAGCCTTAATGGTTTCCGCCTGCGCTCGCTCAGGTAATCCACAAACCACCGAGAGCTCAAGCACAGTTCCATCAACAACATCGGTAACAGATACAACAACCACGGCGCCGGTGGGTTCCTACAGTGGTCGTCTGCGGCTGGTCGTTATCGGCGATTCGATCCCGTACAGCGACTTCTGTCCTGGGTGCAAGGGTTTTGTCGACCAGTACGCCGTGACCTTGGAGGAGACGACGGGCCGGCAGGTCGAAGTCGTGAACAGGTCTCGAAACGACTCCGCGAACATGACCGACATCGAGGAGCAACTGATCGGCGATGCGTTGCTGCGAGAGCAGCTTGGAACAGCCGACATCGTGATCGTTTCGGTCGGTTTCAACGACCAAGCCCCCTGGCCGACGGACGGACCCTGCCACTCTGAACAGGCGGACACATTGCAAACACAGGTTGCAGCAATCCTGTTGTACACGGATGCGTGCATCGACGAGA
The DNA here is from genome assembly GCA_041599115.1 of Acidimicrobiia bacterium. GTDB lineage: Bacteria > Actinomycetota > Acidimicrobiia > Spongiisociales > ZC4RG35 > JACZUI01. The sequence goes on from JBFHXF010000028.1 coordinate 8,051, forward strand.
CGATCGAAACCTACCGGTCCCGCTATCAGTCGATATTCAGCAAAGTCTCATCGCTGGTACCCGGACCCAGCGTCCTGTTGGCCCTAACGGTCTACAACAACGCTGTCGGCTATCCAGGCATCGAAGAGGTCGCCTCAGCAGAAGAATTAGAACAGTTGGCGGCGTTGACCAAACGAATCTTCGACGAATGGAACGCCATGCTGTGTGACACCGGAACGGCCAACAACTTCGGCTGCGTGGACCTGTATCACGCATTCAACGGACCCGACGGCACCACCGCGCCGGGTGTAGTACTAGGAGCGGATTACACCCACCCCTCGCAAATAGGCAATGACGTGATCGCAGGCCTCCTCGATGGTGTCGACGTCTCAGCCATAACCGGCTAGCACCCGACCATCCATCTCGAGGCGTTGGACCGGGTCGAGCTGGGCTCACTGGCCGACCTGCTGGGATTGTTGCCTGAGAACCTCCCGGATCCTTTCACCACCGCCGACCTGGCCGGTGGTTTGGAAAGGGGACGCCGTCTCGGCCAGAGACTCGCCTACTGCCACCGGATATCGGGGTGTGGCCGAGGCTGTCGGCCGGGACGAACGTGGGGTTGTCTACCGGTTGACCTGATGGTGCCGGAATCGCAGCCCTAATCTGGGCTCAATGGGATTTGAAGCCGGTGACCTCCGTCTGATGAACGAAACCCGCGAAGTACTGATCGAGACCAGGCGCGGTGCTCGAACTTTCCGCACCATCATCTGGATCGTGGTCGACGATGGCGAGGTCTTCATCCGTTCGGTGAGAGGGGAAACGGGCAAGTGGTATCAACGGGTGCTCGCCAATCCCGAGGTCGCCATCCATATCGGCGACCGGAACATCCCCGCCACGGCCGTCCCCGCCATCGAACCGGAAAGCGTGGTCCGAACCAGCGATGCGTTGCGCCGCAAGTATCCCGAAAGCCGGTCTCTGGACTCGATGGTCCACCCCAGCGTCCTTGGCACCACGATGAAACTCGACCCCGTCTAGAGATCTCCAGAACGACTGAGTGTCGCGGACGCCGAACGCCTCGGCTTCAGGCTGGGCCATCCACATTGATAACCGGGGGACCACTGCCCACTCTCAGCAGAATCACCGCGCCTTCGTGATCCGCCGGATTGACCTCGCGATGAATCACGTTCTTGGGGACGTGGACAAAATCTCCGGGACCTGCCTCGATCATCTTGGCGCCGCCAGGACCGAACTCCATGCTCACCCTTCCGGCTTCGACATAGAAGTAGGTGTCGTAATCGCCGTGATGATGCCAACCGGAAGGTCGACCGGGCGCCGTTCGCACCCTTCCTACCCAAATCCCGTCTTCGGCAATCGCCTGTTCCCTGACCATCCCTGTGGTGGCATCCGCTTCGGACACGAGACGGTCAGCTGCTCGAACGATCTCAATATCAGGCATGGTCTTGCGTCATCGACTAACCACCAAACCTTAACTCACCTGGATCTGGCAGCACCGGGGGCGAACGCATCCTTGATTCGGGCGCCTACCGGGTCGGCTCTTAACCCGCGCCGCGCTCATTGCCACCGAAGAGCTCCTGCGATGGCAGGAGGCTTTCGACGGGCGAGAGACGTAGGTGAGCCTCAAAGGCGCGGGCATCGGCGGCGGATTCGCCGTAGCGGGTGACCATGTCCCGAGATCGCCATCCTGCCAGCCGCATCAAGTCGCCCTCGTTACCACCTGCCGCCAGGAACATGTGCGAGAAGGTGTGACGGAACATATGGGGATGGACACGAGCTGTGCCCGCCTCCGCCGACCTTCGCCAGCACATCTGACGGATGTTCGAGGGTGAGAATGGCCCTTTCGGCCCCAGCCACCACCGATCATCCCCAGCGGCCACGTGACGAGATCTGGCCTCCCGGTAGTCGGCCAGCGCCTGGCGGACCCGGACGGAGAGCGGCAGTTTCCGCTGACGGCGACCCTTACCCCGAACTGTCACGGTCCGGCGTTTCAACTTGATATCGGCCACCAAGAGCTCGGCCACTTCGGAGAGGCGTGCCCCGGTGTCGAGAAAGAACAGCAAGATGGCCTTGTCCCGACGATCCCTGAATCCGGGACCTGAGCAGGTGGAGAGGAGGCGACGCAGATCTTGTTCGGGGATGATCGGTATCTGTTTCTCTTCGGCCCGGGGTCGTTTCACATGTGTCATCGGCGACGATTCGACCGCGCCTTCTTCACGGAGCCAGTTGAAGAAGACACTGAGGTCTCGATATCTAGTGCGCGCCGTCGAGTCCGACTTGTGGTCAAGAACCTCCGCAATGAAACCTTCGATGTGATTGCGTCGAATGGAGACAGGGCTGGAAGGCCATTCGGCGGCTTCGAGGAAGTCGATGAACTGGCGGACACCTCTCAGGTAGCCGTCGATGGTGTGCGGAGAAAGGTTGCGGGCCAACAGATGGCCCTGCCACCTGTCGACCAGTGAGCGAAGGTCAGGATGTGAGGACGCCGGATATCCGGGCATGGTCTCTGCAACCAATACGCCCAGCGGCGAGCTTCTACAAGAGGTCTGTTGTGGCGACGATGGGACCCTTGAAATCGGGCATTGAATGTTTCATGGTTGGCCTATGACTGCCGAGTCACACCGTCACGATCTCTACAATGGGCTGACAGAAGTCCTCGGAGTTGATCGAGCGGACACACTGATGGCATACCTGCCAATACAAGAGAGCCAGAACCTCGCCACCGCAGACGATGTCGATGCCTTGGGCACTGATATGAACGCTCGCTTCGACTGGATGGACCAGCGGTTCGAGCGGGTTGAGGACCGGTTCGCGCGGATCGAGGACCGGTTCGAGCGGATCGAGGAGCGGATCGCGGATCGTCTGGATGCTCTTGGCCAACGTCTCGACCGCATCGTTTTGTCACTCGTGGCCGGGCTGATAGCCATGATCGCCGCGTTTGTGGCCCAGGCATTGATCTGAGTTCATATACGGTCGCCTGTTGTGACCAATCGATAGAGAAGAAAGGGTCCCACCAGGGGACCCCTTCTTCTGCGGACCTGAGATGGTCTAGCCGGTGTGAACGAACTCGAACACCTTCTGATGATCGAACTGGTCGACCACGTAGACGGCGAACACCTCACCAACGGGCGCTCCCTCGAAGAACACCTTGGCGTCCCAGCCGCCCTTCTCGCCGATCTCGACCTCTTTCCGACCGAATTCGGACTCGATGACGATCGTGGAACCGGGCTTGCCCGTCCCGTAGAAGATGTCGTAAGGCGGGTTCTCACTGCACTCGCCGTACTTCTGGTGGGCGCTGAACTCCCAGGCGACCTCTTCAACCGGTGGCTCTTCCTTGGGCTCCTCTTTCGGCTCCTCTTCCTTCGGCTCTTCGGCCTTCGGCTCGGGCTGGTGATAGATGACGGTGATCGACGCGGTTGCCCCATTCTCCGCTTCGTCGATCGCGTTGAAGGTGAACTCGTTCTCGCCCGGGCTGAGGTCGAGCACGATACGCCATCCGCCGTCGTCGTTGACGTCGGCCTCATGATCGCCGACTCTGACCCTGGCTCCAGGCTCGGTAATCCCCTCGAAAACGACCTCGCTCTTCTCGAACACCTGGCCGTTGTCGGGGAAGAGGATCTCGATCCAAGGTGGAGTGTCATCGACCGGCTCATGGTCGATCACATCTCGGCTCGGCGGCTTGAAGTCCTCACGATCCTCATCACGGATCGGCTCGGAAGCCACCGGTTCATCGGGGAGTGTCACCTCTTCTTTCACCGTCGTCTCGGTGGCGTGGTTCTCTCCCCTGGTCTCCAGGGTCCCCGACAACGCCAGCGCCGTCCCGGCGAAGGCAATCGCCGCCGCCGCCATCAAAAGTGTGAGCCATCTGCGCATCTGACACTCCTTGTCTGATTCAGCCGTCCTCCCCAAGCCCGACCAGGAGTCACACGCAGCAAGGGTGCCCGAGGTTTACAAGGCTCAGGTAAACCCCAAAGGCTGCCGATGCGTGTGATGTCATGACCGCAGGAACAAAGCCCGATCCGTTTACCCGGAACGAGGAGTTGACCATCAGTCATGAGTCATTTGAGAGTTTCTACCGCCGTGAGTTCAGAGATGTGGTCGGACTGGCCTATGCCCTCTCGGGCAGCCGGCTCGGCGCCGAGGACCTGGCGCAAGAGGCTTTCGTTGCGGCGCACGAGCGTTGGGATCGCGTCGGCGAATATGACAAACCGGGGGCATGGGTGAGGCGTGTGGTGGCGAACAAGGCCGTTTCCGGGTTCAGGAGGCGGGCTGCCGAGAAGCGGGCCATGGATCGGCTCGCCGGACAGCGCCGGCAGCCCCTGCCCGAGATGGAGCCCGAGGACGAGGAGTTCTGGCAAATGGTCCGCGATCTCCCCAAACGACAGGCTTCTGCCATCGCTCTCTTCTATGTCGAGGACCTCTCGGTCGCCGAGATAGCAGAGGTGCTCGAGTGCAGTCCGTCCACGGCCAAGGTCCACCTCTTCAGGGGGCGTCGGGCGCTGGGCAAGAAGCTTGGAGTGGAGGTGTCGAATGAGTCGTGACCTCGACACCCGGGCCCGACAGGCTGCCGCCGGGCTGAAGGCTGTCATGGAGAAGGCCGAGCTGACCTCGACCCCACCGATGGCGCCGACCCCGAAGCGCGGCATGTTCGTTGCCGGGCTCCGACCGGCTTTGGTTGTTGGTCTGCTCGCCATTGGATCTGCCGTGGGAGTCGCACTGATGCTTGACTCGACACCAGCTCCTCCCGCGACCACCACCACCATCGCCGTCACCACCACCCAGGCGCCCGTCACGACCACCGTGCCGGCGGGGCCGACCACGATCTTCGTGGCTCCGGTCGCTCCGGTCACCACGACCACCGTTGCCCCTGACCTCGAGCCGCCCGACCTGGTGATCACCTCGCCCGAAAACGGGGCCCATTTCAGTGAGAAGACCATCACCTTCGCCGGGATCACCGAGCCCGGTGCCCGGGTCTTCGCCGGCAAATATGAGGCAGACGTCGACTCGGAAGGCAATTGGTCGATCGTCCTCATCCTGAGCGAGGGCGCCAACAAGGCAAGCTTCACAGCCCGCGACGAGGCAGGGAACGAATCAGAGGCGTCGGTGACGGTGTTCTACGACGTGGAGACGACCACGACCACCGTGAACGAGCTCGCCAAGTTCACCGCGGAAGCAACCTATGGATCATGTTCGCTGACCCCGCCATACGACGTGTATCACGGCACCGGTGAGCCGGGGTCACTGGTGACCATCACCTCCGAGTACGGATCGGGCTCGGTGGAGGTCGGTCTCGAGGGCGGCTGGGAGAAACAGGTGTTCTTCGAGACCGCACCTCCCAACGTGACCTTCGTGGTGACCGTCATCGACGAATTCGGACGCCAGGCACAGTTCGAGTTCGTCTATCTGCCCACCTGAGCTCGCCTCCTCGGATAGCGGAGGCTCGGCCGGGCTCGGGCAAATCCGCATTCACCTCACGATGGCGGCCCGATCCGGCCTCGCGCACCAGATCACGTCAATTCAGTACTTCCACATAACCGCTAGACCCGTCCACTGTGACCACGGCACCATCACCGATCCGACTGGTACCGACGCCAGTTCCCACCACGGCCGGGATCCCATACTCGCGAGCCAGCAGGGAAGCGTGAGAGATCACACTCCCAATATCGGTCACGACTCCCGCTGCCCTGCGGAACAGTGGCGTCCACGCCGGCGTGGTCAGGGGCGCTACCAGAACTTCTCCTTCCCCGAGCCGGTCGGATTCATCCAGTTCCGTGATGACCCTGGCGACAGCGGTGACGCGCCCTGGGCTGGCAGGCTGTCCGACGATCGCCCCCTCGGCAACGACACCCGACCGGGCCTTCTCAGCAGCCAAGAACATGCTCTGCATCGGGCGGGGAATCTCCCCGAGGATCTCTGGAGGGCTCAGTTTCCTTTGCCGCTCCCATTCCCGTCGCCGGTCTGTCACCGTCTCGGTCAACGGCTCGCCGTCCGAGCCAGCGAGAGCTGACGCCATCTCCTCATAGGTCAGGAAAAAGATGTCTGCGGCCTCCGCGAGCACCCCGGCGCCCTTCAGGGTGGCACCGATGCGCAAGGCCGCAGCCCTCAACGTGGGCCAGGCAAGGGTGAATTGAGATACGTGCTCGTCGCGAATCCGGGCCGCGTCCTGTGCTCTCCCCAGCAGCTCCTTGAACCGCCTGGCAAGCTTGGGATCGCCGTTCAGGACGAGTTCTGCCGACTCTTCCTGTTCGGCGCGGTTCCGTCTGACCTCCTCTGAGGAGTGGTCTGGAGCGTCCGAGGCCTCCCCGCCGAGCTCGCCCAGAGTGGCCCGATACCAGTCGAGACTCTGAACCGAGTGCGGTGGGATGAGCGGCTGTGGCGACAGCCCGCTCAGAAGAACCTGATGACTACCCCCGATGGTCTCACTGAGATGGTCGTTGTAGAACCTGGCCAATGGGAGCTCGGTCTTCCATCCGTAGCCGGCTACTACCGTGAGCGAGGCGAAATACCTGCCGGCTAGGTCGGCCATCTCGTCGACGAGGCCGATCAGCGACGCCGGGTCAGCACTCTCAACCTGCGACTCCGCCGACTTCACGATCGCGTCGTAACGCGGCAGTGTCTCTTCCCGCCATTCTCGAATGTAGATATCCATCCCAAAGCCGGCCATAGGCGGAAAGGCGGCGCTGGTGCGTTTGGGGTTTCGGGCAAGTTTGGCCAAAACCCCAGCGATCATGGCCACCCACTGTCCGGGCGAGCTGGGCAGGGAGAGGGTCGAGAAATACCACCCGTTGATCGTCCGATGGTATGGCTCGGGGACCCGAAAGCCGAACCACTCGGAGTACTGGCCGTAGAAGGCCGCTTCGAGCCGGGCCAGCAGCCAGGTGTCGAAGAGCGGCGTGACCGGCTCGCCAATCCACTCGCCCAAGCGGAAATTGCGGATCCACGCTCCCGGGAGTGCCGACGGCCAAACCACTGGCTCGGGCAAAGCGGTGATCGGTCGAGCCTGAATCACACGGACCTCGCCTCCCCCGACTGCCCACTCGACATCTTGGGGGCTTCCCAGGAGATCTTCGATACTGGTGGCAAGAGCGGAGATCTCCAGTGCCAGACGCGAGTCGAGACTCCCCTCCCGATTGGAAAGGCACACGGCCTCCCCGTCTTTCGCCACCCACCGATCGGGATCGCTCTCGCCTGACACGAGCCGGTCGGCGAGGCCGCTCACCGAGTCGATCACGACTTCATCGCGGGCGCCGGTTACCGGGTTTGCTGTGAATGCAACACCGGCGGCGTCCGCGGCCACCTGACGCTGCACCAGCACGGCCATCATGTCGCCCGCACCTTGCCGATAGGCATCGACCCGATGGCTGGCCACGGATGCGAAGCAACGCCGCACCGCAGCCTTGACCCCCTCTGCACCTTGGATACCGAGGTAGCTCTCGTAGAGACCGGCGTATGACGCGTCGGTCGAATCCTCGGCCACACCTGAAGAGCGAACCGCCAGCGTCCCGATGAGTCCGCCGAGAGCCGATTCGATCGCGGCTTCCAATTCGGGAGAGAGCTGGTCCGCCCCGTCTTTGAGCCAACTAGCGAAGGCGGCAGTGGTGATCACGAAACCATCGGGCACCTCATACCCCGCCTGCAGCAGTTCTCCCAGCGTTCCGGCTTTGCCGCCGACTCGGGCGACATCGGATCGGGTTACTGCGCCCAGAGTCAAGACAAGGGGATCGGCCTTGTCCGGGTGTTCACCCGGCTCCACGAGTGGCAGCAAGCTCATTGTTGCCACCTCACCAGCTTGACCCCGATGGTGATCAGCCAGACCAGGAACAGAGCTGTACCAGGGAGGGTGACGGCATCAGGCATTCCGGTGAGGAGCACCGTGGAATGAAAGACATGCGTCGCGGCCACGACGAGGCCCCAGACCCCTATCCATCGAGGGAACAGAGCGGTCCTCAACATCACCAGAGAAAAGGCCCCGACCCACATGACCTCCAGCCAGTAGAAGAGACTGTTGTAGATCCAGTCCCATGAGACGAAGACGGCAAGGAGAGCGTCGGGCTGACCCGCCCCCGCCAGCTTCGCCAAGGCCGCTTGAAGCCCCAGTACTGTCAGCCCGAGGGGGACAACTGCCGCGGCCGCCACGACCCCCGCGCCAAGCAGCATTGCATCGACCGGTTTGGTGACTCGATCCTTGTTCAATAGCCAGAAACCGGCGACGAAGGCGCCGAACAGCACGGCTCCGAGACCGTGCTGCCAATAGAGAACACCGAGCCCTCCGTGGGAGTAGTACTGGGCGATTGTGGGGACGTCCAAGATGCCCGTGGCTCGATCTCCGGCGATCGCCATGGCGCCACCGTGGGCTACAAGGAGCGATGCGACCAAACCAAGCAGAGACCAGCCTGTCCATCTCGCGATGACGCTCCTGTTGTGGCTGCTCTCGACCGCCGCCTTGTCTTCCACTACGACCATCATCAATCTCCTCCTAGTTGCTCATTCCTTTGTTGCCCGGGGGTCGGTCTCCCGTGACCGCTTCGATCAGCAGCCGCACGACCCAGGTGACCGTGTCGGCCGCCTGCTCGCTGTTCATGTCGAGGTAGTCCTTGAATGCTCTCGTCATCGCCGAAGACCCCAGGATCAGAATGATGTCGCGCAGTCGCTCGAAGTCGTCCCCGGCCACCCCTTCCGCCACCAGGCTCAGACTGTCCTCAATCGCCTTCAACCGCCGGGGCATCGTCGCCCGCCGAGCGTGTTGCCCGACGTCGGTGGCCATGGCAGCGCGCAGCGCCGGATCGATGCGTCCGCTGCGCCGATACATCTCCTCGATCATCTCGACGAACTCATCGACATTCGTCGGCTTGTCGAAATCCACCCACCCGAGACCGGATTTCGTAGCCACATATTCGCCGAGCGCGTCGACCAAGCCTTGTTTCGAACCGAAGTGCCGGTAGATGGTTGGGACCGAGACACCGGCTTCCTTGGCCACCGCCGGCACGGACAATTCACCAACGCCGTCGGAGACGATGACACGGACCAACCCTTCCAGGACTCGGGCCCTGGTGGCTTCGGCTTGCTCTTCGCGTAACGGAGATTTGTACGGGCGTGCTCGAGAACTCACTGACAAGGATCATATTATGATTATATGATCCTTGTCAACAGAATTTCATCCGGAACACTCCCGATGACGCGAGAACCTGTGAATCGACGGCGATACGACAGGCCCAGGTGATCGGGCCTGGGCACGACCGCCGTGCCGCCGAGCCTCTTAGGTTTCACGAAGCCACAGAATCCCATTTAGAGTTTGGGAACCCAATGGGGCCCATAGCTCAGCCCGGTTAGAGCGCATCCCTGATAAGGATGAGGTCCGTGGTTCAAGTCCACGTGGGCCCACTATCGAGACCCCTCGCAGACCCGCATTTCCTCACACTGTTCTGTTGAGACATGGACTCTCCTGATACGGGTCTGTCCCGATCTCTGTGGGGCGCAGATGGGGCGCAAAGCGCGAATTCCATGGTTCTCGACTCGATGGCACGACTATTCGACGGATGACCCATCGAGTGGTTACCGGTGATGCTCGCAGGATTCTGGCCAACGAGGATCTCGATCAGTTCGAGTTGGTGTTTACCAGTCCGCCCTAAGGGGTTGGCCGGGAGTACGACGCTCATGAGGACAGAGAGGCCGGATGGATCGACCTTGTCACAGAGGTCCTGAGGTTGAGTCGGGATCGGTTGGCGGACGGCGGGCGGATGGTCGTGGTGGCTCAACATGGCGCCGGGCGGTCCCCGTACCGGCAGATTGGGCTACACGTCGAGCGCTTCCTCACCGAGTTGCCGCCTTCGATCTACCGAGGAGCGATCATCTGGGTTCAGAACCCGCCAAACCCTGCCTCGTGGGGGCCGTATCGATCTCCGGCGAGTAGCGTGACGGGGTAGATGCGATTACTTCTTCGTGGTGTGGGCGACGATGCTCCCTGCGTCGATGGCCTGGTCCATCCCGTTGTCGTAGATCGTCGTTTCTGTGGTGTCTATCTCGGTCCAGATCTTGATACGGAAGGCGTCGGAATCTCCGTCTCCTGCCCACAGCATGAACTTGTATTTCCCTTCACTGTTGATGGAGCCAACCCCTGGGATGTCTAGTTGCGGGGCCCCTTCACCCGATCTCAACGACCAAACCAATCCCGGCTGGACCTATTGACGTCTTCCCCTGGAAGTGGCGAGCCAATACGTCCCGCCAATCCCAACCGCCCAGAGCGGGACCACGGTGATCAGAAACGGTCGCAGCGTGTCGCTCGCCGAGTGCGAATCCTTGTCGAAGAACAAGAAGGCCCATACCGTCGCCGCCAGGAGCGCCATGACCACCACTCCGAAAAGAACCCGGTAGCCCCGCGCGTAGAACATCGAGCTGCATCGTACGTCGACAGGTTGGCTGTAGTGGAGAGTTCACCGGGCCCCGATCCTGGGGCCGGCCGGAGGCGAAGGAGCAGGTTTTCGCTTCAGACAGCCCCCTCCGTCACTACGTGACACCTCCCCCAGACTCGCTTCGCTCGAGGGGGAGGAAACAAAGCTTACGTTTCTCCCCCCAAGGGAACGAAGTGACCGTTGGGGGGAGAACCGCCGGAGGCGGGAAGGGGGCACTCCCGTCGGGTAAAACCGGGCGCCCCGGCCCGGGCCATTCACTGCGCCCGGGACATCGTCGAAAACGTCAAGGCAATCGGCGTCGAAGTCCGCTGCGGGATTCACGCCGGCGAGATGGAGATTCTCGGCAACGATGTCGCCGGTCTGGCGGTCCACATCGGAGCCCGGATTTCGAGCCTTGCCGGTGCCTCCGAGATCCTGGTGTCAAGAACCGTGCGTGACCTGGTGACCGGCTCGGGTTTCGACTTCGACGACCGGGGTACCCACCCTCTCAAGGGCGTGCCCGACGAATGGCAGGTATACGCGGTCAACCAGCGGGTTGAGCATCAAGTCCGTTAAAGGGAGTTTCCGCAGGGATACTCGTTGGGGGGAGGCAGGGGATTAAGGCCCTGTTCCAGCCACCTCAACACACCTAGATTTCAAAGTCCAATGAAGGTCCTAGTCACAGGAGCCACCGGCTACATCGGAGGCAGATTGGTGCCCCGTCTGGTTGATCACGGGATCGACGTGCGTTGCATCACCCGAGATCCAGCTCGGCTCAACATGGCCCCATGGCGCGATCAGGTGGAGGTACTGGCCGCAAATGTCCAGGATCAGGCCAGCCTCGACAGAGCCCTCGACGGCTGCGACGTGG
>JBFHXF010000029.1:0-18924 GCA_041599115.1 Acidimicrobiia bacterium
ACGAGAGGATCGACCGCGCGGTCCAGGACCACAATGGGGTGTCGGTCAAGCCCAGGGGCGAGGGCGACAGCAGGTTCGTCGTTTTCAGGGGGGCATCAGACGCGGTGGCGGCGGCAGCCGACATCCAGAGGTTGCTCGCCGGGGTGGAGTGGCCCACGCCGCGTCCCATACGGGTTCGGGCGTCTTTGCACACGGGTCTGGCCGAGTTGGAAATGGGGGACTACTACGGGTCGGCCGTCAATCGAGCGGCCCGGCTCCGCGCCATAGCCCACGGCGGGCAGACGGTCTTGTCCGGCGCCACCTTCGAACTTGCCCAGGATCGGATCCCCGACGGGGTGACCCTTGTCGACCTGGGAAGCCACCGCTTGAAGGATCTGACTCGTCCCGAGCATGTCTACCAGCTCAATGTCGACGGCTTGGGCACGTCGTTTCCACCGCTGGCATCGCTCGACGCCGTTTCCAACAACATCCCGGAGCAGCTCACGGATTTCATCGGCCGTGAAGAGGAGCTGGCCGAACTCGCCGGACTTCTCAGGAAAACCCGGCTGCTCACCATCCAGGCCCCAGGTGGTAGCGGAAAGACGAGACTGGCGATCCAGGCCGCGGCCGATCACAGCACTGACTATCCGGACGGGGTGTTCTTCATCCCCCTGGCAGATGTCTCGGACAGCGGCGACATCGTGCAGATGGTCGCCGAGATACTCGGAGTGGCCCTTTCCTCGGGCGACCCGGTCGCCCAATTGACCGGCTATCTGAAGAGCCGCAGCATGCTGCTGGTCTTCGACAACTTCGAGCACGTGATCGACGGCGCCGGAATCGTGTCTGGAATCCTGGGAAAGGCCCCCGGAGTGAGTGTCATCGTGACCTCGAGAACCAGGTTGAATCTCCATGGCGAGACTGTCTTCACTCTGCGAGGTCTGGCCTCGACATGGGATCGAGCCGAGACGCTTTTACAAACCGATGGAGCCCGGCTCTTTGTGGAATCTGCCCAGCGGGCTCGACCCGACCTCGTCGTTCGAGAACAAGACTTGGAACCTCTCTCGCGGATACTCGAGCTCACGGCCGGGCTTCCCTTGGCCATCCTGCTGGCGGCGGCATGGATTCGGATTCTGTCGATCTCAGAGATCGCCGATGAGCTCGCATCCAGCCTCGACCTGCTTCAGACCTCGATGAGTGACGTCCCCGAACGACAGCGAAGCATGCAGGCAGTGTTCGACTACAGCTGGAACCAGCTCGGTGACCGAGAACGCAACGTTCTCTCCGCTCTCTCTGTGTTCCGCGGCGGGTTCAGTCGAGAAGCTGCTGCCGTTGTGGCTGAGGCATCGCTCACCGACCTCGATGACCTGAATGGGAGGTCGTTGGTAAGCCACAGCTACGACACCGGTCGCTACGCGGTTCACGAGCTCATCCGCCAGTACGCGGCGGGGGAATTGGATCGCGACGCAGCCCGCAGCGAAGGGGTCCACCGCGATCACACAGCGTTCTTCAGTGCTTTGGCCTCTCAGGCATTCGATCTTCTCTCCAGCGCCGATCAGCCTGCGATGTTGGACATGTTGGAGGGCGACCTCGAAAATCTCAGGGTCGCCTGGCGGAGCAGCCTGTCAGAGGGCGACGCCGATTCCGTTCGTAACCTCGCCCTTCCCCTCTTCTATCTGTACGAGACCCGGGGCTGGTATCAGTCGGGAGCACCTTTCTTTGGTGACGCCCTCGAGATCATTGATCCGACCTCCTGGAAAGGATCGGGCGACAGCCCCCGGCCCCTGGTATCTGCGCTGCACGCCTGGTTCGAGTCCCTTCTCGGTCGCCCCGACCCGGCACAGGCGACCGCCGCTGTCGATGCACTGCGGCTGGCCTCCGATGATGAGGCCCTCTGGGTTGGCCTGCAATGCCTCTCCCTGTCCCTCGCCTACAGCGGAGGCGACTGGTCGGCAATAGCGGACGAAGGACTCTCCCTCAGCGAGAGAATCCCCGGCCCGTTCTGGAAAGCAGCGATGAGAAACTGGCGGGCTGGGGCGGCATCGAATGCCGGCGACCTAAAGCTGGGAGAGAAGCTGCTCAACGAGGGTCGCGGCGTTCTCGAGCGACTCGACGAACATTGGTATCTGGGCCTGAGTCACGGTCATCATGGAACGATCGCCGCGAGGCAGGGCGACCCTGAAAGTGCCCGCGACCTATTCCAGCGTTCGGTGGAGCGGAGCGGGATGATCGGCCATCTCCGAAGTCTGCAATTGTCTCTGACCGGTCTCGGATCCGCCAATCTTGCACTGGGGAACTACGAAGCCGGCGAAGCAGCTTTCATCGAGGGTCTCGTCGTTTCAGAACAGATGGGGTTGGTGCGCGAGATGCTCCAGGCGCTGGTCCAGATCGCCCGGGTGCGATCGGAGACCAACCGGGAGGGTGATGCGGTGGAGCTGTTGGCCACAGTCATCGCCGAGCCGGTCAGCTCCAATCAGACGATCTGGGAGGCTCGCTCGATATTAGAGATCGCCACAGAGGCACTGGGAGAGCTCGAGACATTGTTGCCCCCGGCCGAGTTCGCCGCCAGAAGAGAAACCGGTGCGGCCAGGCCGTATCAGGTGGTGGTCAAGGAACTGCTCGACTCCCGGCACCTTTGATCAACGGATCGCATCGCTGTTTCGAACCGGGTTTCGGATCGGAGCGGGCAGATGGTGGTAGCCGGTACCGATATGCCCAGAGGGGTGAGCCCGGCAAGATCGGTGCGGGCGGTGGCTCGGCGGTCGGCTCGGTGATTGGCGACGAGTCATCCCGCGACGCCGCGACCATTTGACGGCAACCGTCGGACAACAGAGGACGACGAGTTGGATGGCCTGTAACCTGCTTGTTAAGCTATAGACTAAGCTAACTTAGTGAGTAGACTAACACCATGACCTACTATCCGGGATCGCGGATAAAACAGCTTCGTGAGCTGAAGCGCATGTCGCTTGCCGACATTTCCGGCCAGACGGGAATCGCCGTTTCCCAACTCTCCAAGATCGAGAACGGCAAGGTCGACCCCCGGATTTCGACGATCGTCAGGATCCTCACTTGCCTTGGCGCGGCCTTGTCCGACCTGAGTCCAAGCGGCGTCGGAACGGTGACATTGGACGAGGTCCTCGACGGAGCATCCCGTGGCGCTCGGATTCTGGACCAACTCGGATACGGTCGTTCGGACCCAGATGCCCGTCTCGATTGGAAGGAACGCCGGGCGGTAGACGTGTCGGCAGAGCGTGCGGCCCTGGCCACCAGGCTATGAGAGACCAACCCAAGGCACGAATGGCTCTGGATCGGGCGGCATCATCAAACGGCGAGCTCCTCCGCAGTCTCTGGCTGGCGAAGGCCGTCGACTATGGGGTCAAAGATCGGGCCTCTCTGGTGGGAGGAGCGGCGGTGAACCTCCACACCGGCTCCTACCGCCCAACGGACATCGACATGTGCGCGCTGTTGGATGAGTCAGACCGCCATAGCCTGGTGAATCTCGGGTTTCGCAACATCCAAGGTGACCACTTCTCCTACCGGTTCGACGACGGGGAAGTGTGGCTTGTCGAGTTCCCTGACTCACAGGTGGATGGTGACGTCCTCAACCTGGCTTTGGACGCCGATGTCTATCTCAGTGTCATCACACCCGAGTCGCTGTTGGTCGACCGGGTCATCCAGGCCACCGACGGTTCAGACCTCACCAGGGAAGAGGCGCAAAAACTCGCCGCCGCCCTGTGGAACAGGGTTGACTGGCAGCGCGTCGATGCCGCTATCCGCACACGGGCCACGCTCGAGCCTGGGCTCGGGCTGGTCGAGACATTTGACCTCATCAGATCAGAAGTGCGAAGGAGGATCGAGGAATCGGGCGCACGCCAGACGTCTTAGTTCTCAGGCGGCCCCGGCAACCGTCCGACGGATCGAGCTAGCCCCACTGCGGCGAGCGCGGTTGCGAGTTAAGTTCATGGGGACGCCCCCGGCGTTTCAAGCCCGACAAACCTCGAAGGATCATCCACGCACAGATGGTCGGCAGCCAGACCGCCCCTGTCTTTCGTTCCCCTTCTTCGTTGTCGACGTAGGTTGGAACCTCGGCGATGACAGGGTCGACCGGCGATCTTTTCCTTTCCCGTGCTCTCGGTCTCCCCACCGAGGTGGGGACGAATGATGGCGGCTGGACCATGTGGCTCTGGTGTGAATGACCGGCTTCGCTACGCACCGAAGACCAATGCCCGAAACGAATGGAGCCTTGTGTCGGCGTGGTTTCTCCTCGAAGCACCGGCAACGTACCCGCAACCCGAATGGTTGCTGAGACCACCGTGCTTAAGGATCGGTGAGCTTGGGGCCCTCAGCCGTACAGAGGGGTGCCACAGTCGGAGAACCAGGTCCACACACCGTCGACCAGTTGCCAGTGGAGTTCCTGGATCCGGGTCTCGCCGCCGACGATCCGCTGTACCTCCACCGGGAGCACGTCGTCGAGGGGGGTGACGATCCCGTCGATCTCGTAGTTCCAAGGCCCGGGTTCACCGATCTCCCTGATCTCGAGATCCGCTTCGGGGTCGAGAATCTGGTTGAGGGTGGCCCGGCATTGCTCGGCGCCGTAGATGTCCATGGTCGCCTGGTTGAGGCGGGACAACAGAAAGTCCGGATCATCTCTCAGAGCCTGGACGAAGAGAGCCAGGAACTCCTCAGGTGTCTCTGACAACACCAAAGTAGTGGTGGTCGTGGTCGTCGACGTGGAGGTTGTCGTCGCCGGAGTGGTGGTTGAGGTGGTGACAGACGCCCCGGTCGTCGTTGTCGGTGCCGCGGTCACCCCGCCTTCCCCGCCCGAGAGCATGCCGACCAAACCGACCAGGGCCACAATTATCCCTAGGCCCAACAGCCCAAGCCCCAAGAAGCGCTTGTTCACTGACAAGGACCAGGCTCGTGCTGAGCCCGCCAGCGGGCCAGGCTCTGCGCGTCGTTCTTGATCGTGTTGGCCGCCGATTGGCTGAGACGCTGCACCTCACGCTCGAACTGGCGGCGACGGACCGCGGAGTTCATGGTGAACCAGCGGTCATTGCCCTTGAGCACACGAAGCTTGCCGATCTCGAACTCCCACACCTTTTCCACGCAGACCCATCCCTGCCCGGTGCGGCATTCCATGATGTTGTAGGGGGTGGCGGTGATGACCTGGTAGAAGAAGCTGCGCCTGACGGTGAAGATCTGGTAGTTGGTCATCCATTCGGTGACCTTGCCGGCCACGAAAGCACCCAGCTGGGCGGTCTTCTCCAATAGCTCGGTACCGGCCTGCAGCGGCGTGGTGGGAACATCGGGGAGAAGGTCGGTGGTGGCCATCGTGGCGTCGATGCCTCCCTGCACGATCCCGGCCGCGGTGGCCACGTACTTGCCCTGGGCGTAACCGTTGGCTGCTCCCGCCACATGTAGGCCGGCGGACCGGGCGTTCAACATGTCGCCGGCGAAGTCGAGATCGCGGGCCAGGTCGTTGAGGTTGAAGACGAGTTGCTCCCCGGCTGCCGTGTTGCGCTCCGAGCCTTCGTAACGCCCGATGATGATCGAGAAGTCCACGTTGACTCTCATCTGATCCGACGAGCCCGCCTTCTCGTACTTCCGTTTGGGGTCGACGTCCTTGCAAGGATCCGCCTTCTCCGAGGGACCTCCCGTGGCGACGCCGGGCCCGGACGGCCCATCCGGCCCGCCCTCGCTGCCGCCCTCAGTGACACCCGCCGCCGCTGCAACCGCGGCGCCGATGCACTCCTCGTAGGCCTTTCTGGCTGCGTCGGCGGCGGCACAGGCCTCGTCGGCTGCCTGCTGGGCTTTCGCTGCCTTTTCGCAAGCCTCGTCCGCCGACTCCTTAGCCTCGGCGATGTCGGCGTCGATGTCCCCGAGCATGTCCTTGAACGCCTCGTCGGTCTGGCGCATCTCCTCGCGAAACTCGGGGGTGTCCATGTCTTTCCACTTGGCCTCCACCTGCTGGGCGGTGAGGTTTCCTGCCTTGTAGGCGTCCCAGACCTCGCCGAGCGCCATCTTCTTCATATGCAGGTCGCGAGAGGTGATCCGGTTGCCCGCCTCGTCTTCGACCCACCCACCGTCCTCGGTGGTCCAGCATGCCGGTGGCCAGGCCCTGCAGGCCTCCTTGCGTTCCTCTTCGAGATCTTCGAGATCGAGCTCGGCTTCCATGCAATCGTCGGCGGCATCATCTGCCTTCTTCTGTGCCTCGTCGCACGCGCTCTGCGCCGCCAGCCATGCGTCACGAAGCTCTTTGCAGGGGTCGCCCTTCGCATAGAGCCACCAGCCGACAATCGCAAGCCCGATCCCGCCGAGGAGAACCAGCCACCACGGAAAGCCGCCTTCCTCGGTGCCGACCGCGGTTCCGCCGACCGTGGTGGTCGGGGCAACGGTGGTCGTGGGGGCAATAGTGGTCGTCGTGGCAATCGTGGTGGTCGTCTCCACCGCCGCCGGGGCCGTCTCGATCACCAGCTGACCCAGGTCGTCTCCCGTCATGGTGATGAGCCCGGTCTGGTCGGCTCCGCTGTCCTCGGGTGAGAAGCTGAAACCCTCCCGGACGCAGAACGTGTAGAAGTTGGCTCCGGCGAGCAGACCGATCTGGCCTTTTGGCACCAGGAGCCCGACATAGTCGGGGGTGATGAACGATCGGACGTCGACGTCGAAGTCGGGTCTGAAACCACCCGTCTTCTGCAGGTCGAGAGTGAAGGTGGAGGCCAGCCCCTGGCCTTCGGGGTTGATTCCCAGCCCGAAGGCGACATTGGTGCCACCGGCAGGGTCTCGGGGGAAGCTGGGGTTGTTGGAGAAGGTCGCCCCCCTGGAGACGTCGTTCACCCACACGACAAACTCGCAACGGCCGGCAACCTCAACCGGAGGGGTGTCGGCCAGGAAGAAGCCAAAGAGGATCGCACCGTCGCCGAATTGGGAGCCGTCGTGCTCCACATCGCCGGTGAACGTATAGAAGGGGTCGAAGTCCGGGGGGGTAACATGCAGGGGCCCGGTGGGAGCCCAGAAGCCGTTCTGGTTGGTGGGACCAAACAGATTGATGGGGCCGGGATCGAGCTCGACCGCCCACGCCTGGGTGATGTCGATATGGGGCGGTGTGTAGGCGGGTGGGCTGCCGGTGGAGTGCTCGAAGTCGCCCACCGGGTCGATGATGTGGGTGGTCCCCTCGACCGGGTCCTTCACGAACTTGGCGACGAAGCCGGCGTTGGAAGGATCCTTGAAGAAGTCGAAAATGGGGTCGAGAGGGTTCGCTTGCTGCTGGCCGATGGCGGGGATCGTCATCACCATGAATAGGGCGAGCAGTGCAACTGTCCCGCTGAGACGCCTCATTGGGCCCTTCCTCTCGTCGTCACGACAGGCTACACACACACCGACCGTCGCGTCCGGGCTGGTATCGATGATTCCGGTCTGCTTCTTGGTCGGCTTGGGTTCCAGGGTCCCGATCCATTCGTAGAACCTGTGGTACCACGCGTCGGGGCTTCGGTGTCGCTCAGCAGGTCGTCGGGGACGGAGGGGCGGCCTCGCATCACACTTCCGTACCGGACCACCCGGCCGCTGTCGTAAGTGGAGAGAAACTCGTCTCCCATGGCCCGGGGGGTGGTCGGCCGGCGGATGGTACCGTCGTCAGGTCATACCGAGGAGGGATGATGAGGAAACTCTCAAGGAAGCTGGCGATCCTGCCAGCATTAATGCTCGCGGTGGCTGCATGTGGGGGCGCCGCAACGCAAACGACCCAGGCTGCGACGACAACCACGGCTGCCTCAGCAGCCGCAACCGCGGCACCCACCGCCACAACGGAGGCGCCACCCCAGTTCGCCGGGACGATCAGGATCGGCGCTGCTGTTTCCGACACGGGCAAGTACGCCCGGGAGGGTCAGGACACCCGTCACGGCTATGACGTGTGGCTCGACTGGGTGAACAACGAATACGGGGGCATCAAGGTTGGCAACGACCGCTACAAGGTCGAGATCGTCTACTACGACGATGAAGGCGACCCGGACACGGCGGCCAACCTGGTGGAGCGTCTCATCACCGAAGACGAGGTCGATTTCTTACTTGGTCCCTACTCGAGCGGGCTGACAATGTCGACCAGCGCCATTGCCGAGAAGTACGGCATGGTGATGGTCGAGGGCAACGGAGCCTCGGAGTCGATCTTCTCTCGCGGGTTCAAGAACATCTTCGCAGTGCTGACCCCTGCCGGGAATTACACCGAGTCGGCGTTGAAGGCACTGGCCGACAAGGGTGCCAAGTCTGTGGTCATCGCCTACGAGGACACCGCGTTCCCCACCTCGGTGGCCGAGGGTGCGAAGAAGTGGGCCGAACAGTACGGCCTGGAAGTGATGGCCTACGAGAGCTATCCCAAGGACGTGGCCGACGTGTCCAACGTCATCACCACATTCAAGAACCTCAACCCTGATGTGTTCGTGGGAGGCGGCCACTTCAACGATGCCCTGCTGTTTGTGCGGGGAGCCAAAGAACAAGGATGGTTCCCCAAGGCCATGGTGATCACCGTCGGGCCCAGCAACCCCACGTTCGTCACCGAAGTGGGAGCCGACGCCAACTTCATCATCGGCCCCACTCAGTGGGAGCGCACAATGGCGTATTCGGACGAATGGTTCGGAACCGCCGAGGACTACGCGCAGCGCTACGAGAACATGTGGGGTGACGCCCCGTCATATCAGGCGGCCGAGTCCTCCGCCACTGCTCTGGCCCTGCAACTGGCAATCCAGGCAGCGGGATCACTCGACATGGATGCCGTGCGCCAGGCGCTGTACGACCTCGACGTGGTGACGTTCTACGGGCCGATCAACTTCGACGACACCGGCAAGAACGCCGGCAAGCCGATGGGATCTATTCAGATCCAGGATGGTGTCATCAACGTCGTGGCGCCAAGCGCTTCGGCGATAGCGGATCTCATCTACCCGGCGGCGGGTTGGGACCAGCGGTAAACAACTGATAGTGGGGGCGGAGCGAGTTCCGCCCCCACTTTGACAAGGACGCTCTCATAGACCTATTTCTCCAGGCGTTGATCAACGGCATCATGCTGGGCGGTTTCTATGCCGCCATGATGTTGGGGTTTTCGGTGATCTGGGGCGTGATGGGCGTCATAAACCTGGCTCACGGTGAGCTGATCATGGTGGGCGGTTACCTCACCTGGGTGCTCAACACCACTTACGGAGTAGACCCCTTTGTGTCCCTGTTGATCGTCATGCCGGTGATGTTCGTTGTCGGCTACCTGCTGCAACTGGTTCTCATCAACCGGGTGGTGAATCGGCCCATCCTCTCGTCGCTACTCGTCACCTTTGGTCTGTCGATTGCCATCGCCAACATCGCCAAACTGATCTTCAGCGCCGACCCGCGTCTCACCCAGACCACGCTGGGTGGAGCGTGGAGCGTCGGCAACCTGACTCTCCCCGTCACCAAGACAGTCATCCTCGGCGTGGCCCTGCTGATCATGACCTCCCTGTACCTCTTCTTGCAGAAAACCCGCACCGGAAAGTCGATCCGGGCGGCCGCCCAGAACAAGCAGGCGGCTCGCATAGTCGGCATCGACATCAACCGGATCTACGCCATTACCTTCGGGATCTGCATCGCGATCACCGGGGCGGCAGGATCGATGATCAGCCCGACCCAGGCGGTCTTTCCGTTCATGGGCGCCCCCCTGACCCTGCGCGCCTTCACCATCACCGCGCTTGCCGGCCTGGGCAGTATTCCGGGCGCCCTCATGGGTGGCGTCGTGCTGGGCGTTGTCGAGAGCATGATCGGTGTGTATGTGCCGGGAATCGGGACCAACCTGGCCATCATCGCCTCGTTCGTGTTGCTCGTGGTGATCCTGATCACGCGGCCTCAGGGCCTCTTCGGCGGTCTGAGGCCCCATGAGGAGCCTGCGCAGATATGAGCCCGACGGCACGCTCCGCTCGCCGGATCCTGCTGGTAGTCCTGCTGGTCCTCCTGGCGGTCATGCCGCTAATTCCGGACCTCCTACCCGACCAGGGTTGGGTGAACAATTCACGCTTGTTCTCCTTCACCCAGATGTTCATGCTGATCACCCTCGCCAGCAACTGGAACCTGACCGGAGGTTTCGCCGGCTATGTGGATTTTGGCCACGCCGTCTTCTTCGGGATTGGCGCCTACGGCACTGGAATCCTGATGAACTCCGGCTGGACGTTCTGGCCGGCGATGGTGCTTGGGGCCGTTTTTGCCATGATGTTCGCCCTGCTCATCGGCTACCCGACTCTCCGCTTGAAAGGCCCCTATTTCGCCATTGCCATGCTCGGGACCTTCGTGGCCGTGCGCGAAGTCGTACGCGTCTGGAAACCTCTCACCGGCGGTGGTGTGGGATTGACCCTTCCCCCGTATTTGAATCGTCCCCTTTTCTACTGGGTCACGTTGGCGCTGGCCATCCTGGTGGTGTCCCTCATGTGGTGGATACGGAGGTCCGAATTCGGCTCCACACTCATCGCCATCCGTGAAGACGAAGTCGGAGCGGAGATGCGTGGCGTCAACACAACGGTCAACAAGATCTTCGCCTTTGCGATCGCGGCGTTCTCGACGGGGATCGTCGGAGGTCTATGGGCCTACCAGAACACATTCATCGACCCCGACGTGGTGTTCCTGCCCAGTCGCACCATCGAGCTGGTGATGATGTCGATGTTGGGCGGGCTGGGAACGGTTGCCGGCCCGGTGCTGGGAGCAGCCACCATCTACTGGATGCGGGATGTGGTGTGGGCCAGCTTCGCCGATTACCACCTGCTGGTGGAGGGTGTCCTTTTGATCCTCATCGTGATCTACACGCCGCAGGGGATCATGGGCAAGCTCGGCGACCGACGTGCGACCAGCCTTCAGGAAGTGTGGAAGCGGGGCAAGACCGCTGACGAGCCCGGAGAAGTCGTCGCCGAGGAGGTGGTTCCGTGACCCAGCCCCTGCTCGACGGTCGCGGCGTCACCAAGCGTTTTGGAGGACTGGTCGCGGTCAACAATGTCGATTTCCAGGTGTACCCGCACGAAATCGTCGGACTGATCGGCCCCAACGGGAGCGGTAAGACAACATTGTTCGACTGCCTCAGCAGGGTGCAGTCGATCGACAGCGGCCAGGTGCTCTTCCAGGGCATCGACATCACTTCCAAGAAGCCTCACCAGGTCGCCCACCTCGGCATGGCGCGCACCTTCCAGCTCATCCGTGTCTATCGGAAATTGACTGTGCTGGAAAACATGAAAGTGAGCCGTCAGTGGCGGGGAGAGAACCTGTGGAGCCAACTCAAGCCCAGCCATGACCGGGTTGAGAGCCAGGCCCACGAACTGATCGATTTCCTCAAGCTCGAACACCTCACACATGCCCCGGCCGGAACGTTGTCGGGCGGCCAGCGGCGTCTACTCGAGCTGGGGATGGCTCTGATGCCCGACCCCGAGCTGGTCCTCCTCGACGAGGCCGCCTCCGGGGTGAACCCCACCCTCGTAGAGGAGATCAAAGATCGCATCCGGGCTTTGAATCGAGAACGGGGCAAGACCTTTCTCGTCGTGGAACACGACATGCGGTTCATCTCTGATCTGTGCAGCCGGGTATACGTGCTGGACTACGGAGAGATGCTCGCAGAGGGGACCCCTGAGGAAGTGATGGACAACGAAGCCGTGATCGAAGCGTATTTCGGGACATGAGCGCCAACGAGCATCCGCTGCTGGAAGTACTCGACCTTTACGCCGGATACCTCGACTTCGACATCCTCCACGGTGTGAATCTCCAGGTCCGACCTCAAGAAATCGTTTGTGTGATCGGACCCAACGGAGCCGGGAAGTCGACCGTCTTCCGGGCAATCTATGGACTCATCAAGGTGCGCCTCGGCCGGGTCATCTTCGATGGCGCCGACATCACCAACTCTTCGCCGCAACGGGTACTCGCCGGGGGTATCGCCATCGTTCCCCAGTTACGCAGCGTGTTTCCCCAGATGACCATCCTGGAGAACCTCGAAATGGGGGTGTTCCTCGAAAAGGACCAGGAACGGGTCGCCGAGCGCATCGAGATGATCTTTGACTTGTTCCCGCGTCTGGCCCAGCGCTCCAAGCAAATGGCGGGCACGATGAGCGGCGGCGAGCAGCGGATGCTGGAGATCGGCCGAGCGCTGATGCTCGAACCCAAGCTGGTGCTGATGGACGAGCCCTCTGCGGGCTTGGCGCCGGCGATAACTCGGTTGATCTTCGATCAGTTACGCCGCCTCAACGATGAGATCGGACTCACCGTTCTCATGATCGAGCAGAACGCCAGGCAGGGTCTCGAGGTGTCACACCGTGGGTACGTGCTGGAACTCGGCAAGAACACCTATCAGGGAACCGGTCCTGAATTGCTCGCCGACCGGGAGGTGCGGCGCGCCTTCCTGGGTGGCCGGTGACCGAACCGGGCCGACAACCTCCCGCCTCCGCTGCAGGCCGATACCGATGGGTGATCCTCGCGACCGCCACTCTCACCCAGTCGGGGACTGCCTTCGTGTTCTTGGGAGTCGGGGCTTTGGCGGGGTTCATACAGGAAACCTTCGGTCTCACCGGAGCGCGGACCGGGCTGTTGGTAACCGCCGTCGGGTTGGTTCCGCTGGGCGCTTTGATCCCCACCGGGAGACTCCTCGACCGGGGATTTGAGCGAAGGGTCATCACCGGCGGGGCGCTGCTGCTGGCTGCCGGCACCGCCCTGGCCGCCATCAGCGGGTCGTACGGACAGGTATTGGCCCTGTTGTTCGTCGGGGGAGCCGGCTACTCGGCTTCTCAACCCGGGGGCAGCAAGGTGGTGGCCGGGTGGTTCCCGCCTCATCAACGTGGCCTGGGGATGGGGATCCGTCAGACCGGCCTGCCGTTGGGCGGGGCTCTCGCCGCTGCCGTCCTTCCGGCCGTGGCCACCAGATCCGGATGGCCGACCGCCCTCCTGGTGGGTGCCTCCGTGGCGGCTATCAGCGGTCTGGCTTTCGGCGCCGCCTACCGGCCAATGCCGTTTTCGGCCCCCATCGCACCCATCGGCTTCGGCGACGAACTGCGGGGTCTGCTCGGGAATCGGTCCGTGCGGCTGGCGATGCTGGCCGGCCTGGGGATGGTCTCAATCCAGTTCGTACTCATCTCCTACCTGATGTTGTACCTGCGTGACGTACACGAAATCCCTCTGTCGCGGGGCGCCTGGATGCTGTTCGCCACTCAGGCGGCCGGGGTATTGGGCCGGGTGGCTCTGGCTGCATGGAGTGATCGCCGTTCGAACCGTCTCCGACCGGTGGCCTTCTCGGCGGGGGTGGCCGCCGCGGGGATGGCGGTTCTGGCCGCCCTCCAGGCGGGACCTTCGTTCGCGGTTCTGTTAGTCCTCTCCGCTCTGATCGGATTCTTCGCCTTCGGCTGGTACGGCCCCTGGGTGGTGTTCGTCGCCGAAGCCGCACCCGGTCGGGCGGTCGGCACCACTCTGGCACTGGCGATGACCGCCAATCAGCTGGCAATAGTCCTCGCACCCCCGCTTTTCGGTTTGATCTACGACGTCAGTGGTTCATATTCGGTGCCGCTACTCGTCACTGCCGTTTTGATGGCGATCGTTGCGGCTCGGGTATGGCTGGGCGGGCCCCGCCCCGCGTTGGGGTCGTGAACCCCAACCACCCGTATCGTCGAGCCAGCGGATTGGAAGGGATTGCCTCAGCGACTCAGGTCGCCCGTCTCCACCGATTCAAAGACCTCCTCGAGGACGATCGCCTGGGTGGGGCATGCCGCTGCCACCTCGCGCAACACGTCCTCGTCGACGGTGGTCTCATCGAGGAGTTCGGGCTTGACGAAATCCCCTTTTCTCCAATGGAACGCCGTCGGAGCCAATGCGATGCATGTGGCTGCCCCGATGCAGCGCCGTCTGTCGATGATCACCCTCACTGCCATGTGATACCCGCCTTGATGGCGAATTCGATCGCCTCGGTCTCGGATTCCACGCCCAACTTGGCGAAAAGCCCGGCAAGACTCTCCGACGAGGCACTTGCACCGGCTCCCGCCCGATGGCGGGCGGTCACCGATCCCATAGCGAGATCGCGCAGGAGCTGAACCTCGCCAGAGGTCAGATCGAGCGCTTCCATGCTTTCGGGTTGCCATGCCGCTGCCGGATCGAATCCGACGATCTCCGCCAGCTCCCGACGAGCCGGCACCGCAAACCACCTGGCTTTGATGTCGGGGTCGCTGATCGACATGTTGATGAAGCTGAAACCCCCCAAAATCTGAGCGCTGAGAGCAGCAGCCTCCGGCTCTCCCTGGGTTATCAGGGTGCGCCCCGCCGCCCAGAGCACATGCAAAAACCACTCGATGTGATCTTCCCCCTCGATCTCGAGGGCGGCCCGGGCCTCTTCGGCGGCCGTGTCGGCGTCGCCCTCGGACTGAGCGAGCACAGCCAGAGCGGCATGGGCCACGGCCTGCCAGGGGAGATTGCCCGGCAGGCGATCGGCCAACCTCAGCGTTTCCCCTGCCGCTTTTTGCGCCACCTGTTTGGCCTCGGCGTCATCTCGCTCGACGCCGATGCGGGCGCACTCGATGGCCAGAGCTGCATGCGCCTCGCAGCGGCCGGCCTGGTTCCTTTGCCCGGCCAGCTCCGCCGCCCGCCCGTAGTGATTGACGATCTCGGTGACGTCGCCGCGTGCAGCCGCATGGGCTCCCCGCCACATCTCCATGCGGCGTGCGATCGAGGGGCTCGCCACCGACATCGCCGCGTTGGCGGCACGATCCAACCAGGCGGCACTCTCGTCGACTCCTCCGATGGAGAGGTGGGTCATGGCCAGACCCCCGGCGGCAAGGCACTCCAGCCAGCGATCACCGATGGATCGAGCCGCGTCGAATCCCTGCTGCCCCCGCTCCAACGCCAGGTCGGGCTGCATGCTCAACCGGGCGTAGGTCTGGATGCTGTAGAGCATCAGGGCATCGTCGATCGCCCTCTGGCTGTCGGTCACTTCACCCTTCCTGGCATGGTGGAGAGCACGTATGTGCTCGATCCGCCCCGCTATCCCTTTGGCGGTGGGGTCGGTGATGTGGGCGTAGGCCATGGATATCAACGATGACATCGACCCCCGTCGGTCACCCAGCTCCTCATAGATGTGAAACGCCTGTTCTGCCTTCTCCTTCGCTTTGGCGAACAGCTCGGGTCCCTGGGCCATGATGTCGAAGCGGGAGGCGCCGCTTTCCAGGGCCGCCATGGCGGCGAACTTGACCCTTCCCGCCTCGATCACAGCCAACTCCCGGAGGGCATCTGCCTCTTCGGATCGGGCCCCGACTTCGCGGGCAAGCTCCAGGGCCCTCGAGAAGGCCTTCTCGGCACCATCGAAGTCGATCTCGACCAGCGGCCAGTAGCTCTCCCCGATCGGCGAGCCGGTCAGGGCCTGGCCCAACTCGAGTGATGCGGCCAACTCGAGCCGCTGGTCGCCGGCAGCCCGCGCCGACTCGATCAGCTCTCCGGCCAGCCCGGAGGCGAGGTCGGTGTCCCCGTTGGCCCGAGCCGCCGACGCCCTTCGCAGCTTCACGTCGGCGTCGAGGGCGGGTGAGGTCAGGGCATGGGTCAGGGCTGTCATCTCGGCGAGGTTGGCGACACGCTCCATGCCACGGTCCAGGACGGCCAGGGCGTCGTCTTTGATCCGGAGCATCTCGATTCGATCCTCCGGCTTGGAGGCGGCAGTGAGGGCTGCATCGATGATCCGGATGCTCTCCTCGTGCGCCGAGGTCCCCATCGCAGCCCGGGCGGCCTTGATTGCACTGGAAACCGCCAGCTCTTGATCCCCCGATTTGAGAGAGTGATAGGCGAGCATCGAGAGGTTGTCGGCAGCCCCGTCTGCTGCCAGCGCTTCGGCGATGGCGCCATGTATGGCCCTCCGGCGCTGGCGTGAGATCGAGTCGAGCAGAGAAGCACGAATCTGGTCGTGTGAGAAGGAGAAGTCGTATCCCGAACTCTCCGGTAGCTCGGAGATGAGCCCGTAGTCGACCGCTCCCTGTAGGCCCTCGCCGAGTTTCCAGGCGGCAACAGGCTCTCCGCCTTCCACCTTTGCCACCACCCGGGAGAGGTCGCTGAGTCGAAAGCGCCTCCCCAGCACACCGGCATCGGCGAGGAGGGCGCGGCATTCGTCGGTCAGCTGGGCCAGACGGCGCTCGATGAGCGAATGGATCGACGAGGGCACGGTCGGTCCGCTCAGCTTGGTCATGGTCCAGGTGCCATCCATCAACTGGAGTGCTTCCGCCTCGCGATAAGCCCGGGCTAGCTCCTCGATGAAGAAGGGGACCCCTTCGGAGCGGGCATGGAGGCTGCTGAGGGCGGAGTCGGCCACCGGTGCCCCCAGCAGGTTCTTCAACAGCTCGCCGGTCTGGGTCTTGGTGAGACGTTGCAGTCTCAGCACGTGGGTGACTCGAAGCCTGTCGAGGTCGGCCTTGAGCTTTCCCGCGCCGCCCGATGACGAGTCGGAGAATGGGCGCAGACTGATGAGAAGGAAGATCGGTCCCGTCGACAGGGTCCTCACCAGATAGCGGATCAGCTGGATGCTGTCCTCGTCTGCCCACTGCAGGTCGTCGAACATGAGAGCGAGAGGCCGTTCCCTGGTCAGCGCGGTCACCACCGATGCCACCTCGTCGAAGGTCCGCAGCATCTGTTCCTGAGGAGAAAGCCCGCTGTCGCGGGGGCCTCGGCCGGCAATGGCCTCCTGGGCCCGGTCGAGCTGTTCGAGCGCCATCCCCTGGCGGGCGATCGCAGCCATGCGGGGTGAGGTGAGCATGGAACGGAACAGCAGGAACGGTCCCTGCAATTCCTCATCGGCGCTGACGTCCAGAACCCAGTAGGGGTTGTCGAGCTGCGAAGCCGTCTCGGAGCAGGCCTGCAGCATCTTCGTCTTGCCGATGCCCGCTTCGCCTTCCAGGACCACGGCTCTGAGGCCAGCGGAGCCCGGTGCTTCGAGCTGGTCTCTGATCACCTTCTCTTCACGCTCCCTGCCGACCACCGGTCCCACCGAGCGCGGCGTGTCGAGGTCGAAGGCCGCCGCCGAAGCGGCACGGACTTCTTTGGGTATGCGCGCTTCGCTCGATTCCTTGTCCCGCCACAGCACCTCATAGAGCCGCCATCGGTCTGGGAAGCCTTTAAGCCAGAACAGGCCCCGCTCGACGATTCTGACATCGGATAGGGTCCCGGCCAGGTCGTGGACGATCTGTGACACGAGGATCTGGCCGCCCTGGGCTTTGGCCGCGACCCGGGCCGCGGCGTGCACCGCGGTCCCGTGGGCGTCGCCCCCGCTCTGGGTGACATCGCCGCTGTTGAGGCCCATGCGGACCGATATCTCAGCCTCGGGATTGAACTGATTGCGCTCCTCGATGGCTTTCTGGATCGAAACCGCAGCGGCGATCGCCTGATTGGCCGAGGTGAAGAGGGCCATGAAGCCATCACCCAGCGACTTGGACTCGACGCCCCCGGCGATCTCCAGCTGGGAGCGGATCAACTCGTCGTGGGAGCGGATGATCTCGTTGGCAGCAGCGTCCCCCACTCTGACCCGCAAATCTGTGGAGCCTTCGAGGTCGGTGAACAGGATTGTGAATGTTCCCTGTGAATTAGCAGTCACAGCGTCGGGACCGGCTTCATATTCGTGCCTCTCACGATACCCATCGTCGCTCGGTTGCACACGGCGTCTCGTCGCCGGCCCGCTTCCGTCCGCGATAGCACAGGGGGCTCTCCCGCATCTCGCCGCTTGCAATAACCTCGGCTGATGAGGATGGGCAACGTCCTGATGGTGCTCGGCGGCGTCCTGGTCGTTGTCGGCGTCCTGATGAGATTCGCTCCAGGGCTGTTCTCCTGGTTCGGCAACCTTCCGGGAGACATCAGAATCGAAGCGGAGGGGTCGAGGGTGTTCATCCCGATCACCTCGATGGTGGTGGTGAGCATCGGAGCCACGTTGATCTACAACCTGATAGCCCTGGTGGTTCGCAACCGCTGAACCACAGGTGTTGGCCGTTCGAAGGAAGTCAGCCGATCAGGATTCCCCCGGCGATCAATCCGATGAGGACCAGCAGGTTGGCCACGATCCACCCGCCGATCCCGTAGACGATCCAGGCGGCGACCCGGTCGGCCTGCTCTGCCTTCAAAGATAGCGGTGGAGCCATGTTCCCGGCCGCCCGGCGTTTGGAACGTCTCACCACAGAACCAAAGATCAGGCCCACGATCGGGATCGCCAGGAGATTGAGGGCATGGGCCACACCCATCGCAGCCAACAGCCGGGCCACCATGAATACCGCGTCGATCGTCTCGGCCGGGAAGGAGAGGGAGTCCTCCAGGGTGGTCACGTTGATGGAGATGACGATCAGGCCCGAGAAAGACAGGTAGTAGGCGAGATCCAACAGGGTGGAGAATCTCCTTCCGGTCTCCGGGCTCATGTGGAATGCGGCATCTACGAAGGGGTGGCCGTACCGGCGGATCATCGGAGCCAGCGAAATCACCACGGCCGCCGAGATGATCACCTGGACCGTCACCACCGCCCATCGGGGGACTATCAGCGCGCCGTGGCCGCCTGTTTCGATCACCGCCGCGAGGAAGACGCCGACGGCGGCGATCGCCAGAACGGTCCAGGCAACGCCTATCAGAAGCCTCCGCCTGTGGTTCCTGTCCTCCTCGATGCTTCGGGTGGTACGGGCAAAGAGGTCGACTGACGGTTCGTAGAGGTCGACCTGGCGGAGGGCGTTGGTGAGCCGGTCTTCCAGGGTCATATTGCCTTCTCCAGGATCGCCTCAAGCGCGGCCATCCCCCTCTGGCAGTGGGTCTTCACCGAGTTCGACGAGATCGCAAGACTCTCCGCGATCTCCCGTTCCGACAGGCCCAGATAGAAGCGAAGTACCAGGCAATCGCGCTGGCGGGGGGAGATTGTCGACAAGGCATCGATCACCCGGGTCTGATCCTCGGTGCGAACCAACTCCTCATCGGGGCGGTCGGGCTCACGGC
>JBFHXF010000030.1:0-18001 GCA_041599115.1 Acidimicrobiia bacterium
CCGGATGGTTGCCGGCCGACTTTGACCGGCTGTCTCCGCCGGTCTGCCGTGGTCGTGTGGTTGGGGGCCAAGGCTGGTCTCCGGGGTGTCCCGGTTTTTCGTCGGTCAAACAGACGCCGGTCGGCCGGATGGTTGCCGGCCGACTTTGACCGGCTGTCTCCGCCGGTCTGCCGTGGTCGTGTGGTTGGGGGCCAAGAGAGGGAACGCGACTTCAACGGCCCCCTGCCGTCATCACAACTCGATGATCGGCATCTCCTGGGTGTCTTCGATCCGGGAACCCGGTACCAGCAGGACCGGGAGATGTGACTTGTCCATCACCCTCGAAGACACACTCCGCCATGCCTCCTCGGTGAACAGACGCCGGGTGGCGCCCATGATCACCAACTCGGCGGCCACAGTCTCGGCCGTGAGGATGATTGCCTCCGCGGGGTCATCGCCCTCCACATATCGGATATCCGCTGCGATCCCGACCGATTGCAGGGCCGAGACGATGGGGTCCACCATCCTCTGACCACGCTCTTCGAGATATGCCGCTGCTTTGGCTTCGGCGTCGGAATCACCGGACGTGTCGTCGAGAAACGAGCGGCGAACATCGTCGTCGAGCGCGTCGAGAAACGACCTTGGTACCCGCATGACGGTCATGACGACCACTCCGCCACCATCTGAGGTGAGTCGGCTCGCCAGATCGGCTACCGGCGCCGGGGGTAGGACCCCGGTGGTGGCGATGAGGATCCGCACGGAGGCGAGATTAGGGTCATTTCCTCCCATGTGCGACGAGGAGCGCAGGCCGTGGCTTTTTCGACACCCACCCGCTTTGATGGCAAAGGAGAGCTGAGTTGAAGGTATCAGTAGAAGGAAAGATCGCAGTCGTCACCGGCGGAAGCCGCGGCATCGGACTTGCCACAGCGATCGAATTGGCGCGGAGCGGCGCCTCCGGAGTCACCATCACCTCGCGCAAGCAGGAAAACATCGATGCTGCCCGAACCGAGATGATCGAGCAGGGCACCGACCCTGGTCTCATACTGGCTCTCGCTGCCAGGGCCGACTCGGAGGACTCGGCCAATCAGGCGATCGCAGCCACCATTGATCGTTTTGGCTCATGCGACATTCTCATCAACAACGCCGGAACCAATCCCTCGGCCGGTTCATTGATGGATGTCGACCTTGGCGCCCTCGACAAGACGTGGGCGGTCAACCAGCGAGCGCCGCTCCTCTGGGTGCGGGCCGCATTTCACGCCTGGATGGAGAAGAACGGTGGAGTCATCGTCAACGTCGCCTCGGTGGCCGGCCTGAGGCCAGGGCCGATAACCGGTGCGTACAACATCTCGAAGGCGGCCCTGGTGCACATGACGCGTCAACTGGCATTTGAGCTCGCACCCAAGATCCGGGTGAATGCGGTGGCTCCGGCCGTGGTCCGGACGCGCTTGGCCGGACTCCTCCTTCAGGACGAAGAAATGGCCGCGAGAGCGCATCCGTTAGGGCGTGTCGGCGACCCCGAGGACGTGGCACGCGCCATCGTTTTTCTTTCGTCGGATGCATCTTCTTGGATGACCGGGGCCATAGTCCCGGTTGACGGTGGTGTCATGGGCGCTTCTTCATCTGGAATATCCTGAACCGGCAAGTGCATCCGCTACCCGACCCAGATCTTGCCCTCGCCTATCTGGCTGGCACACACGACGACGAGCCCTTGTTCCGCCACGCCCGCAATCTTCGAGACGAGGGCAAGGGGACAACGGTGACATACAGCCGGAAGGTCTTCATCCCGCTGACCACGTTGTGTCGCGATAGCTGTAGCTATTGCACATTCGCCAAGCCGCCCGGGGCCGGCGGCATGTATCTGAACCCCGAAGAAGTGGCAGCGGTTGCCCTCGCCGGCGAGGAGGCGGGATGCACCGAGGCGCTGTTCACGCTGGGAGACCGACCCGAAGACCGATGGCCGCAGGCGCGTGAGTTCCTCGACTCGAACGGAATCAGCTCGACCATGGAGTACGTCGCACGGATGTCGGAGACGGTTCGCTCCGAGACCTCGTTGTTCCCCCACGCCAATCCGGGTCTGATGACCGAGAACGACATGACGATGCTGCGACCCTCAAACCCCTCCATGGGCTTGATGCTCGAGAACATATCGTCGCGGCTACTCGAGCCGGGCATGCCACACCACAATTGTCCGGACAAAGATCCGGCACTGCGCGTGGCCACGATCGAGGCGGCTGGTCGTGTCAAAGTTCCTTTCACCACCGGGATCCTCGTCGGGATTGGTGAGACACTCGCCGAGATCGTCGACTCCTTGTTCGCCCTACGTGATCTTGCGGACAGCACCGGCGCCATCCAGGAGATCATCATCCAGAACTTCCGCGCCAAGGCCGACACGCCGATGCGACGATCCGCCGAGCCGATACCGCGCTGGTTCGCCCGAATCGTGGCTCTCGCCAGATGGATCATGGGACCTCTTGCCAACGTTCAGGTTCCACCCAACCTGACCGAGCAATTCGAGTTGTACCTCGATGCGGGGATCAACGATTGGGGAGGTGTTTCCCCTCTCACCATCGACTGGGTCAACCCCGAAGCACCATGGCCGCATCTCCAAGAGCTCGAGTCTCGGACCCGCGCAGCTGGATTCGATCTTCGTCCCCGGCTCCCGGTCTATCCGGAGTTCATCGACCCGGTTTGGATAGACGAGGGGCTGATCGACGATGTGTTGTTGGCGGTTGACGGCAATGGTCTGGTGGCGAACCGACAAAGGCAGGTACTGATATGAAGGAGATCACGTTTCTGAGGGCGAGGCCCGCCGATTCGGTAGGCGAGGAGATGGCCATCAGCCGGAGACGCGAGGGGACCACCGCATTGGAAATGCAGTCTCCTACCGCTGCCGACATCGACGCCGCTCATTCGGGCGGTCTTCTGATTGTTTCTACGGACAGTGGATCGGATGGAAGCGCCTCATGGGTAGTTGGCCCCAAGGGCGCCATCGCATTGGCCGAGGCAAATGTCCCGGGTTGGCGGATAACTCTTGATGGGGATGGCGAACGGGAAGAGGTGCTCGATGCACTGGCCCGTTCGGGTGCCGTCTATCTGAGGGCAAGACGGTCACGGGTCGACGAGGCCGTCGAGATCGTCTCTCTGCCCGCGATCGAGGCGTCCGTGTCGGTGTTCGTCGATGATCTCGAGCAGGCGCTCTCGGCGGTCGCACAGGGGGTGGGAGATTTGGTGCTTCGCGACTGGGGTGTGGACCAGATCGGGGATTTGAGAGAGACCCTCCGGGATCATCACCTCGTGGAACGGAGCGCGTTCCCTCCCGGCATCGAGATAGACCAGGCCCGATCGGCACTGCCGGCCGAAGTGTTCACGACATGGCTCAGGCAGGTCGACGGCTCAGGAGCGGCCCGCCCGAGATATGAATGGGCACCCGGCAAGGATGTCGAACCTCCGGTTCCGGCGGGGAGGTTCTCCGCCGAATGGCCAGATGCCCTCTGGACCGATGGGTCTGCCCCGGAGGGGCTCGATGGCGCCGGCGGGTTGACACCCATCCTTGAGCGTTCCCTGGCCGGCAGGGCGCCAACGGTCAGAGAGTTGGAGGAGCTGTTCAGGGCGAGAGGGGATCAGGTTGATGCGGTGGCTTTCGTGGCGGATGAGCTTCGTTCGCACGCAGTCGGGGAGACGGTGTCCTATGTGGTCAACCGCAACATCAACTACACCAACCTCTGCTATTTCCGCTGCGGGTTCTGCGCGTTTTCCAAAGGGCCGCGAAGTCTCAACCTGCGTGGTGAGCCCTATCTGATGGGCCTCGACGAGATCGTGGGCAGGGCCAGGGAGGCCTGGGACAGGGGCGCCACCGAGGTGACCCTCCAGGGGGGAATCCACCCGGATTTCACAGGGAACTTCTACGTGGATGTGGTCAAGGCGATCAAACACGAGATGCCCGACATCCATATTCATGGTTTCACCCCGCTGGAGGTCTGGCAGGGTGCCGAGACTCTCGGCATATCGGTGCGAACCTTTCTCGAAGAGTTGCGGGAGGCGGGCCTGGGGAGTCTGCCGGGCACCGCGGCGGAAATCCTCGACGACGACGTTCGCCGGCACCTCTGTCCCGACAAGATCCGGACCGCACAATGGGCCGAGGTCATGATGACGGCCCACGAACTCGGTCTGAAGGCCACGTCGACGATCATGTTCGGACACATCGACCATCCCCGTTCCTGGGCACGTCATATGGATGTCATCCGTCAGATCCAGGTGCGGACCGGCGGCTTCACCGAAATGGTCCCGCTTCCCTTTGTCCATATGGGCTCGCCGATCTACCTACGCGGGCGGGCCCGCCCCGGCCCCACCTGGGATGAGGTGGTGCTGGTGCACGCCATATCGCGGATTGCCTTCGACGGGCTGATAGACAACATCCAGGCTTCATGGGTGAAACTGGGGCTGGACGGCGGGGCCCGTCTGTTGGATGCCGGATGCAACGATCTGGGAGGGACCCTGATGGGTGAGATCATCACCAGGTCGGCCGGGGCTGCCCACGGCCAGGAGCTGCAGCCCTCCGAGTTCGTTGCGGCGATAACGGCGGCGGGGAGAGTTCCGGTCCGCCGCAACACCCTCTACGAGGTCCTCGACCCGGTTTGAACCGATGCGTGTGCATCTACGCCGGCCAGGCCGGCGTAGATGCACACGCTGGGCTTGCCGTCGGTGGTCTTCAACCGCGATAGGTGAGACCGCGCGGAGCGGTGGCAAAACCCCACTCGGTCAGGGCCGGGGCCAGCGGCGAGGCGTCGGCGGGCGTCCCGTTGATGGTGATCAGGGTGAGGCGCCTGTGCCGTGTCGCGATATCAGCCATGGTCCGGGAGACCTCTCCGAAAAGAGAGGGGTCGGGGTCGAACAGGGTGAGCTCGCGGCGCCCTTTGCCCAGATAGCCGATGAGGAGTCCGTCGTGGAGGGCGACGTAGGCCCCGGCCTCGCGGGCCAGGCGGGTGTCGACCGTCTCTGGCCAGGAGAGGACCGAGCCATAAGGATTGGCCGGGTCGGTGGCTGCGAGAGCAACCGTGCCACCGGGCTCTCGATTACGGAGCAGGTCGACCGCCCCGGGGAGGGCGAATTGTGAGCCGCCGAGGCCTTCGACGAAGTAGCCCCGCCGGATCCGGCCGATCTCCTCGAGCTGGGCGAAAACGGGATAGAGGCTGGTGAATCCTCCCGGATAACCCTCGGCGCCGGCGGTCGGCCGACCCACGACTCCATTGCGGTCCAGCATGAGTTGTGCCCAGGCCGCGTGCCGCCTGGTCGTGTCGACATCGGAACGTGTCATGGTCTCGAGTAACGACCACCGTCCCGCGGAGTGGGATGGGAACCGTGAGGAGAGGACGGCCCGACCTGGACGGGCATGCCGCCTCCCCAGATACGACCGCAGTGGCTCCAGCGTGTCGTTGGTCAGGTATCCCGCCCACACCAGGTCCCACAGAGCCTGCAAGGCCAGCTCAGGGTCATCTCCACCTGTCCCGTCGTAGATGTCTCGAAAGAAACTCGCCCCGCGGGCTCCCAAGAAAGCAAGGATCTGCTCGCTCTTGGGGGAGAGCTCGACTTCGTGCTCGGGCCCACGCCACAAGAGGGAGAAGCTGTCGCGGGGGAAGAGGGCGATGCGGCCATCCCTCGGTCCGAGGGATCCGGCGCCGGTCCAAATCAACTCGCCTGCGGCGAGCATCCGGTCCAGAGCCGAGACGGAGTCGGCAACCCTTGCCGGGAGGATGTCGCGCTCCAGGGTCGACGCCGGCATGGCGACCCCGGTCAGACGGTGCAATGCCTCTCCAAGCGCGTTGTGCCCTCGTGGCGGGTCGGCCCGAATCCCGTGCCATGTGATGGAGAAGCGCGCCAGTGCGGACGGCTCGACCGGTTCGATCTCCTTGCGTAGAACGGCCAGCGAGCGCCGTTTGAGATGCTTGAGCACGGCTTCGTCAACCCATTCGCGCCCCTGCCCTTCGGGCCGAAACGCCCCCTGGACGACCCTGCCTGACGACTCGAGACCAATCAGGACGTTGTCGACGACGGCGCTGGGGAGATGAAGCGCCGAGGCCGCCTCGCCGGTGGTGAATGGCCCATGGGTCCGGGCGTAACGCCCCACCACATCGCCAAGTGGGTCTTCGACCGGTTCGAGGAACACGTGAGGGACTCCTTGCGGAGGCTGAACGCCGATTGCGTCCCGGAGACGGGAGGCATCTTCGATCGCAGCCCAACACGATTGGCCGGCCACTGTCACCTCGATCACCTGTTTTCGCTTCTGCAACTCTCCCAGCGTCGAGCCCACGTCGATCCCCTCCGAGCGGACCTCGATGTCCTCGACGGTGAGCGGCCCGAGATCCCTGAGCAGGTCGTGCACCCCGTCGATGCTTCGCACCCGTCTCGATTCGGTGAGGCGCTGTCTTTCGAGTTCGACAGCGGTGATGACTTCCGGGTCTATCAGTTCGCGAAGCTCGCCTTCTCCGAGCAGCTCACGCAACAGATCACGGTCGAGGGTCAGCGCGGCGGCACGACGCTCGGCGAGGGGGCTGTCCGCCTCATAGAGGTAGGCGGCGACGAATGAGAACAAAAGCGAGGATGCAAACGGGCTGGGCCCGCTGGTATCGACCGATGCCACCCGAAGGCGACGTGATCTGATCTCGCCCAGGAGGTCTATCAAGCCGGGCAGGTCGAAGTCATCTTGGAGGATCTCCCGATAGACCTCCAGCATGATGGGGAAGGAGCCGAACTGCCGGGCCACACCGAGAAGGTCTGCAGACTTTCGACGTTGCAGCCACAGAGGAGTCCGCTCTCCAGGTCGGCGCCGGGGGAGCAGCAGTGAACGACCGGCTGCCTCCCTGAATCGCGCGGCGAAAAGGGCGGTATCCGCGATGTGATGGATGAGAATGCCCTCCACCTCTTCGGGATCGAGTATCAGCTCCTGGCTGTCCGGCGGGTCATCGGTGTCGGGGAAGCGGAATGCGATCCCGTCATCGGCCCAGATGGCGTCGACATCGATGCCGTGGTGGGCCCTGAACCGTTGACGAAGCGCCATCGCCCACGGGGCGTGGACCCGAGCGCCGAACGGGGAGAGGACCACCATCCGCCAGTCGCCGATCTCGTCTCTGAATCGCTGGATCACCACCGTTCTGTCGGTGGGGAGCACACCCGTGGTTTCTCGTTCGTCCCACAGATAGGAGATCAGGTTTGTCGCCGCCTTCGAATCGAGGTGATGAGAGGTCCTCAGGCTCTCCACTGCCTCTTCGCTGTTGAGAGCGGAGATCTCCCGGACGAAGCCTCCGATCGCTCGGCCGGTCTCGACCGAGCGTCCCAACATGTCGCCGTGCCAGAAGGGCATGCGGGGTGCACTGGCCCCGGAAGCAGGAATCACCTCCACCTTGTCGTGGGTGATCTGGCTGATCCTCCACACGGTCGAGCCAAGGAGAAAAGTGTCGCCTTCGCGGGACTCGTAGACCATCTCCTCGTCGAGTTCACCTACACGACTGCCGTCGGGCAGTACAACCCGGTAGAGACCTCTGTCGGGGATGGTGCCGGCGTTGGCAACTGCCAGCTGCAACGCTCCGGGTCGGGCCGACACCGCACCGGTGGAACGGTCCCAGTTCACCCGGGGGCGAAGCTCTGAGAAGAGGTCTGAGGGGTAGCGGCCGGCGAGCATGTCGAGTGTCTCGTCGAATACCGGGCGGGAAAGCCCGGCGTAGGGAGCGGCCCGTCGTATCAGGTCGTAGAGGTCGTCGGCCGTGGTCTCGGCTGACACGGTCTGCGCCACTATTTGCTGGGCGAGCACATCGAGGGGATTCGCCGGAATCTTGGTCTCCTCGACCTGGCGCTTGACCATCTGGTCGGCCACGACGGTTGCAACCAGCAAGTCACCCGGGTACTTGGGAAACAGCTTGGCTTTGGAGATGCCTCCGACCTGATGCCCGGAGCGGCCCACCCTTTGCAGGCCCGAGGCGACAGAGTTGGGCGCCTCCACTTGCAGAACCAGGTCCACGGCTCCCATATCGATCCCCAATTCGAGCGAGGACGTGGCCACGACCGCCTTGAGCCTTCCGGTCTTGAGGGCCTCTTCGATCTGGAGGCGCTGTTCCCTGGCGACCGAGCCGTGATGGGCCCGGGCTATCTCCTCACCAGCGAGGTTGTTGAGCTCGGCGCAGATTCGCTCAGCCAGCCGTCTCGAATTGGCGAACACGATTGTGCTGTTGTGCCCTCGGATCTCGGCAAGCAGAGCTGGATAGATCGCGGGCCAGATCGACCTGATCGGTCGACGTTCGGGGTCGAGCGGATCGGGATCCCCGGGTTGGCTCATGTCCTCGACCGGGACCACCAGTTCGAGATCGAGTTGGCGGTCGCTCGGGATGTCAATGAGAGTCACCGGTCTCGGGCTCCAGGTGTCGTCGGTCACGGTGCCCCCACCCAGGAACCTCCCGATCGTCTCCAGGGGCCTTTGGGTTGCCGACAGACCGATCCGTTGCGGGGAGGCGTCTGCGATTTCCTCGAGACGTTCCAGAGACAACGCCAGGTGGGCACCCCTCTTGGTGCCGGCGACAGCATGAATCTCATCCACGATGACCCAACGCACCGATTTCAGGACGGCGCGTGCCGCCGAGGTCAGCATCAAATAGAGAGATTCGGGTGTGGTGATGAGAATGTCCGGCGGATGGCGCTGCATCCGCCTCCGATCCTCCTGTGGCGTGTCCCCGGTCCGGAGAAACGTCTCCAGCCTGGGGAGCGGGGGTGCACCCAAACGCTCGGCGGCATGGCGGATCCCGGCGAGTGGGGCCCTCAGGTTGCGGTCCACATCGTGGGCCAGTGCTTTCAGCGGTGAGATGTAGAGCACCCGGCAGCGCTCGCTAGCTGCTGGTTGCGTTTCGGTGAGGAGTCTGTCGAGTGTCCAGAGGAATGCGGCCAGGGTCTTTCCCGACCCGGTGGGGGCATGGATGAGAGTGTGCCCACCCGAGGCTATCGCGGGCCAGCCCAGCTCTTGGGCCCGGGTGGGCGCGGTAAAGGAAGCCTCGAACCAGGTACGGGTCGCCTGGGTGAACGATGCCATCGGGTCCACATGACGAAGGTATCAGGGCCGGACGACAAAAGCCGGTGCGGGGAGGGCCAGATCCGGACCGGGGTCTGGTCAGAAGAGGGAGATCCGGGAGGTCAGCGGCGAGGGATGGCCGGGGCCGAAGCTTTCCGGCCGTCAGGCAGTCATGTCGAGCGGAAGCCGCTGCATGTCGGCCAGCTCTTTGAAGATGTCCACCACTGATGGGTCGAACTGGGTTCCCGCGTTTCTGGAGATCTCTCCGACGGCATATTCGACAGGGAGCGCCGGCTGGTAGGCGCGGGTGGAGGTCATCGCGTCGAAGGCGTCGGACACGAGGACGATCCTGGAGAGAATCGGGATCTCGCTGCCGGTGAGCCCGAACGGATATCCGCCACCGTCGAATCGCTCATGGTGGTAGAGGATCGCCTCGGCGACTTTCGCGTCGAGACGATTGCGAGTCATGGCGAAGCCGAGTTCTGGATGACGCTGCATGAGTTCACGCTCGTTCTCGTCGAGTGGTCCTGGTTTTCCCAGGATTGCCGGGTCGAGGTGGATCTTGCCCACGTCGTGGAGAACACCCGCCAGGCCGAGCCGATCGAGATCTGCCTGCGGCAGGCCGAGCCCGGTCCCAAGGTCGACCGCCAAATCGGCGACGCGATGGACATGACCGTGTAGATCCTCGATCACGTCTTCCATCACTTCGATCAGAATGTCTCTTGGCAGGTCTCTCATTGCATAACCCACAGTGCAGTCTCGTCACTGTCCGTGATCACTGTATGGGTCTTTCGTATCAAAACCCAACTGGTGACTAGCTAATTGTCGGA
Source organism: Acidimicrobiia bacterium (assembly GCA_041599115.1). Classification (GTDB taxonomy): domain Bacteria; phylum Actinomycetota; class Acidimicrobiia; order Spongiisociales; family ZC4RG35; genus JACZUI01. The sequence goes on from JBFHXF010000030.1 coordinate 9,859, forward strand.
AGCGTGGAAGACCATCTTGAGAGGTGGATTGGCGACCGGCGGACGGGACTGATCAGATGAGCAGACCATGTGAACGCGCCCTCTGAACAAAGTCGAGGGCGCGTTGCGGATCGACACGATTCGCCGCCTCACCGCCGATCTTTATGGCCGATCCCACGATGACGGTGTTCGCAACTTCACAGAGCGCATCGAGATTGCCCGGTGTGGCGCCGGAGCCGACCACCAGACGTGTTCCGGCCGGTATGGCCTCGCTGATCGAGGCCATCATCGCCTGATCGGGCCGGACCCCGGTGCCGGGACCCGAAACGATGAGCGCGTCGGCGCCGCCCCGGTTCAGGGTATCGAGGGCGAGCCGGGCCGGATCGGTTCCGGGCGGCGGAGTCGCATGCTTGACCATCACATCGGCCCAGATCTCGACACTGGGGCAGAGAACGGCTCTTCTCCTCAGGATCTCGGCCGCCCTTCCCGTGATCACGCCCTGGTCGGTGTACATCACACCGGTGAGGACGTTGACCCTGATCAAACTGGCTCCGGTTGCCGCCGCCACGGCGAGAGCGCCCAGGCCGTCGTTTCTCAGCACATTGACCCCGGTAGGGAGCCCGGTGGCTTCCGCCACTGCCTGGACGGCAACCGACATCGAGGCGATCGTCTCCGGTGGGACCTCGTCGGGAAAAAAGGGGGCATCGCCGTAGTTCTCGATCATCAGAGCGGGAAATCCTGCGTCGGCGAGAAGCCTGGCGTCTTGGACCGCGGTCGAGATGACCTCAGTGATCGAGTAACGCTGGCCGGGCGCGCCCGGTAATGGAAGCAGATGGACCATCCCCACCAGGTGGGGGAGGTCACTCACAGATAGGCCTTGGCCACCTGGAGGGCTTTTTCGGCGTACTCCCCGGTCACTTTCAGCCGTGTCTTCGCCGGGTCGATCCGCCGCACCACCACTCGTGCCCAGTCCGATGCCGACCCCTTGATGAGTTGATCCGCGTCGGCGGGTCCGTAGATCCACTTGGCGTAACCGGGGCCGATCACCTCGACCCGAACCGGCTCGTAGTCCTCACCGGCATGCTTGAAGGCATGCGGCAGGGTCTTCCAGCCAAGCCAGCAAACGTGACGGATACGGGGAGTGTCCTCGACTTCGAGCTTCAAGGTTGCGTAGATATCCAGACCGTGCATCCAGGTCTCCATCAGCCTGAATGTGGCAAAAGTGCGGGCGCTCATATCGCCTGCTATCCATTCGATGCGGTCGGTGGCCGCCATATGAGAGAGAGGTTCGACAACCTTGGCGCGACCTCCGCGCCACCATTCGATCACGTCCTGGGGTCTCATGGTGCGCCCCTTCTTTGTCGCTTCCTTGCGAAGTGGGCGGAGATCGGAGGCGGTCTGCCACCGCTTTATCCGGTCACCGCCGGCGATCGTGTCAGCTCCGAGCTCCTCGAAATCGGCGAGGTGGGAAATCGTGTCGCGAACGGTCCAGGGTTTCGATGGCGTGACCATGTCCCAGATCTTGATGGGGATCCTTTGCAGTGACTGGTCGAGGAATTGCTGCTCGGCTACGAGGTCGGAGAGGATATCGCGCACCTCCCAATTGTAGTAGTGACAATCGCGCTAATCCCAGGGGAATCGGCCCTACCAGGGTCTCTCGGCGTGCTCCTCGGTCATCGGCTCGGGCCAGTGGAATGTCTCCGGGGCAGCGGCTGCGGTGTTCAAGCGATCGATCAACTGTCTCAGTCTCCCGAACTGCCGGCGATCGAATTGAAAAGCGATTCGTTCACACTCCAAAGCGTCTTGGTCGTCGATCTCTGCCTGCACCGGGGCCGCTGCCTCGATCCGGCCCTCGACGACGATGTCGGCGAACTCCTCGTTTATCTCCTCGAGTTGCCGCGGGTCGGGCCCATGGACCAGCCGCAAAACGAGCCGGCCACCGGCATACCGTTGCGAGTGGTAATTCGCGTAGAAGTGCTTGATGTGATCCCTGGCGGCCTCCGCGCTCACCGTGTGGAAGAACAGCGACAGATCGGACCCGGAGATCAGACGCTTGCCCAGCTGATGCTCCTTCATGAAGTCGATGATCGGCCCCCAGAAGCTGGTTCCCTCCGCCTCGAGAAGCACGATGGGGTGCAGGTCGCTCTTGCCTGTCTGGATCAGGGTGAGCAGTTCGAATGCCTCATCCAGCGTGCCGAATCCGCCGGGCAACATCACAAAAGCATGGGCTTCCTTGACGAATCCCAGCTTGCGGGTGAAGAAGTACTTGAAGTTGACCGTCTTGGAGGGATCGATGTATTTGTTGGCATCCGATTCGAAGGGGAGGCGAATGTTGACCCCGTAGGAGTGGGCGAGACCGGCCCCCTTGTTTCCAGCTTCCATGATCCCCGGTCCGGCTCCCGTGATGATTCCCCAGCCCTCAGCAGCCATCATGCCGGCGAACCGCTCGGTGAGCGTGTAGTTGGGGTCGTCCTCTCGCAGACGCGCTGACCCGTAGATGGTCACCATCGGCTCGTTGTGGCGGGAGAAGACGAGATTCGAGTAACGCATCTCCTTCAGAGCCGTGTTGATCAGCTTCAGGTCCGCCCGGGTGGCATTGTCCCGGTGCATCTTCAATGCGGTCGTCATCAGCTCGGCGATCAGGTCCTGGTTGGCGTTGTCCGATGCGGTGGCGACCAGTTCGCGAAGCCGGGCATCGAGTTCGGGGTTCCCGAGGTCGTAGGGCATGACCAGGACGGTAATCGGGGTCTGGTGGTGAACGATCAGTAGGGGCGGACCGTCGGTCCTTTTCTGACCACGGCATTCCACACCGTCTCGTAGTGGTCCCGGTCGAAGTGGTCGACATGGGGCAAAACGAATTCCTCCCAGGCGTGGCGTAGCGGATCAGTCCGGTCGGCGTAGATGAGAAGACCTGTGGGAAGACGGTCGAGGGCCGAACGCAGCGACATAGGGGTCTCGACCCTCACATCTGCGTCGCGGGCCTCGAACGAGGCGTTCACCTCGACGGAGAGACGGGCTATCGCCGTCACATAATCGGCGTGAAGGCCCGGATAGCGGGTCTTGAGCATCTCTTCGATCTTCTCGCTGCCGGGAAAGCTCTTCTCCCATATCACCCACCGATCGGCAAACGCCTTGTTCAGCGTCTGGGTGCCTGCGTAGTCGCGCAGATCGGTCGGGTTCATGGTCCCGAACACCCGGACGTCATCCCGTAGGAACACGGTCTCGCCCGTCGGCAGGTCGAGAGCGCTATAACGGTCGAGCAGGCCGTGCAGTGCGAACAGCGTCTCGGCGCCGGCGGCATTCAGTTCCGACAGGTTGAGCAGCGATGGGCCGCGCAGGGCGCGGGTGATGTCCCCGTCCTCCCAGCGGCTCTCGGTGCCCCCTTTGCCGTCCCCGTGGAGACGGGTTGAACCGATGAGAGTCACGTCTCTGACCTCCCCTGTGAGGGGAATTCGAAAATAGGGCAGACCCATCACGGCGGCGAACTGTTCGATGTCGTGGTCCTTGCCCGTCCCCATGTGCCCCCGCACCGCGACGTGAAGCGGAACCATTCCTGCGGTGCCGTCGCGACGCGCCTTCTCGATCTGGGCGAACCGATAGAGCATCCCGAGATCGACGTAATGAGGATCGGGCTGGGGGATCTTGCGATGGCGCAGGTCGACATCGGAGAGATCGCCGTCGATGACGAATCTCTCCAATTCGATCGGCTTCCCCTCCCCGGTCGGGTCCTCGAACAGATAGGTCTCAGGCAATTGATCTCTCCTCTTGTTTTATGACTTCTGACGCCCTGAACCACCAGGTGTCCATTCCGTACATGGCCAGAGACCGGCGCAATGCGCCACGAGTGCCGCCGATCATGGCCCTGGTCAAATCCCTGGGTTTCACCACCACTTCGTGTCGTCGATAGGCCACGTCGACGGTGTGGTCCCCGATTCCGATCCCGATGACGGTGGTTCCCCCCGCCTCGACCGCCTCGACGGACCTCCGCAGAGCCTCGACCGAACCCCGGGTCATCCCGTCGGCCAACACCATCAGTACCCGAACCTGGGAGCCGAGACGTGCCATCCGCTCAGCGGCATGAATCAGATTGAATTCGTCCACATTGGCGGCCTTTTCGAATAGGGAAACCGGCGGAGCGTTGACCGGGTCTCGGCGGGCCAGAGCGGCGGCACTCCGCGGCTCTGCCGCGGTGTAGAAGAGGCCGGCGAGGGCGGGCTCGGCATCCCGCCAGCGTCGCTCGAACGGTTTGACCACATAGTGGTTCACCGTGGACGTGAGACGATCCGCAGCGGTTCCGTGGGTCTGCCGCAACCCCGCTATCGCCGCTGAACGGTTGCGCCGATAGCTGCTCTCGGTGTCCTCCCGGCGTGCGGCAAAGCCGCGGTTGAACATGGCGACCTCGAAGTCGATCTGTAACTCGTCGCAGAGATGGGCCATTGTCCATGCGCCGAGGAGTGCTGCAGGCATGGCCCACGACGTGCTCGCGCCAGGGGTCTTCCCGGGGCTGAGCATGGAGGCCGAGGCGTCGACCAGGAGAGACACGGCGTATGTCCGGCGGGTCCGGGCGCTTCGTCGTTCGTAGAGGCGCTGGTACAGCCCGGCCCCGATGAACATCGCCGCATGCGGGGAGACATCACCCTGGTCGTAACCTGAACGAAGCCCACGTCGTTGATTGGCCGCGAAGAGAGGGAATAGCTCGCCCGAGACGCGTCTCTGGCTCACCTCCCAGAGTTTGGAGCGATCTTTCAGCGAATTCAGGCCTTCGCTGCCAAACCGGGCGAATGCTGCCGGTATGGGAGCCACCACCAGCTTTCCCCCCTGGCCAATGGGGAGAAACACCTCGGGAGACTGGCTCACCAGGAGCAGCTGGTCGGTCGAGGCATCGTCCGCGACCTCAGAGGGTCCCTTGCGGTCGGAAGCGCCAGATCGGGCGGTCGCCGAGCGTTTGGTGTCCTGATACGAGTCGGCGTCGGCGATTATCGGAGAGATCAACCGCACCATGTCGGTACCTTCGGCGGCCTTCTCGGCGTCCTTGTTACGTATGACCTGCGCCTGGGAGTTGGAAGCCGATTGTGGGATCTCGGTTATCAGACGATTGGCCCGGGCTATGGCCTCCAGCTCGAGGGCAAGTTGTGCCACCTGCCAGGGGTTGTCGGCGATGGCAGCCGCCCCGCATTGGGCGGAGCCGTCGTCGATGGCGACGGCGGCGCGGGGATCGAAACTCTTTTCGAGGACATCGCGTTCGACGTATCCACCCGTCAGGAGGAAACAACCCAGTACGAACTGGCTGAGCGCTCCAGAGCGAGACACCGCCTGGCCGAACGCCGATGTGTAGAGGTCGGCAAGGACCGACCGGGCACCCGGGTACATCTCCAGGCCCTGCCGCTCCTGTCGAGCGTCTTCGAGTGAGAAGAACAGGATCTCAGCCACCGGGCGGTTGGTGTGTTCCAGCGCCGTGAGCAGATCGACCTCTTCGTCGACCGCCCCTTCACCATCGACGGGCCAGTCATCGGGTAGCAGCCGCTTTTCGTCGAGGTTGGTGGTGACGAGATGCATCGCCTCGTGAAGCGCCGATGCCAGGGCCACTTCGTCCGGCGTCACCGGAGCGTTGCGGTGATATGCCGCCTGGAAGATCCTCGGGTCGCACACGATCTCGTCCTCACCCGCGGCGGCCTCCGAACCGAGACGGACCCGCAAATTGGGGTTCTTGGACAGTGATCTGGCGAATCTGGTGATGGCCGGCGCGACCCGCTGATATCGGCTGACCACCGCCTCGATGGCGGTGTCTTCGGGCCCGATGAGATCCGACAGAAACGTCTGGTCGCGTCCGCGCATAGCCACTCATTGTCTCATGACTTGGGTCGCCTGCGAACTACTTTCGTCAGCTCGGGTGCTGCTATGGCTGTCCAGGCCGTAGCATCCAAGCCGTGCATTACGACCTGACCACCCTTCCAAATGGCCTTCGAGTGATCTCGGAGACGATGCCGTCGGTCCGCTCGGTAGCCGTTGGCTGCTGGGTGGACACCGGTACCCGAGACGAATTGCCCAACGAGCAGGGCTCTTCTCACTTCCTCGAGCATCTTCTGTTCAAAGGGTCCGAAGACCTCTCGGCGCGGGAGATCTCAGAGATCTTCGACTCCATCGGCGCAGAGTCAAACGCTTTCACCTCCAAGGAGAGCACCTGTTTCTGGACGAGACTCCTCGACCAGGACCTGGAAACGGGCTTCGACGTCCTCGCCGAGATGATCCAGCGTCCGGCTTTCCGCCAGAACGAGATCGACGCAGAACGACATGTGGTCATCGAAGAGATCAACATGAACGAAGACGACCCAAACGACGTCGCCTTCGAGAACTTCACCACTGCGCTCTTCGCCGGGCATCCGCTGGAGGCGCCGGTCCTGGGTACCAAAGACTCGATAACCGCCATGTCCCGGGACGACATTGCCGGGTACTGGAAGCGTCGTTACGGGGCGCGTTCCATGGTCATAGCCGTGGCCGGTTCGGTTGATCACGGAGCTCTCGTGGATCTAGTCCAGGCGAGATTCGGTGAGTGGGGGGGCGACGGAGTCGATCACGTCGACGCCGAAGCCGCCTCGGCGAGCAAGGTCAAATTGACCTCTCGTGACACCGAGCAGGCTCACCTCGTGATCGGTGGCAAGGGTCTGAAACGATCGGACGAGCGGAGATGGGCCTTCGAGATCCTCAATCATGTGATGGGGTCGGGAATGTCCTCGCGCCTATTCCGCGAGGTGAGGGAGGAAAGAGGGCTGGCCTATGCCATTTATGCATTCCGTCTCGCCTACAACGACGCCGGTGGATGGGGGGTCTATGTCGGCACGACACCAAGCCAGACCGACACCGCGCTCGGCGTCATCATCGACGAACTGAGCAAAGTCGTGGCCGAGGGCATCACCGAGGCCGAACTGGAGCGCGCCAAGGGTTCGATGCGCGGTGGTCTCGCCCTCTCGCTGGAGGACTCCAACAGCCGTATGGTTCGGCTGGGAAGAGATGAGCTCTCCGGCATGCCCCATCTGTCGGTGGACGAGCGCCTGGCGAAACTCGATCAGGTCACACTCGAGGATGTGCAGGCGGTTGCCCGGGATCTTTTCACCGTCGAGCGGGTCATCGGGGCGGTGGGCCCATTCGAGGAGCCGGATCTCGACCTTTACACCGGGGTTTAGCCCGCGGTTTCGAAGGTGGCACTCATCGGCTTCTCCCCGAAGTCGATGACGCCGGCGCTTCCGTCGGCGGGGATCTCCATCACCAGGGCGCCGCCCAGCTCTGACCCGTTAGAAGCGCTGGGCCAACCCAGGGTGACAACGGAAGAGACCGAGGCACCCAATGTGGTCCAGAGGATGGTCCGGCTCCCTTGAAGCAGCTGGATTACCTCCCCGGCGCCATTGACCGGCTCGAGATCCTGACCGGGCGCCGCGGCCCGGAACACGGAAGAGCCGCTGGACACGGCCGCCATCAGGAGAAGCGCCGCCAGGGCGAGGGCCAAGGTGTTTCTGATCGAGATCGTGTGCATTTGGCGGTCAAGCTAGGTGGCACAGGGAATCGTCACACGGTCAATTCCACGAACTGCGAAAGGACTAGTCCGTAGAGCAGCGCCAGCAACACCACCACCAGAGCCACTCCCAGCGGCCTCTTCCCCCGGCTCGTGGCCCATCTGCTGACGCCAAAGCCGACGATGACCCACACGGTCACGTCCACCGGCCAGGCGGCCACGACAGTGTCGGAGAACACACCGAGGACCGCAGAAATCGGTCCCCCGGCGTAGAGAAAGGTCAAACCGGCCGTCTCACAGAATCCAGAGCAACCGTTGCGGTTGATCATCGTCAGCCCGATGGCGAAGAGGACGACGCCAAATGTCAGGATGAAACCGGTGACGATGGTGGCATCGCGACAGGTTGGCGGCTCGGCTGGTCTGTTCACCTGAGCGAGGATGCTAAGCGGGGAAACGATCTAGACCGCGATCGCCCGTCGCCGACTCCCCGCGCCGTCTGGCGATGAGTTCACCGCTGCAGCGAGCCGCCCGATGCCGTAGTGTTCCACCACCGGGGAGGAGGGAGTTCCACATGGTCAGTATTGGACTAGTCAGGAGCCAGGGGGACCAGACCCGGGCTCTTTTCGGGATCACCGGTCTGGTTGTATTGGTGCTGGC
>JBFHXF010000031.1:0-17523 GCA_041599115.1 Acidimicrobiia bacterium
TCTTCAGTGACGTCCTGATTGCCAAACAGCTCACCGTCAAGGGAGCGATTGGGGCCAGCAGCATCGGTTACCAATGGGCGACCAAACAACTCGAGACCGATCCCAGGATCGACGACCTCGTGTCGCATCAGTTCCCTCTCTCGGAGTCTTCGCGAGCCCTCCAGGCCGCCGCCGGTCTTCTGGGTCGCGAGGAGCTCATCTCTGTAGCCGTAACTTTCTGAGATGCAAGATCGTCGGCGTGACTCCCGATGGTCGGTCGGGTCGTGGGTCATCTATGACCTGGCGAACACCATCTTCGCGCTGGGCGTCATTGGCCTCTATTTCCCCGACTGGCTCAAATCCATCGGTCAACCAGACTCGGCCCTCGCCTTCGCTCAGGCCACCGCCGGGGTGGCCGTCATCTTCCTCGCTCCGTGGGCCGGTGCCCGCAGTGATGCGCGAGGCACCAGGGTCCCCACCCTCATCGGAACAACCATTGTCGCTGTTGCCGGCACAGCCGCCCTGACCCTGTGGTCCCCTTTCGCCTCGCTGGTGTTCCTCGGTATCGCATTGGTGGGCTTCAACGTCGGCGCCGTGGTGTACGACGCCCTGCTCGTCGATGTCAGCACTGCGGAGAATCGAGGCTGGATATCGGGACTCGGTGTTGGCGTGGGGTACTTCGGCTCTTTCCTGGGCCTCGCTATCGGAGTGGTCACACTCGACGTCCTGGGCTGGTCATACGGCGCCACTTTCCGGACGCTTGCCCTCGGCTTTCTCCTCTTTGCCCTCCCTGCCTTCTTTTTCATCCAGGAACGGCCGGGACGCGACAACGCCCCACTGCCGCGGTTGACGGGAATTCCTCTGCAGATCGCCCGCTCCTGGCGACTTGCCTCCCGCTATCCAGACATGCTCCGCTTCCTGGCCGGGCGTTTCCTGTACACGGACGCGATCAATACCTTGATCGGGGGGTTCTTGACCATCTTCGTGATCGAGGAACTCGGCCTCGATCGCTCATTTGTGACCCTGCTGCTAGGGCTGGCGATCACCACCGCCATCATTGGCGCGCTGGGGGCCGGCCGGATCGTGGAGCGTCTCGGGCCGCTGCGGGTGCTCAGGGGTGTGCTGGTCTTGTGGTTGTTGGGCATCTTCTCGGGAATTGCCGCAGCCATGACTGGCATCGGCAATCTGGCATGGGCGATCGGGGCTGTCGGGGGCTTGGCGCTTGGCGGCACCTGGGCGGCCGACCGGGTTGTCATGACCCGGATATCGCCACCCCGGCATCTGGGTGAGTTTTATGGGCTATACGCAACCGTGGGTCGGTTTGCGACGATTCTGGGACCGCTGGTCTGGGCGTTGATCGTTGATGGGCTCGGACTGTCCAGGCGGCTGGCAATGGCAGCACTCATGGTCTTCATCGCCGCCGGTTGGTGGGTCCTTCGCAAGGTCGACGACTCGACGCGCACCTGGGAGCCGAAGGACCAATTGACCCTCAGTGGAAGCCCGGACTCTCCCCCGACATGAGGTGCTGTTCGACGGCGTACGGAATGGGAAGATCCCTCGTCTCGGACGGACCTCTGGCCACTCGGCGGCCGATCTCAGCGAACCAGGTGTCATTGGCGAATGGCCAGGGCCAGGCCTTGATGCCCACTCGAGCCCCAACGATGGCGCCGACCACGCCCCCGAGAGCGCTCCCCCCGATCCGGGCCGCCTGCTCCACCGGGAGGTGATCACGCTCGGCAACGGGGGCGGCGAGGAGAAGACCCGCCATCATGAGCTCCCAGGGCCGCCCCTCCGGGCTTCCACCCACGGCACTCAGGGCATCCTCGCCCCGGGTGATTCCGACCAGTCCCCCCAAGGCGCTGAGGTCCTCCAATGCCGGGCTCAGACCTTCACTATTGATGACCGCGGATTGCCCGCGAAGCTCGTGGGCGATCAACTCCGCGGCCTCACGGACGCCTCCTATCAAATCACGCCCCGATTGTCCGAAACAAGCCGCGGCAACGGCTGAGGCCACGACCCCACCGGCGAGGACCGTGCGGGCATCGCTGTGGAACAACAGTCCCAGCTCGATCACCTCGGTCACCAGCTTGTCGGGATCACGGCGATTCGCCACACCGAGCGGCACGGATCGCGGACCCGGGTCGATCGAAGGCTCGGCGTCGGCCACGGCTCTGCCGGCCGCTGCCCGGTCGAGCCAGATTCGGAAATGAGCGGATTCGGCTCGATAGACGGGGTCCTCTCCTTGAGTTCCGTCCAACTCGCGGATTGATTCGATCAATAGGGCGGGATCCAGCCGCCCGTGCTCGATGAGGTGGTAGGCGATGATGGTGGCCTGCTCCGTGTAAGCCGAGTACCCCAGCTCCCAAGCTCCCCCGGCCGTATCCCCGGCGGCAAGGCCAAGCATCGCACCGTCACCTTCTCCAGCCACGAGCGTGTAGAGGGATGCTGACTCATTCACGCTGAGGCAGGGTACAGCGGTACTCTCGCGATCGGATGCATCGGATAACCGTCATCGCCAACCCAGCAGCCTCCCAGTTCACCGGCGGTTCTCATCGCGACGTCATGGCCGCCCTGAACCGGGTCTCGAAAGTGGAGGCGGTCTGGCCGGGATCAGCCGGAGAAGTGATGGAGAAAAGCAGGGAGGCGGTTGTCTCCGGGGTGGACATCGTGGTCGCGATGGGTGGTGATGGAATGGTTCATCACGTCGCCCAGGCGCTGGTCGGGACCGACGCCACCCTCGGCATCATCCCTGTTGGAACAACCAACGTGATAGCCCGGATACTGGGGATTCCATCCAAACCCACCAGGGCAGCTCGTCTGCTCACCTCGGGTGCCGACTCGACAAGAGTCGGGGTGGCCAGGATGCGACTCTCACGGGGAGCCACCGAGACCGTCCACCATGCCCTGTTTGCCTGTGGCTTCGGGCTGGACGCCGCAGTTGTGGCGAAAGCCGACAAGGACCCCTACCGGAAATACCGTTTCGGCTCGTTGCATTACCTGAACACGACACTGGGGGTGGCGCTCACCGAATTCCCCAGGCAAAAGCCCCATCTCGAGGTCGTGGCCGACGGGGGGACAAGCATGTCGATGGCGGCGCTAATCCAATTCAGGTCGATTTACACCTATTTCGGGAAGATACCGCTGCGACTCGCCCCGGGAACACCCGAGCCCATGACGCTTTTGACCATCGATAGATTCCCCCGGCGCCGCATTCCCCAGGTGGCGGTCACGGTGTTCGCCGGACAGGACCTGGCGAATGTTCGGGGATTCGAAACCCGGACGGGGGTGAGCCGCGTCACGGTCAAGGCCGATCCCCCTGTTGCCGCCCAGGCTGATGGCGAGTCCCTCGGTCTGGCCGACGGAGGCGTTGTCGAGTGGCTCCCCGATTCGCTCGAAGTGGTGGCTCCTCAGTCGGAGCGCTGATGCACCGTCACCTGAGGGAACGGTATCTCGATGCCCTCGAGATCGAAACGGTTCTTTATCCGGCGCAGGGCCTCGCGCCGGACCGACCATCTCTCCTCGGCAATCGTGGTGAGACGGGCTCGAAGCACAACTGAAGAATCACCCAGTCTCTGCACACCGAGCATCTCTGCCGGTTCCCGGATCTTGGCCTGCCACTGCGGATCGGCGGCCAGCGAGTTGAGCTCATCGAGGATCACATCCATGGCAACATCGACGTCCTGCCCGTATGCCACACCTATGTCGAGAACCGGCTGAGAGAAGATGCTGGTGAAGTTCGACGCCACGGTTATCTGTCCGTTTGGAACAAAATGGACATTGCCTTCGTAGTCCCGGAGAACTGTCACCCGAAACTGAATGTCGTCCACGGTCCCGGTTGTACCGGCGATGCTGACGGTGTCGCCGATGTGATACTGGTCTTCCGCCAGGATGAAGAAGCCTGCCAGTAGATCCTTGATCACATCCTGGGCGCCGAAGCCGACGGCCGCCCCGATCACGGTGCCCATTGCGATGAAGGGGGTGAGCGTTATGTCCCAGATGGAGAACACCATCAGAACGGCGGTGATCACGAGTACGGCCAGGATCACCCGCCGGATCATCAACCACAATGTGACGGCCCTGGCTCCCGTCTCTGCGCCCTTTCCCTGGAGACGCTTCACGAATCTCTGACCGAGCCTCACCGATATCAGATAGGCGAGAAGGGTGATGCCCAGCACCACCGCGCTTCCGACAAGCCGGGAGAGATCTGACTCACTCATCTGAGAAAGGGTAACCCCGCTGCCTTCCCGAACCGGGAAGGGTCACTCGACATGCCGCCAGACATCGAGAAGGCTCAGATGGAAACTGGCGATGGCGGCGTGACATCGCGCCCTTTGCTGCAGGAGTCGACGTATCGGTCGGGCCACTCCTTCCTCCAAGGCGGCCTCCTGCGATGAGAGGCTGCCGCCTGCTGATTGCGCCGCAAGATCCCTGCGCCGCCACCAGCGGGTTGTCGCCGGCGGGGCGGCCGCATCGGCAAAGGCCCCCGCAAAGACATCCGGCACTCCGAGAGAGATTCTGCGGAGTTCGGCACTGGTCTCGTCGCTCGACTCGTCGGCAAGCGCGTCCACCAGTTCAGCAATGACGTATATCGCCTCCGACGTCCGTCCCTTCTCCAGAATGGGGGCGATGGTCAGGATCGTGTCGGCCCAGCGCTGCTCGAAATCCAGACTCCTGGCACCCGAGGTGACACCGATCAAGGTGGTCGATGCTGTCATCAGATCCTCCAGCAGTTTCTTGTAGACGGGCGATCTATCCACGCTGACCACCCCGAGGCCCCGCGCCAGGGCCTCAACGCCGATTGGTGGCCCCGCCGCCGGGTTGGCAGCGGTCAGAAACAGACGGGGAGAAATCACTCCGTCCTCGTCGAGAGCCACTGCCAGGTCGGCCTCGAGGTCGGCGAGAGCGGGGCTCGGGATACGATCGATCTGATTGAGCACGAAGAAGAACTGATCCTGGTAGGCGGACAGACGCGAGATCTCATGATGGATAGATGCGTCCCGGTACTTCTCCGGATCGAGTACCCAGATGATGATATCGAGAACGGGGAGGAGGGTGTCGACCCGGTGCCGATGATCGACCACGACACTGTCGGTGTCCGGGAGATCGAGGAGACACAGCCACTCGATCCCGTCACCATAAGCCCTGCGGCGCACACCGAGATGGTCGAGATAGCCCGCCATGGCCTCAGCATGCGTCTCCGGGAGGTAGGCAACGGGCTCTCCCGTCGTGGGCCGGAGCCCGCCCGCAGCTGAGACGTCCTCGCCGGCCAGCGAATTCAGGAGGCTCGACTTCCCCGACCCGGTTCCCCCCACCAGGCCGGCGACGAGAATCGAATCGGGATAGGCCAGTCTGGTCCGAATCTCGTTTCGCGCCTCTGCAATCGGCCCGAGATCCTCGGGAGAAACAACACCTACCGACTCGGCGACCGCAAGATCGACCTTCTCGAGGAGGTCGATGATTCGATCACGCATCTGCGAAGGAGACCCTCGCGATCACCCCGGTGACGGCGGCCCGTGCCAGATTCATGTCTTCAGAGGTTGCCGGAGGTGCAAGATGTCCGAAGGCCTGACGACGGACGTTCTCATAGGCCGGAAGGAGCGTCATCCGCAAGGTCTCTCTCGGTTCGCTTGCCACCGACGACACCTCCACGCCGGGCACCAACAACTCCAGCATGATGCGCGGCCACTCCGAAGACGACACAGAAGCGATTCTGACCAGTAGAGCGATTGCCGAATCCTCCACGCCCCGGACTGGCATTGAGGTCCCGGCCGGGGCGCCAACCCAGCTTTCGACGATCGCACGCACCATCTCGTGGTGGCTCTTGGTGAATCCGCGAGCTTTTCCCGAGTTGGGGGCGACCTTGCGGAGAGAGGCATCGGCACTTGCAATCACCGCCTCTGTCAGTCGTGCTCGCTCCAAGGCCAACACCGCGTCCCGCGGTAGCGATCTTCTTGCCCATCGTCGAATCCGGCGGCGCGATCCACCAACCAGTGCCAGAGCCTGGTCGGCCGGAAAGCTGCCGGGCGGGTATTCGCCCAGATCGAGGTGGACGGCGAAATCGGATGGGGAGATCATCTCGGATTCGATCAGTCGGGTGCGAGCCGAGTATTCCTCGGCAAGGTCGATCAACTCCAAGGCCTGGTCACAGGTTGCCGCCATCACCCGTCTCCAGATCTGATCGGCTCCGAGACGGCGGGAGGCGATCTCGGACATCAATCTCTTCCTCAGGTCTCGTATCGACCCGGAGGGGACCGAGTAGGCGGCTGGCTCGAGATGATGCTCACCGATGGTGAGAAGCTCCTGGCCGAGCCCTTCGCTCTCGAGCAACCGACGGTAATCGTGCGCTGCCCCACCCGAATCAGGACGGACCCTGTTGAGAACGCAGATGATCGGGGCGCCTCTTGATCGGGCTCTCCGAAGAACCTCCCAGGGGACCCGGTCGGCATAACGCAGGGCAGAGCTCACGAAGACGACAATGTCGCCCACATCGATCAGAGCTTCGGCCATGGCGCGATGATCCACCAAGGTCGAGTCGATGTCCGGCGTGTCCACCAATGACAGTTCGCGCAGTACTGGAGCTCTTCCGACCACGACATCGCAGCTGATTCCCCCCAGGTGGCCGAGCACATCTGCCTGGTCGGCCGCGGCAAAGATGAGCGGGGAGCGGGTGGTGGGTCTGAGGGGGCCCGTCGCGCTCAACTCGGCTCCGGCGAGACTGTTGATCAGAGTTGATTTCCCCGCTCCTGTTGGACCGGCGAAGACCACCGTCAGGGGTTTTCCAGGGTCGGATAACCTGGGGATGAGATAAGAGCGGACTGTGCGGACGATCCGATCACGTGTCGAGCGGGCCCATGGGTCGTCGGGCAGAGCCAGGGCGTCGAATGAAGAGGCAAAGGCTTCCAGACCCTCGATCGCCATGCCGGGCTTGGTTTCTATGGCCACTCGCAAGAGTTTGGCACGAGATGTGTCCAGATCGGCGTCAGCCGGTCCATCCCTTATCGGGACGGGCAAACCAGACATGGACCTGGCCGGTCCCGGTGGCATTCTCATAGTCGGAGAACAACTCGCCGGGGGCGGTGCAATCGCGGCCACCGATGGCTCCGAGCATCATCAGATAATGGCCGAAACCTCCCTCCGGGGAGAAGGCGAAATAATCGTCCATCGTGTCGACGATCCGGGCATGGTCGCCGGCCAACATCGCATCGATGCGCTCTTCGTCTGCGGCTCGGGCTTCTGGCGTGATGATGTGGACAGGATCGGATGCCTCGTGCTTGACGAGTTGCTTGAGGGGCCAGAACCGATGACTCATCCCGCCGGACGCCAGAATCACGACCCTCCGGTCCAATCGTGAAACCGCTTCTCCGATCGCCTCGCCCATCGTGAGGAAGTCGTCTGGTTCACCGGTCTGAACGACTGAAACCGAGACGACGTTCTCCTCCGATCGGAGATAGTGGACCAGGTTGATCGTGGCGTAGTAAACGCCGAGATCGGGGTCGTGGGTCGCGTGAGTTGGAGTGCCCAGCTCCTGGCCCAGGACCGCAGCCAGCTCTCCTAGCTCGGGATCGCCCGGATAGTCGTAACGGATTCCGGCCATTCCCCTGGGCAGTTCGGTCGAAGTGAAGCTCCCGCTCCTTCGCTCATGCGCAGATATGACATGTTCGACGGTGGTGAACCAATGAGAGTCGACGATCACGATGGTGTCGGCTCGGAGCCGTCCGAGAACTTCCTCCTTCAGCCGGATCAGACCCGGGACCAGGGAGATCTCCTTGCCGTCATTCAGCTCACGCCGGGTCGCCTCGTCGAACATGATTGTCGGAGCATGACTGATCAGACCTGCGCCTACGACTTCACCCATGGGACTTACTCCTTCGGAACCGCTGGGAAGAATCGAGATCCTACCGGACCTACTCAGACCCCGCCACGAGCGGTCGCCCGTCGGCGGTGGCGGTGACGATCCTCAGCAGTCGTGCCAGTTCCCTGCGTTCGCCTCCAGCCAAACTCGAGGTAAACGCGGCCTCATGGGCATTGAAGGATGGAAAGACCTCTTCGATATGCCGACGCCCCCCCTCGGTGAGCCGAACCACCACCCGCCGCCGATCGCCGGTATGCCTCACCCTGACAACCAGATTGCCCTTTTCCAGGGTGGCAAGCATGCCCGAAAGGGTCCCCTTTGCGAGGTTGCACTCTTCTGCCAGCTCCCCGGTCTCACGATCTCCCCAGACCCACAGAACGAACAGAATGGTGAATCCGCCCCAGCTCAAGCCCACGGGTCCGAGCACCTCTTTCTCCATCCGATTCCTGATGGCGTTGGCTGCCCGGTAGATGTTGGACACGGCCATCAAAGCCTCGAAGTCGAGGGCCCCTCCACCCAGCGCTCTTCGCACATCCCTTTCTGCCTCGAGTACCTCCTCGGGATCGTGAGTGTTGAGTGCCTTGGGCATAACGGGGTCGGTTGGAGAGTTTATCCTTTGGATCGCCAACGATTTCCACGAGGTCCCTGGAAATGCCATCTTCGAGATACGAAATATCGGACGTCCAGGTGTCACCGGATCACTTCATCGGTGGACGGAGAGTCCCTTCGGATGCAACATTCGACGTCAGATCACCCCTCGATTGGGACTGGAAACTCGCCAGTGTCGCCAGAGGCGACGCGATCACAGCCGATCTGGCGGTCACTGCTGCGCAAAGGGCATGGCCGGGCTGGGCGACCCTCTCCGCGAAGCAGAGGGCGGAACAGCTTCACCGCCTTGCAGATCTGATTGACGAGAACATCGACAACCTCGCCATGGTCGAGTGTGTCGACATGGCGATGCTCCTGGAGAGCCTCCAAGCGCGGGTGATTCATCGTGGAGCGGAGAACTTCCGGAATTACGCCGACCTGGCAGCTGAGTACCAGGGTCGAACCTGGACGTCCAAAGGGACGGACAACCAGGTGATCCGGATGCCGGCGGGACCCGCGGTCATCATCACACCCTGGAATGCCCCCTGGCTTCTCTCGACTTGGAAGATCGCCCCGGCGCTCGCAGCCGGCAATACGGTGATCCTGAAACCGGCTGAATGGGCGCCACTCTCGGCATCGGTGCTCGCCGATCTCGTGGCAGAAGCCGGGATCCCACCCGGCGTCCTCAACATCGTCCAGGGGCTGGGCGAGGAAGTTGGCGCCGCGCTCGTCTCCGATCGCCGTTTGAGGCGCATCTCATTCACGGGCTCCCCGGAAACGGCGCGTCTCATAGGTGTCGCGGCCGCCCACAACATCGTTCCTTTCACAGCCGAACTGGGGGGAAAGGGTCCTTTGCTGGTGTTTGCCGACTCCGATGTCGAGGCAGCTGCCAGAAAGGCTGCGGCTCAGTTCGACGACTCAGGCCAGGTGTGCCTCGCCGGCACCCGATTGCTGGTCGAAGAGAGCGTCTCCAGCGATTTCCTGGAGTTGTTCAATGGATTCACCGACGCCCACGTCCTCGGCGACAGCCGTGATCCCAGGACCACCATTTCACCGATGATCCACCCGGACCACCTGGCCCGGGTCGAAGGTTTTGTCGAACGAGCCCGAGGGCACGGAGACAGGATCCTGCGGGGCGGAGAACGGTGGAAACAGGACGGTCTCTGGTACGAACCGACGCTGATCGCGCCCGTCTCCAACGATTCCGAAATCGTGCAGAGAGAAGTCTTCGGGCCTGTGCTCACCTATCAGACATTCCAGGATGAGTCCGAGGCCATCGAGCTGGCGAATTCAACCCAGTACGGCCTGTCCGCCATCGTCTACACCGGTTCGGAGGAACGCGCCGAGAGAGTGGGTGGTTCGATCCGAGCCGGGACCGTGTGGGTCAACACCTTCCTCGTGCGGGATCTGACGGCCCCGTTTGGCGGATGTGGCATATCGGGTATCGGCCGGGAAGGCGGGGAATATGCCCTCGACTTCCACTCCGACATCAAGACAATGCAAATCAGCGAAGGTTCGGTTTGTTGAAGGCCGGATCCGTTGGGCGGGGTCTTTCGACTCTTTTTTCACTTTGGCCCGTCCGTGAGAATCGAGACAAGGTCGAAAGGAACTTCTAATGGCGACAGTGGTGGTCGGGATCGATGGCAGCGCCCAGAGCCTGGTCGCCCTCAGACGCGGGATTGAAGAGGCTTCAGCCAGGAAGGCCGAGTTGCACGTGGTCCAAGTGAGTGATGTGACTCCGGCCATCCTCCATCTTTCGGGAAATGTGACCATCAACACAACCGATCTCGCCGAAGTCAAGCGTCGCGAGGTGTGGAAGGCGGCAGCAGAGATAATGCGAACCGCCCCGCCGGGCACGCGGGCGGTGGATCTTGAGGGGTACCCGGCTGACTCCCTCGTGGACTACTGCGCTGAGACGAAAGCGGATCTCCTGGTCCTGGGCACCAGGGGACGGGGCCGCCTTGCTTCCACTTTTCTCGGCTCTACCAGCATGCGCTCCCTGGAACTGGCGCCATGTGACGTGCTGATCGCCAAGCCGCCTCGAGAATGACGGTTGACGGTCGTCGACGGCGGCGGGTGACCGACTCGCATCGGATTGCCGGGGTCGCCTTCACCATTGCCGGTGTCTTCGGGCTCGCTTCGGTGGTTTGGGCGGTGGTCGTGATCGCATCCGGCGACTCGTGGTGGGGCCCGATCCATGCCTTCCTGGCCGGCACCATGCTTTTCGCTATTTCTGGTGCGACTCAGCTCTTCACCATCACCTGGTCGGCGGCGCCCGCTCCACCGGCGGTTATGGCCGCCTGGCAGCGTTGGACCCTGGCTCTTGGCATCGGTTCCGTTCTGATCGGGATGCCTGCCAGGTGGCACTGGTTGGTCGGCATCGGCGCTATCGGCGTGGTGACCGGGTTGGCGATATTGGGCCGGTCCCTGATCGACGCCGTCCGAAGGAGCCTGCTCCGCCGATTCGACTTCTCGGTGAGGTTCTATCTGCTGGCCATTGCATCGGGTGCGCTGGGAGTGACCCTGGGCGGGCTGATGGGCATGGGGCTGGCCGGAACCCGGTATGAGGCCTTTCGCCTGGTCCACTCTCATCTCAACCTGATCGGCCTATTGGGGCTGACGATCGTGGGAACCCTTCCCACCATCCTGGCGACCTTTGCCCATCACAAGACTGTGTCGGGGCGTGAGATCCGAACGGGGCTGTGGCTGGCGGTAGCCGGCGTTGCCTCGATAGCCGTGGGGCTATTCGCCGGCGCCACGGCAGTGGGTGTCGGGTCGATTCTTGCCGCCGCCTCGCTGCTGGTCGTCCTGGCCGGGGTGGTGGGTCGGCTCGGTCTGAGTGGCCGGAAGGGTGGTTTGCCTTATTACCAGGTCACGGCCGGCTCGCTATGGCTGGCCGGTTGGGCAACCGTCGATGGGGCCAGGTTGGCGGCCGGGTCGCCCGAGGCGCACTTTGCCGCCATGACCGGAGCAGTGGTGGTCGCCGGCATCGGCCAGATCCTCCTCGGTTCGCTCGCCTACCTGGTGCCAGTGCTGACAGCGCCCCCACCACGACTTGGGAGGAACCTCGAGAGAACTCACGCCAATGCCTGGATCCCGCTGACCCTCGCCAACGTCGCGGGGCTGGCTCTCGTCGTCGGGTGGACTTCCCTCGCCGCCTGGGCGGGCGGACTTTGGGTGCTCGACTTCGCCCGACGACTTCTCTCGATGGAGCGACGAGCCCCTTCCCCGGACCCGACCTAGACCTGTTCCTCGTCGAGCCTGATCTCCGGCGCAGTCGACCGCTCGAGGGTTGTGCCCCCCTTCCAGGAGACTCCGACGCGGTGGTAGAAGCCGCCAATCATCTCCTCTGGTTGCAGAGCGGCGATCTCCTCAGTGGGCGCCTCGAACAGTTGCACCTCGGCCTCGGCCGCCCAGATGTCGGCTAGCTCCCCGTCATAGCCACTCATTGTCACCAGCTCATCCATCGACTGCGACCCATCCGACTCGATTGCCGGCCATGCTCGGTTGTGCAGCATCGGATGACCGTTGACGAATCCGGGCGCTGAGGCAGGACCCGTCAGGGTGAGGCGAGCTTCGGCGATCCGTCGGCCAGCGACAGTCAATGTTGCCCCGAATCTGGAACCATGCTCCAGACGCGGGCCGGCCTTACCCACGGTTATCGGGCGAGTCATCCAGATATCCCCGAGCTTCTTCGGGTAGCCCTGGTGGTAGCCCCTGACCATGGCAAAATCCTTGTCCACCCAGATGTAAGGACTTCGACTCCAGATCCGGCCGGCATACTGGCATCGGATGACAGCGAAGCACTCCTTGTACTGGGCCCGGACCGGGTCGAGGATCTCCGCGAAGTCGTCGCCACAGCTCTGCCAATCGGCCCAGATCAGCGCCACCGCTCCGGGATCGTCAGCGCTGAGAGAGGCACCCTCGGGGAGAAGGGCCTCGACACGTGCAGGATCGGTTCGGTATTCGACGGTGAGCATCTCTCCGGAGTAATGCCATGGCGGTGCCGGGATCAGCGATGACCGGCCCTCCGGGGTCTTGGGGAAGAGGAATCCCTGCATCAAAGGAAGGGGAAGTATTCGTTCATTTCCCAGTCGGTCGTCCATCTCTGATATCGGTGCCACTCGGCACGCTTCACAGTGACGAATCCCTCGACGAAGGCGGGGCTGAATGCCTCGACCAGGTCGGTGTCTGCCTCGAGGGCGTCAAGGGCCTCCTTGAGCGAGGGCGGGCAGACAATATCTGTCGAAGCATTCTCGATGCAGTCGAGGGTTTCGACGTCGGGCAGCGGATATCCTTTCTCGTATCCGAGCCGGGCAGCGGTGAGGACGGCGGCCACCGCCTGGTGGGGGGTAACCGAGCCGTCGCCGACC
Organism: Acidimicrobiia bacterium; assembly: GCA_041599115.1. Lineage (GTDB taxonomy): Bacteria > Actinomycetota > Acidimicrobiia > Spongiisociales > ZC4RG35 > JACZUI01. Next base: position 12,793 of record JBFHXF010000031.1, read on the forward strand.
CTGTGCTCGAGCCTCGTACCGGAGTCACGGGCGGGAGGGACCCGCACAGTCACTCCGCGATGGTCGTAACCCCAGTTCGCCCAGTACCCGCAGAGGCTGCCGGGCTGGAGACGCTTGTAGGCATTGACGGTTGGGGCGAGCAGGGCTGTCAAGCCGACGTGATGATGAAGCATTCCCGCCATCACTGATCGGGCAAAGCCGCTCAGCCCGTCATTTGCGGTCTCGTCGTAGAGGGCGTTGTTCCCTTCGCTGTCGTTGAAAGAGAGATTCACGTGGGTGCCATTGCCGCCGCGGCCATTTATGGGCTTGCCCATGAAGGTGAGCCGGTAACCCCGCCTGACAGCTATCTCCTGAGCCATCACCTTGAACAGGAACGCCTCGTCAGCCGCCTGGAGGGCGTCGGCATAGGTCAGAGTCAACTCGAACTGGCCGTTGTCGTACTCGGAATTGACCGATTCGAGAGGGAACCCCACTTTCCGGGCCGTTGACATGACCTCGTCAATCGTCCCCGACGTATCGACCGCCATACCCGTGCCATAGACAAACGCTCCCGGCGTCGAGATCGGCCGCCAGCCGCCGGCGCCATCCGGCTCGAAGAGGTAGGCCTCCAGTTCGAGACCGACCTTCGGCGTCATTCCGTGGGCCCGCCAGGCCTCGATGGCGTCGATGAGAACGTTTCGCGGGGTAAACGGAACGGGGCTGCCCTGACGGGTCAGTCTCGGGATGACCACTGCGGTGCGCTCCTCCCAACCACGACGCACATGAGCCGGATCGAATTCCGCGTCACAATCGGGAAGGCCCTTCCAGAACATCGAGCCGTCCCAGGGATACATCTCACGATCGAAGCCCAACGAGAACAAGGTCACACAGTGGGCGGTTCCACGCTCGGCGCGTTCCTTGGGGAGGTATTTCCCACGTGCAAGGCCGAGATGGTCTGGCCAGAGAAGCCTCAGCCGGTCATAGTCCTCGTGCACTTTTCTCCTCGGTCGGACGACAGGATCGTAGAGCGGATCGTCGATGCGTGAGTTGCCGCTTCGCTGTTACCTTGAAGATGATGTCGATTCCACTCGAACCGGATGAGAGCCAGCGCGAGGAGCTTGCCGCGGGGATCCTCTCGTTCCTCGACAAGTGGCATCAGAACGCCGCGGAGATGCCCGCTCTAGGCGACGACATCGCGCCGGATCTGATCGAAGCTTTGATGAGGCCGCCAGAGGAGACCGGCCGCCCCCTGGAGATGATTCTCCGGGACGTCGACGACGCCGGCGAGTCGGGCCTCTATCACCCCTCGGGCGGGCACATGTCGTATATACCCAACGCCGGTCTCTATTCCGGAGCCCTCGCGGATCTCCTCGCCAGCGGTCTCAATCGGTACACGGGGATCACCCGCGCCGCGCCCGGGATGGCTGCGATCGAAGCGGGCGTGGTCAAGTGGATGCTGTCTCTCTTCGAATTTGGCGAGCACTCCGCCGGCCAGCTTCTCTCCGGAGGTTCGATGGCCAACTTCACCGGGATAGCCGCGGCACGCACCGCTCGGCTGGGCCTCGAATTCGGCCGAGGGGTCATCTACGTGACCTCCCACACCCATCACTCGGTGTCCAAAGCCGCCCATCTGGTGGGAACAGGTGAATCCCAGATCAGGATCGTTCCGGTCGATGCCGGACTGCGCATGGATCTGAATTCGCTTCGCCTGTTGATCGCCGACGATCGCGCCGCAGGGCTCATCCCCTATCTCCTGGTGGGCTCGGCCGGCACAACCGACACCGGCACCGTGGAATATCTCAGTGAACTGGCGGACCTGGCCGAGGAGCAGAAGCTGTGGTTCCACGTCGACGCCGCCTATGGCGGGTTCTTCCAGCTCACCCGGCGGGGCCGAGCCGTGATGCAGGGTATCGAAAGAGCCGACTCGATCGTTCTCGACCCGCACAAGGGTCTTTCCATCCCGTTCGGAGTCGGGGCCATTCTGGTCCGCAACCAAGACCATCTCGTCGATGCCAACCGGGGACGCGGCGCCTATCTCCTCACCGACGACGTGTACATGGGTCTGCGTGACAATGCCTCACTCGGACCCGAATTGAGCCGTCCCAATCGGGGCCTGCAGGTGTGGCTGCCACTCCAGCTCCACGGTGTCGCCGCATTCCGGGATGCGCTCGATTCGAGCCTCGACCTGGCCGAAGTCGCCTACGAGCGGCTCAGCGGTATCAGCGGTCTGGAGACTCCATGGAAACCCGATCTCTCCATCGTCGCGTTTCGATTCGAAGACGACGACGTCGGCCGGGCTGCCATGCAGGCGATAAATGAGGACCGCCGGGTTCACGTCTCGTCCACCACCATCGAGGAACGCTTCGTGCTCAGATTCGCCATTCTCAACCGCCGCACGACCGAGAGCCATATTCACCACGCCATCGACATCATCGAAAAGACCCTGGCGGGCTAGACCGGTCAGTCGACCGGCTGGAGAATCGCTTCGTAGCGGACCAGATCAGGGGCATACCGACCCGCCACCCACTGGCGGGCTTCTGGAGTGACGATGATGGCGCCAAGCACCACCTTGCCAAGCCTGTCGTCGGCGTACGACCACCCAAAACCGTATATGCCCGGGACCGACCCGCCCTGCACCAGATCCGTCAGCTCGGTTTGGATCTTCGCCAGGTCGGCTGCATTGGTGGTTCCCTGGGACACACACAGCGGACCACCCCACAAGGCCGTGATGGCCTTCTCATGCGCGGTCGTGTCGCCGGTGAAGACCGCGACCAAGACGACCTCCTGGCGACCGGTCTGATCCGCCAGATACGGATCATCGATCAGGCTGTAGACCCATGCGGCCGAGAGATCGGGCTGACTCCGAACATATTCCATAGCTCGTTGGAAATCGACGTCGGTCGATCTGGGTCCGTCGATCCAAACCCATCCCCCCAAAGGCGCCTCGCACGGCGGGGTGAAATCAACCTCTTCTCCCGCCTTCGGCTCTGCCGGTCCGGGAGGTTCGACTATCCGCAGCCGGCCATCTTCGAGTGTGGCCGCCAAGCTCATGTCGGCCCAGGTAACGCCCTGAGCAGTCTCGGCCCAGGGAACATCGGACCAATCGAGGCCTTCCAGAGGCAAACCGCCACACTGCGGTGGTAGGGAATCGAGGACAACCGTACAGACGACCGGATTGTCTCCCTCATCGATGACCGTGACGGTTCCCCGATAGAGGCCGGGCTCCGGCGGGAGGCTTGTAGTCGATGCGGTGGAGCTCGGTCTGGCGCCGGCGGTGGTGGCAGTAGTGGCGGCTGTAGTGGAGTCTCCTCCGACGGGGACGGGACCACCTCCTGTGCGAAGCATGACTGCCCCGCCCCAGATGACCGCCACCGACGCCACTGCTCCGAGAGTGACCGCCAACGCGGGCCTTTTCGATTTCTTCGGCGGACGGGGCACAGGCATCCGGCTCAACTCGGCATTGAGCCGGGAGGCGGCGCGACGAAGACGGTCATCGGGGTTCATGCTTCACCTCCGTGATCGGAAAGACGGGTCGCCAGACGTGCCCGAGCCCGTTCCAGGTGAGTCTTCACCGTCTCCTCGGAACACCCAAGGATGGTCGCCACTTCTTTACGCGGGGTATCGAGGAGATAAGTCAGCGCGATGACTTGCGCCTGGCGCTTCGGAAGACGGCGCACCTCCCGCCATACATCGAGTGAGATCTCGACGCCCAAGCCCTCGTGCCGGGCATCGATTCTGGTCAGCCTGGCCAAAGCCTTGACCTCGGATACTCCCCGTCGGAAGAGGGAAATCGAACGATTGGCCACGATCCGACGCACCCATGCACCGGGATTGTCGAGCCTGGCCACCCTCTCCCAGTCTTTCATGGTGGCGATGAACGCATCCTGTGCCAGATCCTCGGCCGCGGGGACACTGCCGGTCAGGACGGCGGCGAGCCCGAGTACAGATCTGTACTCACGGCTGAAGAAAGACTCGAATGGCTCGGCGGCGGCGACAACCGGGATGTCTGCGTCAGTCATCGACGACGTGGGTAGTACGGCAGCATGCACACCCAGTTAATCGCATGAGTGGGCGTTGTTGGGGGACAGGAGGTCGATTCGACAGAGCGTGATGGCGGGGGCGGCTACCCCTAGATACTGACCAACTGTTTGAGGCGAGGTGGCAGCTCAGGCCGCGCCGGTGGGTACGCCCGACCATCGGGTCTTCGGAATACCAGCCGGCTTTCGGGATCGCCTTCGATCATCCAGCCATGCTCGTGGACGAATCGGTGGTGAGACCCGCAGAGAACAACGAGATTCTCCAGGTCGGTGGGCCCACCGTCGGCCCAATGTTGGATGTGATGTCCGTGGGTCCATGGGGTTCGGCCACAACCAGGGAACCGGCAGCCTCCGTCTCGGAAATGCAGCTGCCGTCGTAGTCACCCGGGGATCTGTCTGGTGTTTCGACCCACACCGACCAACCGGCCCTGATCAAAGACGGCACACTCGACCACCGAGTCACAGGCGAGACGTCTCGCCGTCTCATTGGCCAGCAACGATCCGAGACCTGTTTCGGCCACACCCGAGTTCTCGGTCATCAGCGCCTCGAGGTCGGCATGCACCGTTATCTGAGGCGGAACCGAGCCTCGATCACCGCTGGTGGAACACACTTCGACCAGCCCGTCGGCCATGCGCATCGGATAGCGGTCGAACACACCCGTCTCGGGGTTGACCGGGATCCGGTCGGCGCGATCCCGAACAGCCGACTCGACAA
>JBFHXF010000032.1:0-17478 GCA_041599115.1 Acidimicrobiia bacterium
ACGAAACCTCGACGTGCCCGGCGAACCATCCCGCTTCGCTCAGCGCGTCAGCCAGCTATCACTTTCTCGCCCTCAGCCAGACTGGCGGCCTGGCCCGGGTCGAGGTCATCGCGAGCGATGGGGAACAGCTGGACTCGTTTGTGTTGACCAGTGACCGCCAGCGGCGACCTCAATGAATGGGAACGACTCAGGCGGCCGGATCCAGGCGGACGGTTGACAGTATCTGGTTGACCTCGGGCACAAGTTGAAAACGTCGTGCGTGAGAACCCAGCACGACGTAGAGACAGAAAGCTCGGGCCGACACCGTGAAGAAGTACTGGGCGCCCGACTGACCGGGAAGCGGGCGCTGAAGCGTGTGGGGAGCGAAATCCTCGGGAGCAACTTCGGGCAGTCCGACAGTGGAGAACAACGTGGATCCCACCGATCCCGAACCGTATTCGAAGAGCACCACAAGGACGTGGTCTGCCGACATCATCTCGACGGCGTTCGAGCCGAAATCCCCGCGTTCTGCCGGAAGTGGGAAGTTGGCAAGGTGGACAACGGGCTTCGTCTCAGACGTCGAGCCTGCCTGGGTGGTGAAGGGCTGCGGTCTCCGATAGATCTCACCGTCCCAGCCACGCGGGACATCGACGTCGATTCCGTGTGATTTCAGCGGCATTTGCTTGCTTTCACAGGGCGAAACTCATGATCACGATCCCGGTGACCGCTTGAGCCAGGAAGACTGTCACAGTCGCCGCGGTCAAGCGTGGCTGGAGCCGGCGCATCACGTCCCTCAGGCTCTGGGCGTCTTGCACTCGCATCACCATGGCGATCACCACCGCCCGAGCCAACCCGAAGACCATCCCCAAAAGGCCTCCGAGCGCCGGGGAGCGGGTTATCGCCGCGACGCCGATCAAGACGTATACCGAGGCCGTGGTGACGATGGTCACCACACCGAGGCCGAGCTGGAAACCGAATCCCACGCCGTAGACCCAACCGCGATACCTGGTGAGCCAGTTCTCGTCCACCTGACGATGGATCGAGGGGAATCGCCGACCGGTGAGGTCCGCAATAGCCCCCAGGAAGCACAACACCGCCACCGCCGCCAACCCGGCATCCCCATACGGGATGAACACCCCGACCCAACCGCTCAGGCCCCCAATGACCAGGCCTCCCAGGGCGGAGCCGATCAAGTACCAGACTGCGGTGAGACCGAACTTCTGGCCGCGAGCCCGCTCTCCGAGCGGGTTGATGCTCGAGAGCATCGATTCGCCTCAAGGCGACCAGGTCGACCTCCATCCCGAAGCCAGGGCGAGAAAAACGGCCGAGACGACAAAGACTGCGGAGCCGCCCATGATTCAGTCGCCCCCGGGGGGCGTGGTCGGGTAAAGACTGGGATGACCTTTCCCGATCCCGGCTTTCCGCAATTCGGCATCCGCCGCGAGCTCGCCTTCCAACCGATCTGTCCGGGAACGAAGTTCTGCGTCGGAAAGCGCCTGTCCCAACAATGAGCGGACCTGTGTCCATGAGGTCGCCGAGCCCTCCCCGACAATCTCCCCGCGCTTTCCGTCGACGAGTACGAAGTAAGGAGAAACCGGGACCCCGTAGTCCTCCCATGCCTGGGTCGACTGAATCAGGGTGAGCTTCGGCGGGGCCAACTCCATCAGACGCGATTGGCTCTCTGCTTCCCGGCTCTTGGTGACCACGACCAATCTCATATCAGCAGTTCCATGAAGAGGATCAGCCTGTCGAAATTCCTCCCACAGCCCCATGCACGCCGAACAGCCCGACGAGAGAAAGGCGAGAAGTGTCTTGCCGGAGTTCCCGCCGACTCCTATTTGAAGCGCAGACCCGGAGAGCGACTGACCCGCCAGATCGGCCGGCGGGTTCTCGTTCAACCTGGGACGGAGACTGACCCCGGACGTCGAATTGGACGACCCTGGTTCCGCGACACCGAGATCGTGAAGCGACCTCACTATGTCGGCGTGACTTCGCAACAGCCCCACGACGAGCACGCCGAGAAGCAGGATCGCCAGGGCTTCGATTACTTGTAGTGCTGCCATCAGGGAATGAAGATGTCGTGGACGCCGCTGGAGTTCGAGTTGCGAAGGTACCAGGAACCTGCCCGGTAGATCCCAGGGCTGTCGGTCCCGTCACCGTCATAGTCACCGATCAGCGGCGTGTCGCCGGGAGCCCCATATTGATATGAATACTCGGCAAGGCCCAGCCCACGGTCGTTGGAACCAAGCCGGTTGATGATGTAATACCTCTGCTCAGACGGTCGATAGATGGACACCGTGTCGCGGCCATTGCCGTTGAAGTCTCCGGCGATCGGCAGGTCACCGGCTATGCCGAAGAAGAAAGCAGTATCTGCGACGCCGGTGGTGTGCGTGTTGCGAAGATAGGCCCGTCCGTCTGAGCGGCGGTAAAGCCCGGGCATGTCGATGCCGTCACCGTTCCAATCGCCGACAAACGGGGTGTCCCCGGGATCGCCGAACCCAAAGGAATGGTGGGCAACACCGGTGCTGTTGGAGTCTCGGAGAAACCACTCGCCCCTCCGGAACACCCCCGGCGTGTCGGTTCCATCACCGTTCCAATCTCCCACAACGGGCAGGTCGCCGGGGTTCCCGAAGGTGAAGACGATTTCGGGGCCTCCGTCTGCCCGTCTCAGATACCAGCGTCCGTCGACGAACACGCCGGGTGTGTCACGACCGCTGCCGGTCCAATCACCCATGACCGGGATCCCTGTCGGCAGCGGAGTCGGGGTGCCAAGACAGGGTGCGTTGTGGAAGCGGGTGTTGTCATCGGTCGCCGAGGTGGTGGTGCAGTTCTCGTCCCAGATCCACGGAGGGGTGCAGGTGACCACACGGCAGACGATCGGTCCGACACAGGCGATGCTCTGGTTGCACTGGCCGTAGCGAAAACCTGTGCAGGACGACTTCCGGAGATGGCAATCACCCTTGGCGCATCCACATCCGAAGGTGTGGGGATCCTGGCAATCTCCGGAGCAAATGCCGTTCGAACCGCATCCGCAGGCCCCGCAATCGCTGATGTTGCAGTCGAGGTAATAACGCGGTTGGGGGGTCCCTCCCACATCGCAGACGCCGGCCCCGTCTGCCTTCCACCAGCCGGCCGGGACGGTTCCCGAGGGACAGACGTTTTCGCCGAAGATCGAGCAGCAGAATTCGGTGTACCCGTCGCAGCACAGGTCGCCGCAGTCACAGTTCGATCCGGAACAAGAGCAGATGGCCGCCTGGGCCGTGACCGGTCTGAAGAGGAAGGTCAGAGGAGCAACGCTGAGGGCGGTGGCTCCCATGGTGAGACGACGGAGGAAACCTCGCCGACTCACCGGGCGGTCCAAGAGCCCGGAGGCTCTCTTCACCAGCGTCCTGCTCACGAATTGACGAGCGTTTCTGGCGTCTTACCGGACTCTGATACAGGTCGGCGCGACCTCTGGCGGGGCAGGACGGTGATGACCGCATAGAGAAGGTAGACCGTGACGCCGGTGAGAAGCACGAAAGGCACAGATTCGCGGACAGGCATTCCGGTCATTCCACCCCAGGGCCCGATAGAGGTGATGGCCGACAGAGAAAGCACCGTCATGGCGACCAGATTCACCGTGACGTGAATGAGGCTCGGTGGCGTCTCGGCGGCGCCCAGGCAGCCGCAACTGCTGATGGGAAGATGTCTCCGGATGGCGTTGAGAACGAACCAGGCGAACCCTCCGTAGAGAACGGCGGCCATCGCCACTGCCCGTCCGTCTCCCGTGACCACTCCTACAACACCTGCGGCCACTTCCAGCGCCCCTAGGGCGCGGACGACGAGAATCGAACTCGGAAGCTTCGCGGCGCGGAGTGCGCCGGAGGTGGCCGCCGGCCTGGCGACCTTCATCGCCCCGGCGAGGGCGAGCAGTGTGAGAAAGGCGAGAACCGGTCCGTCGAGGGCATGCATCCGGCGGCATCCTATTAGCCGGGCACTCCTCTGATTGGGGAATCGGTCAGCTCCGACCAGTCCAATCGGCCGGCCCCAGAAACACGTCGAGTTCCTCCCCGACTCCGATACCGGTTCCGGGAGGCACATCGACAAAGGCCCGTCCGCCGACCCGACTCAACACTGCCCGGTCCTCCACACCGCCCATCTTGGTCGTCACCCAGTCGACCATGGCGAGGGCGTCGGCCACGTATCCCGGCAAGAAAACAACGGGCTCCCCGTCTATCTGATCGACCCTGGCCCTGAAACCGGTGCGAAACACGGCGAGCAGACTCCCCGTCAAAGGTGTGACTTCAGCCTTCGGATCGAGGGTCTCCTGATTGCCCCTCCGCCACGCCTCACACAGCCAGCCGCGCACGGCCCCGTCCACCTCCTCCGGCCGGGTCAGCCGGACAACCATCCCCCAGCTGGTCGGCCCGAAGAGGTCCAGCTTCCGGATCCGGGGATCGTCGACCGGGACGGGCAAGATGAAGGAGAGATCAACCCAGTTCCTCGCCAGACTCACACCGCCGAAGGTCATCCTGGTGATGAAGGCGATCCGCGTCTTCTGAGCATGGATCCGGAACTCCCCGCACGCTTCCAGCCCCTCCACAATGGCCTGGTAGATGGCTATCGCGTGGTCCGTCTTCCCAACGAGATGGTCGGACACCATCAGATCGACACAGGAATGCCACTGATTCCTGTTGGCGAAAGACCGCCCGCACTCGGGACAGGTCCACATCGGTCTAGTTCGATCGAGACCCGATATTCACCGGAACCGCCTCACGGCTCTCCCTGGCGTGATAGCTGGAGCGCACCAGCGGACCCGACTCCACGTGCGGTATCCCCCGGCCTTCACCGTACCGCTTGTACTCGGCGAACTCGTCGGGATGGACGTAGCGATGGATAGGCCGGTGCCTGGCCGTGGGACGGAGGTACTGGCCGATGGTGATGATGTCGATTCCGACAGCCCGCATGTCTGCCAGAGTTCCCAGCACCTGGTTGCGGTCCTCTCCCATCCCGACGATCAGTCCCGATTTGGTGAGACCGCCCGGGTTCATCATCTTGGCCCGCCACAGCAGGGCGAGCGAGCGCCCGTAGTTGGCCGAGGTTCTTATGTCCCGCTGCAGATGGAGCACCGTCTCGGTGTTGTGGTTGAGCACCTCCGGTCTGGCGTCCATAACGGTCTGCAACGCCTCTCGATCCCCCTTGAAGTCGGGGATGAGAACCTCGATCTCGGTACCCGCCGACCGGCGCCGGGTCTCGATGATGGTCCGGGCGAAGATGTCCGCTCCCCCGTCGTCGAGGTCGTCACGGTTGACCGAGGTGATGACGGCGTGTTTGAGATTCATCTTCTCGATGGCCTCTGCGGCGCGGAACGGCTCGAACACGTCGTACTCGGTGGGCTTGCCGGTGGTGACGTTGCAGAACGAGCACGCCCTGGTGCACTTGTCCCCCAGGATCATCAAGGTGGCGGTGCCCATCCCCCAGCACTCGTAGATATTGGGGCAGTTGGCCTCCTCGCACACCGTGTTCAGCTCGAGACCGCGCATCATCTTCTTCAGCTGGAGATAGTCACCGTCGAGGCGGGCGGTGACCCTCATCCACTCCGGTCGGGGTGGCTCGCCGGGCAGGCGCCCGTTCAGGAGCACCGGCTGCTCGGCCCTTTTGTCGGGGCTGAAAGTCCCAGCCTCGAGGAGGCGGTCGACCTCGAAACGCCGATCTCGACCCTGGCCCCGGGAAAAAGCCGCTAGCTGAGTCTCGGCTTCGCCGTAGCCGAAAACCTCCTCGAAGTGAGGGATCAGGGCCTCTACTGCCTCTTCAAGGGTCACCCGCCGGCCGGCCAACTCGGTGAGACTCGTCACGGAGCGATCGGTGATCCCGCACGGGTTCATCATCGAGAAATAGCCCATATCCGGGTCGAGATTGAGGGCGAAGCCATGCATGCTCACCCGGCGCGACACCCGGACGCCGATGGCCGCCACCTTGCCTTTCGCCGTCCAGACACCTGTCAACCCCTCCTCACGCCAGCCCGAGACTTCGAAGTCGGCGAGAGTCCGGATCAAGACCTCCTCGAGCCTGCGGACGTAGGGGACGATCTGTTTGGGGTCCTCGAGGGTGACGATCGGATAGCCGACCAGCTGGCCGGGGCCGTGAAAAGTGATGTCGCCGCCCCGGTCGACATGATGGAGCTCTGCATCCAGCTCAGAGCGATCGACGAGCAGGTTGGAGGCATCGCCGTTGCGTCCGATGGTGAACACCGGCGGGTGCTCCAGGAGAAGCAGATAGTCGTCCTCAGTCCGACCGGTGACCTTGCCCTCGTGAAAAGCACGTTGCAGATCCCAGGCCTCGGTGTAGGGGAGCCTTCCGAGCCATCTCGTCCTCAACAGTGGTTTCAAGCCAGCTCCTGCTCCCAGTCCCAGGTCTCGAGGTTCTCTTTGATCCTCCTGAGGAAGAGAACCGCGGTGGATCCGTCGAACACCCGGTGGTCCCACGACAGCCCGAGATAGCCGATGTGCCGGATCGCGATCATGTCCTGACCTTCGGGTGTCGTAATCACGGTTGGACGCTTGACCACCGTCTCGGTGGAGAGAATCGCCACATTCGGCACGTTGATGATCGGAACCGACATGAACGACCCGTATGGCCCCGGGTTGGTGATGGAGAAGGTGGAACCGGTCAGATCGTCGAGTCCCAGCTTGCCATCGCGGCCCCGGTCGGCGAGGTCCCTGATCGATCGGGCGATCCCCACTAGACGCAACCCATCGGCGTTTCGCACCCTTGCCACCACCAGTCCACCCTGGTTGAGATCGATGGCGATGCCTAGATCCACGTTGCGGTGGAAGGTCGCCGTTTTCTCCTCGAGGTTGAACGAGCTGTTCACCACCGGGAATGCTTTCAGGGCATCGATGGTCGCCCGAGAGATGAAAGGGAGGTAGGTGAGAGAGAAGCCCTCGTCCGCCTTGAACTGCGCCTTGTGGTTCTGGCGGACCCGCTCCACCCTTTCGTAGTCCACCTCTACCGAGGTCCAGACGTGGGCCGCGGTCTGCTTTGCCTTGATCATGTTCTCGGCGATGCGCAGACGGAGACGATCCAGTTCGACAGTTTCGCCGGGTGAGGGCGTCATCGCCGGTTGAGGCTGGGGCGACGACGGTGCCGGAGCGGTCTCCACCGCCCGGCCGACCGTCTCTTCGGGCGAGGCCGCGGCGGCGGGTGCCGCCTCGGCCGGGACGGCTTCTTCGGGGGGCGGGCCTGTCACCACCGGATGTTCCGTCAGATGAGCTTCGACATCCTTCCGAGTTATCCGACCCCCCTGGCCCGTCCCGGTTATTTGAGAAAGATCGACCTCGTGTTCACGAATCAGTCTCCTCACCACTGGAGAAAGCAAATGGGGCTTGGCCTCTGATTCGTCCGGCTCGGCGAAAAAGGCCTCCACCTCCCGTGCGGTCACCGCAGCCGCCGGAGCCGGAGCCGGTTCCGGTTCCGGTTCCACCCCTACCGCAGCTGGCGCAAAGACGGCTTGGGTCACCGGCACCTCTTCGGAAGTGATCGGCGCCACGGCTGGAGCTTCCTCGGCGACGTCACCGGAGGTCTCGCCCGATTCGCCGATCACCACCAGCGGCGTGCCGACCGAGACGGTGTCACCCTCCTCCACCAGAATCTCGAGCACCGTCCCGGAAACGGGCGAGGGCACCTCGGTGTCAACTTTGTCGGTCGATATCTCGAGAAGAACCTCGTCGGCGACGATCCTGTCTCCGATCGTCTTTGCCCACCGGAGAACGGTTCCCTCAGTGACTGTTTCACCCAATTGGGGCATGGTTACCGTGGTCGACAAACTCACTCCTCTCAGTGAAGGCTGCGGCCGGACGCCGACAGCAGTGTCTCACCGACTGCCTCGGATAGCGAAGGATGGGCGTGGATGAACGCTGCGGCCTCCGCCGGCAGCGCCTCCCAACCCACCGAGAACATCAGCTCATGAATCAACTCGCCGGCCTGTGGTCCCACCACGCTGGCACCGACAATCGGGCCATCTCTCAGGGCAACGACCTTGGCGAAACCCTGATTGTCCCCGATGATGATTGCCCGACCCACCCCGTTGAAAGAGTGTTTGCTGACTACTGCATCGAGCCCCCGGGCGATCGCCTCATCCTCGTTGATCCCGACTTCTGCCAGTTCCGGGTGGGTGTAGGTGACCCGCGGAATCGCCGCATAGTTGACAGGTTGAGTCGACCCGGTGGCGATGTGGGTCACCGCGCTGATGGCCTCGGCGAATCCCACATGGGCCAATTGGGGCGTGCCGGCAACGATGTCTCCAACGGCGTACAGCCCCGCCTGATCCGTCTGCATCGTCTCGAGATCGACCACCACGTAGCCGCGTTCCACCTTTGCCGACGTGGTCTCGAGGCCCACGTCTGTGGTGTTGGGGCCACGACCGACAGAAACCAGGACGGCGTCGACGTCCACCGACTCATCGCCGAACGGCACCGTCACCTTGTCGCCGATGGTGGGAGCGTCAATTGCCACGCCTATGTGGAACTTGACTCCCCGCCGCTGCAGCTGCCGCTGCAATTGCTTGGAGGCCTCGGAGTCGCATCCCGGGATGATCTGATCCATCACCTCGAAGACATGAACCTCCGTCCCCAGGTCGGCGAGGAATGAGGCGAACTCACACCCGATCACCCCGCCGCCGACTATGGCAACGCTGCGCGGCTGGGTGGGCCAGTCGAGTGCGTGATCGGAACTCACGATCTTGACGCCATCGATCTCATAGCCCGGGATCGTCCTCGAATGAGAGCCCGTTGCCAGGATCACCGATTGTGCTTCGAGGATCTGAATACCGGTCTCGGTCTCGACATGGACCTTGCCCGCGCCGGCGAGCTTGCCATAGCCTTCGATGACCTCGACTCCCTTCTTCTTCAGCAGTCCACCCAAACCCCTGACGAGGCCCTCCACCGTCTGATTCTTCCGGGCCAGAGCGGCAGACCAATCCAGGTCTGGCTGCCCGGCGATCACTCCGAATTCAGCAGCATGACTCACGGTGTTGTAGACCTCGGCGATGTGCAGCCACTGCTTGGCGGGGATGCACCCCCGGATCAAACAGGTGCCCCCGGGACGCTCCATCTCGACCAGCGCCACCGAGAGACCGAAGTTGGCGGCGTAGAGCGCTGCGGCGTACCCACCGGGACCGCCGCCGACTATGACGATGTCGTACAAATCTGACCTTTCAGTACTAATTCCGGGCCGAGACTAGTTGCCCCTCCGGTTACTCTCCCCGTCGATGCAGACACGCTGGCTCCTCATCGCTTCGGCCGTTCTCGCCTTCGTGATCGTCGGCGCCGCAGCCGCCTGGTTCTTCCTCGCTCTGCGATGAAAGACCGGCTTTCACTGAATACTTCTGATGGTGAAACGCTGGAGGCGCGCTGGGATTCCCCGCAGACGCCGGTTTCGGCCGTGGTCTTCTGTCATCCCCACCCCCAGCACGGCGGAACGATGATGGCCCCGCTGATGATTTCGGTCACAACCCGTCTGGTGGAACGGGGATTCTCGGTGCTGCGATTCAATTTCCGGGGCGCCGGTTCCAGCAGCGGAATCCATGACGATGGTGACGCCGAGCAACTCGACATCGTGGCTGCAGTCGAGCACGCCAGAACGAAGGGCCTCCCGGTGTCGCTGGCCGGCTGGTCTTTCGGCGCAGCCACGGCGCTCCGCTGGATGGCCGGCCAACCCGAGGCCCTCCCCTACGTGGGTATCGCCCCGGCCGCTGCGGCTCTTCCGACCCAATTGCCTCCCGGACCCAAGCGGATAATCGTCGGCACCCGCGACCAGCTGGTCGATATCGAGGCGATCCGCAGATACACCGAAGCACAATCCATCGATCTGCTGCTCACGCCGGGAGACCACTTCTTTCACGGGAGAGGTAAAAAGATCGGCGATCTGGTTTCCCAGGGTCTGGGAGCGTGAACTGATCCTCTGATCCCCGTGGTTCCGGAGATCTGGCTTCAGACCGGGCGAAAGCCCCGGTTTCTGGCCTCCTCCTGCGTGTCCGGAGCGAACGTCTGGAGCAGCTTTGCCCCGACAAGTGATTCAGCGTTGACAAGGTCCTTGAGCTGCTCGAACTGATCCGAGTCGTCGCAGTCGTAAACGCGCATCGTGTCGCGAACTCCGATGAAGCGAAACCGGGAGAACCTGTCGAGTCGACTCACTTGCCGTTCTCGACTGGCGGCTCGAGCCCGGTGGGGACTTCGGCGGCGCAGTTGGGACAGGTCGCCACCTCGATCTGACCCACGAAGAACTCGTAACGGCATTCCGGGCACTCGATCTTGGGCGGAGGCGGAGGAGGCGGAGGAGGCGGGGGCGTCGCCCCTCCGGGGACGCTGCCGGGAGCAGCCGGGTAACCACCGACAGACGTCGGTGCCGCCGGCGCATCTCTGACGACGTTGACCGAACCACATACGGGACATGCGAAACGGCCGGCACCCGGCACTTCGAATTGGGTCCGACACGCCCCACAACGCACATTCACTCCTCTTCACCTCCACCGAGATCGACCGGCTCGCCTATCGCGCCGATCTTCATCAGATAGTCCGCTTCGTAGCGCAGAACATCCTCAACGTCAGAACGAGGGTAGGACACCCCGTGTTTGCTGGCGATCTGGTCGACGATGTATTCGATCGACAGCTCATGACCGCCGGCGATCGTCTCAACGGGATTACCGCGCTTTTCCTGGGCCAGACCCTGAAGATAGAAGACCTCCCACTCCAGGATCCTCCGGATATCTGACCTCTTGAGCCCGGTGCCCCCCTCTTCGGCGAGTCCGGATTCGATGTGTTTCACCGCGTCTTCAACGACGTACTCGAGCGGCTCGTAGGCGGGGCGGCGCTTGGCCCCCTGCCATACGATCAGAGCCAGAATGACGAGCAGCACCCCGATGAGAAGGGCGACAAAACTGAGCACGGCTGGACCCGACACCGACAAAAGGTAGTGAGGAAAGGCGGGAAAGCAGCAACCCGGGGCTAGCTCACATGTGGCTCAGAACGACTCGACGGGGATCTCCATGACGGCGCCGTCCTCGATCTCGGCGTCGGCCCGCCGAGCTGTCACTCGGGGACCGACCATTCGTATGAACCAGCGGGCCGCCTCGACCTTTCCGCGATAAAAGGGGTCGTCGATCCGACCGATGGCGATTTCGGCCTGAACCAGCATCCTCCATCCGATGATCACTTCCGCCATCGACTCGAGCAGCGAATTGGTCTGAAGACCGGCTTTGTAGATCGCCTCTGGGTCGTCTCCGAACGAGCTCATCAGATGTTCGACCATTTTTCCGATATGCGCCTGGAGGTCATCCAGCATCCTTCCCAGACGTTCCCTTTCGATCGCGAAGGGATCCTCGTCGGCTCCACCCTTGACGAACTCCGTGATCTCGGCGTTGAGTGAGGCCGCCGTCTCACCCTGATCTCTGGCGATCTTGCGGAAGAAGAGGTCGAGCGCCTGAATTCCGGTGGTGCCCTCGTAGATCGTGTCGATCTTGGTGTCCCGGATGTACTGCTCGATCGGATAGTCCTGGGTATATCCCGAACCACCCAGAACTTGAAGGGACTGGGCGAGTTGTGCATAGGCCGTTTCCGACGAGTAGCCCTTGACTATGGGAAGGAGCAGATCGGACCGGCGCTCCCATTTGTCTTCATCGGGGTGGAGGATCGCCTGGTCCTGCACCCAGGCGGTGTACATGACCAGGGCGCGCAAGCCTTCGGCGTAGGCCTTTTGGGTCATCAGACTTCGGCGAACATTGGGGTGGGCGATGATCGGCACCCGGGGCGCGGTCTTGTCGGTCGCTTCGGTGAGATCGGCGCCCTGGTAACGCTGCTTCGCATATTCGAGGGCGGTCAGATAACCGGTGCTGAGGGTGCCCATCGACTTGGTCCCGATCATCATTCGTGCGTATTCGATCACCCGGAACATCTGCCGTATTCCGTCGTGAACCCCACCGACCAGCCATCCCACGGCAGGCTGATTCATCCCGAAGGTCAGCTCACATGTGGTCGAGCCTTTCAGACCCATCTTCTTCTCGATGTGGGTCGCGTAGACGCCGTTGCGGTCGCCTAACGATCCGTCCGGGTTGATGAGGAACTTGGGAACGACGAACAGCGAGAGGCCCTTGGTCCCGGGGGACGCACCCTCGGGGCGGGCGAGCACGAGATGGATGATGTTTTCGGAAGCATCGTGTTCGCCGCCGGTTATGAACCGCTTCACCCCCTCGATGTGCCAGGTTCCGTCACCGATGTCGATCGCCTTGGTGGTGGCGGCCCCCACGTCCGACCCGGCATCGGGCTCGGTCAGGACCATGGTCCCGGTCCATCCCTTCTCGATCCAGACCTTGGCGAGCTCCTTCTGCTCATCGGTGCCCTCGTCGAAGAGAACCCGGGCAAAAAGGGGTCCTCCGGCATACCAGGCGGTGGTGGTGTTGGCAGCGAGTTGGGGCTCTTGAACGGCCCACGCCAGCGAGGGCGGAATGGGCATGCCGCCCATCTCGACCGGGAGGCCCAGGCGATCCCAGCCACCTTCCCGAAACGCCCTGACCCCCGCCTTGACCGATTCGGGAAGATGTACCTCGCCGTCTTCTTCGAGAACAAGCGGGATTCGGTCCTGATCGACATATGACGAGGCCAATTCCTCGCGTGCGACTCTCTCCAATTCGTGGAGGATGTCTCTCGCCGTGGCCTCGTCCAAGTCGGCCCACTCACCGGTGCCGAGATAATCCTGGATGCGATTGACCTCGAAGAGATTGAATTCCAGGTCCTTGAGGTTTGATCTGTAGTGGCTCACAAACACCTCTCGAGTAATTTGAGTAACTACTCTAATTTGATCAACGCTCAACGGAATCGCATTGTTCCCGACCGGTTAGCGTGACCCGATGCGTTACAAGACCGGGATCGAAACGCGTGATCGAATTCTCGAAGCCACCCGTGCCGTAATCGCCAGATCGGGTCTGGAGGGCACAACCATCAAGGCCATCTGCGATGAGGCCAACGTACTCCCGGGAAGCTTCTACAACTTGTTCGACTCAAAGGAGCAGGCCGTGCTGGCCGTGGTCCGCCAGGCGATCGATGCCGTTGACCCGGACCCGACGCACGAAGGAACCGACACGATCTCCGATCTGGTGGCAGCCTATGTGCGCTTCCTCGAGGAAGAGGGAGATCTAGCCAGGGTCTACATCCGGATCGCGCTCTCAGGAGCCAACCACTCCGATCTCAACGCCAGGGTCCTACGACATCATGAGGGACGGGTCGAACGCTTTGGCCAAGCCCTCCATCGCTCATCGCCCGGACTGACCTGGGAGCAGGCCGAGCGCCGCGCCGAGACTCTGGTGTCATCGCTCAACGGAATAGCTCTGCACCGGGTCCTCGACCCCACTTTCGACGTGGCGCATCATGCCCGGGTGTTGTTGGACGACATAACGTCTGGACACGCCGTCGATCGCTCTCGAGGCTGAGGCGGACCGATGCAGTTTGCGATCCAGGTCCGAGCCGGATGGGAGACCGTCCGTGAGGCTGCCCATTGGGCGGAGAGCCGGGGCCTGGCCGCGTTTTCAATGCCCGATCACTACCTCCAGCGGGGCTCCCAGCCTGACAGGCCGGCATACGACCATCTGGTTCAACTTGCGGCACTGGCAACGGAGACCGAGTCGATTGAGCTCGTCAGCCTTGTCTCTCCGGTCACCTTCCGGCATCCGGCGGTCCTCTACAAGATGGCAGTCACCCTCGACGAGATCTCGGGGGGTCGCTTTGTCCTCGGTCTGGGGACTGGATGGTTGGACGAGGAGTTCGAGGTCTTCGGTTTGCCGTACCCGGATCGAAGCACTCGCTACGAGATGCTCGAAGAAGCTCTGGGATACCTGCGGGCCGCCATCTACCCGGCAGCTCGTTCATACGAAGGGAGATACTTTCGACTGGCCTCCTTCGATCCACACCCCCACCCCGCCAACCTGCGTGTCTTGGTGGGCGGCACAGGCCGAGTCAAGACCCCGCGGCTGGCCGGGATATACGGCGACGAATACAACATCTATGTCTGCTCACCCGAGTCCTTCGCCGAAAAGACAGGCGTGGCCATGGGGGCGGCGGAGGAGGCCGGGCGGGATCCCTCGGAGGTACTCGTCTCCGCGGCCGGGCCCGCCATCGCCGGTCGTCAAGAATCGGACTATCGCCGGATCCTGCTGCGCGTGGCCGATCAGACCGGTCAAACGCCCCAACACATCGAGGAAACCTACAAGGAACGGTCATGGCCTCACGGTTTCGGCAACCAACCCGCCGAGATGATGGCCGCCCTCGGCGAGGCCGGATGTCAGCGCTTCTACCTGCAGATGTATGGCGCAGCTCTCGACGACTACGACTCGATACTCGATGCCTACTCCGGGTGAGAACCGATGGAGGCAGATGAGCCGATCATGACCATCCCCGAAGCAAGTCGTCGATTGATGCGGTCGGCTCCCGCGATTGAGATGGACATCCATTTCTTTCCCGAGGGAACCAAGACGGCTGACGACGCCGCTCGAGCCATCGGCTGCCCGGTGGCGGCGATAGTGAAGTCGTTGGTGTTCGTCGTGGTCCACGCGGATGGCACCGAGGAGGCGGTGGTGGGTCTTGTCCCCGGTGACCGACGCCTGGACACCAGCGCATTGGCCGAAATTGCTGGAGCCACGGGATCGAGAAGGGCCTCACTGGAGGAGGTGAGGGAGGCCACGGGCTATGCGGCGGGCGGCACCCCGCCATTCGGGCATCAGAAACCACTCCGTGTGTTCGCCGATCCGTCGTTACGACGCAACGACCCGGTTTGGGCAGCCGGCGGGACTCCACACACGGTGTTCCCGCTGTCCCTCACCGATCTCGATAGCTACGCCGCCCCGGTATGGGCGGACATCTCCACCTAGCCACTCAAAACTCAAAACCCAAAACCCAAAACTCAAAACCCAAAACTCAAAACCCAAGACTCATAACTCACAACTCAAAACCCATTTCCCCTATCCGGATAGTGCAAATAGCATGGCCCGGTGAGCCAAGCACCCCTACTCCAGATCGAAAACCTCCACGCCTCGGTTGGCGGCACCGAAATCCTCAAAGGCGTCGACCTGACGCTTGGGGCGGGCGAAATCCACGCCCTCATGGGCCCCAACGGTTCGGGCAAGTCCACCCTGGCGTCGGTCCTCATGGGACACCCGGCATATCGCGTGACCGAGGGCCGCATCCTCTACAAGGGGGAGGACATCGTCAGCCTTTCCGCCGACAAACGAGGGGCTGCCGGAATGTTCCTGGCCTTCCAGCACCCCGAGGAGATCCCGGGTGTCTCGGTCATCCAGTTTCTCCGGCAGGCACTCTCCAACAGGACCGGGGTGAACTTAACGGTCCTCGAACTCCGCCTCAGGGTGATGGACGTGATGAAGGAACTCGGGATGGAGTCGTCCTTTGCCGATCGTTATCTCAATGAAGGCTTCTCCGGCGGCGAGCGCAAGAGAAACGAGGTCCTGCAGATGGCTGTCCTGGAACCGGAACTGGCGGTCCTCGACGAGACCGATTCCGGGCTCGATATCGACGCTCTCAAGACGGTGGCGGACGGTGTCAACCGGCTCACCGGACCGGAACGTGGCTTCCTCATCATCACCCACTATCAGCGTCTCCTCGACTACGTCACCCCCGATGTGGTCCACATCTTCATGGACGGCCAGATACTCATGAGCGGCGACTCGTCACTCGCCGTCCGTCTCGAAGAAGAGGGATACGATTCATTTCGGAGTGTGCTGGCTTAAGTGATCGATTTTTCGCACCTGAGAGCAGATTTTCCCGTCCTCGCCGATGGTGTTCATTTCCTCGACTCTGGAGCCTCGTCACAGAAACCCATCCCGGTACTCGAGGCGATGGACCGATTCGCCCGGACCTCCTATGCCAACGTTCACCGTGGCGCCTACAAGCTCTCAGTGGCCGCGACAGACGCCTATGAAGCTGCCCGACGCCGGGTCGGCGAATTCATCGGGGCTGGAGACTCCAGGGAAGTGATCTTCGTCAGGGGCACCACTACCGCTCTGAACGCTGTCGCCTTTGGATGGGGTCAGGGAAACCTCGGCCCCGGCGACCGCATCATTTCTACCGAGATCGAACATCACGCCAATCTCATCCCCTGGCAAATGGTCGCCAAGCGGACCGGAGCCAAACTCGATCACATCCCGATGACAGAGGATTACCGGCTGGACATGGACGCGTACGCGACTCTGCTGGGGCCTGACGTGAAACTGGTCGCAGTCACCGGGATGTCGAATGTCCTCGGAACCATGCCCCCGGTGCGCAGAATCGCCGACATGGCCCACCGCTACGGTGCCAGGGTGGTGGTCGACGGCGCCCAACTGGTCCCGCACAGCCGGGTCGACGTGTCCCAACTCGGTGCAGACTTTGTCGCGTTCTCCAGCCACAAGATGCTGGGTCCGACAGGTATCGGCGTCCTCTGGGGACGGATGGAGGCGTTGGAGGAAACCGAGCCGTTCGAATTCGGCGGCGAGATGATCTCGGACGTGACCCTCCATGACGCGACCTGGGCGGAGATCCCCCACCGCTTCGAGGCGGGGACCCCGCCGATCATCGAGGCGGTCGGCCTCCACGCCGCCATCGACTACCTCGATTCGATAGGCATGGAGAAGATCTTGGAGCACGACCTCGAACTGACCGAGATCGCCCTGCAACGCATCGGCGACGTTCCCGGCGTCTCCATCCAGGGCCCCAGGGACGTCGTCGACCGCGGAGGAGTGGTCTCGATGGCCATGGAAGGCGTCCATGCCCACGATCTGGCCACCATCCTGGACGAAGGCGGAGTTTCGATCCGGGCCGGCCACCACTGCGCCAAGCCACTCATGAGACGAATGGGCGTCGCCGCGACTGCGAGGGCATCGTTCTACGTGTACAACACCGAGGATGACATCGAAGCCCTCATCCGGGGCCTGCGTCGGGCCGGCGAGTTGTTCGGAACGATCTGATGGCACTCGAGGATCTCTATCGCGAGGTGATCCTCGACCATTACCGCAATCCCCGTAATCGCGGACATCTCGACAACCCGGATGCCACTGCCCAAGGGGTCAACCCGTTATGTGGGGACGAGGTGAACATCGAGCTCGCATTCGACGATGACCGGGTCGTTGCCATAGCCGTGGAAGGTCAGGGGTGCTCGATCAGCCAGTCATCCGCCTCGATGATGACCGAGGCGATAAAGGGCAAGACCAGAGAAGAGATCCAGGATCTGACCTCGAAGTTCCGCACGATGATGTCGCTCGAAGAGGGATCCGACATCGGGCTCGATCCGGAAAGACCGGGAGCCATCCTGGGTGATATCGAGGCCCTACAGGGGGTCCGTCAGTACCCGGTGAGGATCAAGTGCGCCAGCCTGGGCTGGACGGTCCTCATGGAGGCTTTGGGTTATGAGTTATGAGTTATGAGTTATGAGTTATGAGTTTCCACTACTCAATACTCAATACTCAATACCCAATACCCAATACTC
>JBFHXF010000033.1:0-17378 GCA_041599115.1 Acidimicrobiia bacterium
AGGACCAACCACCATATGGATACGATCGTTGCCGATGTTGGAGGAGGAGGAACCTTCCGGCTTCCAGCGGATCTGCCCGCTCGCGGACTCGGGTAACGGGATCAGTTACAACGAGTATCTCGACACAACTCTCTTCGTCAATGCCGATCTGACTCTGGCACTCCACCGCGAGCCGATCGGAGAATGGTTCTGCTCGCGAAGCAGATCCCACTGGCAGTCTGACGGCATCGGCCTGGCCGACTCAGAGCTCTTCGACACCCGCGGCGCGGTCGGAAGGGCGCTGCAGATGTTGATCATCAGCCCGGCATAACGGAGGGGCGGCCCGTTGGCTTATTGGCTGGCGTTCTGAAGGCGAAGGGATGTCGACGCCGGTCCCATCTCCTCCAACGCAGCAGGGTCGCACCGACTATCGGGTGGGGGCTCGCATGAGGAATCTGCTTTTTGTCTGTCATCACAGCGACCTTGTCGAAGGTTTAGGTTGATGCAAGGGACCTTGGGAGGGTCACCTGGGAATGTCTTCTGATGAAGGTGTCGAGCTTTCGTTTGATCGTTTCGTACGTTCTGCTGAACAGCGCCTTTCTTTTGCTTTTGGGGCGGCGTATGGCCCTGATTTGGGGTCGGAGGCGACGGCTGAAGCGTTGGCGTACGCCTGGGAGCATTGGGAACGTCTGAAGGTCATGGAGAATCCGGTCGGCTACCTGTTCCGTGTTGGCCAGTCGAAGGCTCGACGGTTTCGCTGGAGGCGACCTCCGGTCGCTCCGCTGCCTGATCATTGGTCTGAACCGCTGGTCGAACCGGGGCTGCTGGAAGCCCTAGAGAAGTTGTCTCGCAGGCAGCGGACTGCCGTGGTCTTGATCTCGGGTTTCGAGTGGACCCAACAAGAAGTCGCCGACCTGTTGGGCCTGTCCCGGTCGACTATTCAGAAGCATCTGGATCGAGGCTTGAGCCGGCTCCGGGACTTTCTGGAGGTGGAGTCTCATGTCTGACCAGTTCGGCTCTGATATCCGCCGTTACTACGAGTCAGCGATCATTCGGGTTGATCCAACTCGTCCACTGGCTTCAGCTCCAGGTTCAAACTGGGGAAGAGGTGTCCTCATTGCTGTTGCTGCCGCAATCGTGACGGCGCTCATTATCGGGATCAGTTCGCTGTTGCGCCCGATCGACACCCCAATTGCTGGTACTACGACAACGACTCTCAATTCGACAACAACGAACCCCACGGAGGCAGAGACGACTCCGGTAGGTCCGACGATGATCCTGTTTTCTGATGGCACAGAAGTCGGAAGAATCGATGATGGGTTGTGGCCGGTATCGGCTTACACGAACCTTTTCGACTATGTGCTACGCGAGTTGACGGGCAACACGTTCGGGGATCTGGGTGCGACGAATCAGGACCGTGCGGCTGCTCTCGGATTGACCGTCGGTCAGGCCGGTGAGGGCGTCGAGGTTCGATTGTCCCTCGACTCCGAAGCTCAGAAGATCGCCGAGGAAGCGATAAGCCGTTGGAGGAACAGCGATCCGGAACTCTTCGTGTCTGTCGTGGTCGTCGACAACGACACCGGGCAGGTTCTTGCCGCCGCTCCAGGGGTTCGAAGGACAGGCGGGGGCATGTTCGACCCCGAGCGACGACTGCCGGCGGCCTCGTTGGCACAGGTGTACACCACGGTGGCCGCCCTCGAGGCGGGATTCGCACTCGACTCGTTATGGGACGGTTCAAGTCCGCAAACGTTTGCTTCGCCTGACTGGCCGGGTGAATGGACAGTCCAGAACGCGGGAACGTCCTTAGGAGATGTGACCCTCAATGAAGCCCTATATAAGGCGGTGAACACCGTCTTCGCCGGGGTCGGGATGGAGATCGGACCGGAACCGATCGTTGACACTGCCGGACGCCTCGGCATCGATCTCACGGGTTGGGAAGGCCTGCTCGTCCCGCAGCCCTCACCGTTCCCCCATGATGAGGGAATCATCCCGGCGGAGTCAGTTGCCATAGGAGCAGGCCAGATAGACCTCTTCGACGCCGCCGCCATGTTCACCACACTTTCCCGCTGGGGCGTCAAAACCAGACCAACCTTGATCGATTCGATAGCCGACCCCTCCGGTCGGCTCATATACCAAGCGACCGTGCCCACCGAGGTCACCGTCGATCCTTTCGTCGTCGAGGAGGTGCGGAGGCCGTTGTCGGTTGTTCCGATCTCTGGGACGGCACCCCGGGCAAACCTTCAACCGCTTCTGGGGTACCCGGTGGAACAGATCGGAAAAACCGCAACCGCAGCCGATTACTCGGTCGCCTGGTACGTCGGGTCAACCGATAGGTACACCGCAGCTGTGGCTGTGGGCCGACTCGACGGCGGTCCTTTGGTGGACGTCGTATTCAACGGCCAGGTATACGTCCGGGTGTTCGGCGGATCGGTACCTGCGCCGATCTGGGCTGAAATCATCGCCCAACTCATCGAGAACCAATAGGCGCACGATACCTCCACATATGCGTGCCTGCGAGAGCCGCATGTTCGCATTTAGACCGTGTTGGTGTCGCGCCAGGTCGAGCGCCGGTGCGGATTCGTCAGCTGTCAGTTGGTGTTCAGCGTGGGTCCCGAGGGAATCGAACCCTCAACCTTCGGGTTAAAAGCCCGCTGCTCTGCCAATTGAGCTAGAGACCCGGCGACAGGAGAGTAATTCGATGGAAGCGTCTTTACGCAGTCAGGAAAGCGTTGGGGCGTGCCGGCTGACTCCGACACCGCCCAGTGTGTCCGCGCCGTAGCGCTCGATCTCCGCCTCGAGATCGAGGGGCAGGGTCGTGGGGGAAACTCCAGGGGTCAGGAGACTTGCCGGGACCAGCCAGGCAATCTCGAATTGGATTCCGTCCGGGTCCTGGCCGTACAGGGCCTTGGTTGAACCATGGTCGGTGGCCCCGGTGAGGGCCCCCTCACCGGACAAACGGCCCGCCATGTCGGCAAGATCTCTGAGAGTGTCCACCTCCCATGCCAGGTGATACAGACCCACCGTCTGGCGACCGGCCATCGAATTCCCCGCGCCTTCACCAATGGAGAAGAGCCCGAGGTCGTGGTCATTCGACGACCCCTCGGCTTGGAGAAAGATCGCGCCGGGAAACTCGAAGGGGAGTCGGCGGAACCCGAGCACCCGCGAATAGAACTCTGCCGAGACATCGGCGTCCCTGACGAAGAGGACGGCGTGGTTGAGGCGATGGATGGGCATTTGTCGCAATCCTGACGATCGGGTCGAAAGGCACAACATATGAGCGAGGGTGTTTGTTTCGAAGAACTGAAGATTCGTAGCCTGGGCGCATGACCTCTCTCCGTTTTGGCATCTCACGTTTGCCACCCGATGGCACCACGGACACCGACTTTCTCGATGACCTCGTCGGAAAGGGGCATCGTGCCCTCGAGCTTCCTTTTGTCGACGGGTTCCCTTGGAAGGAGCGGCGATGTCGTGACTTTGGAACGCTCGCCTCCGAACGGGGAATCCGCCTTTCGATCCATGCGCCTTACTTCGCAGGTCTGACCATCGCCGACGATGAGCGCGCGAAACAGTCCATGGGCGCTCTGGAGCACACCATGAAACTCGGCAAATGGCTGGATGCCCCGATCATCGTTGCCCACTTGGGAAGCAGCTATGAGGAGAGCCCGTCAGTTCTCATGGACCGAATCCAGACCCGACTCTCCAGACTGTCGAACCAAGTGGGGCGGATGGGAGTGGGACTCGGTCTCGAGACCGCGGGCAACAAGCGTTCGTTTGGCAGCCTGGGAGACATCGCCGAGCTTGCCTCAGAGTATGACTTCGTCCGGCCGGTGGTCGACTGGGCACATCTGCATGCAATGACCGGCGGGGGTCTCACCACCATGGAGGCCTTCGCGTCGGTGATCTCGTTCGTCACGGAGAACTTCCCAGGCTGGATGGTCAGCCCATTGCACACCCAGTTCTCGGACAACGAGTTCGGAGCGGCAGGCGAGATCAGGCATATCCCGTACGGGGAAGGGAGCCTGCGGATCGAGCCGCTGATGGAGGCGGCAATAGCGGCCGACCTGTCGATGGTGATCATCTCAGAGGCGCGAGATCTAAAGAGCCACGACCGGATCTGGGACGAGATCAGTCGGCACGTGACGCGGCCGCCCGTGCGGAATGAAGAGATCACCACCGGCGGTATTCGCTTTCCCAGCCCGGTGTTTGTGACCAGGAACGGTGACCAGGTGCGTCTGGCTGAGGGCGACCGTCCATTGAAGTTGTCCAATCTGGACAAGACCTTCTTTCCGGGTGACGGTTACACAAAAGGCGACTTGATCCAGTACTACGCATCAGTAGCCCCGATGCTCCTGCCCCATCTGGATGGTCGTCCACTGTCAATGAGCCGGTACCCCGACGGAATCGAAGGGCCGTCGTTCTATGAGAAGCGGGCACCGGGTCATCAACCTGGATGGATGAGGGCGGAACCGGTCTCATCCGATTCTCAGGGGGGAGAGATCGAATTCCTCCTTGCCGACAGTCGAGAGGCCCTCATGTGGTTTGCCAACATGGGCTGCGTCGAGGTGCATCCCTTCCACTCCAGGGTGGGTGGCCTGGGCAACCCCGACTACGCCATCTTCGATTTCGACCCTGCCGGGGGTTCTGTTTGGGAACAGGTGACAGCTGCCGCAAGGCTTCTCAAGGTGGCCCTGGAGAAACTCGGTCTGGTGGGTTACCCCAAGCTCTCCGGCTCGAGGGGCCTCCATGTCTACGTGCCGCTCGAACCGGTTCATGATCACACTCGCGTGAGGAGATTCGTCGGGGAGGTCGGCCGGTATCTCGCGGCAGCGAGCCCGGATGACATCACAATGGAGTGGGACAAGCCAAAACGGGAGGGAAAGGTGTTCATCGACCACAACCGGAACGCCTTCGGCCAGACGGTGGCGTCGGTCTACTCGATCCGCCCGCGTCCCGGTGCGCCGGTTTCGACCCCTCTGACATGGGACGAAGTCGGAAGCTACCGCAACGGCGACTTCACCATCGCCAACATCTGGGATCGACTCCAGCGCTTTGGAGATCTGTTTGCCCCGGTCACCCAGGGGGGCCAAACCCTGGAAGCTGCAGAAAAGGGGCTTGATATTGCGAACGACTGAGCCCATTTCCGCAATCTGTTTTTCTTTACACCTCTAGCGACACGCTAGGTTCCCCTCATGAAGATCTACGCCCGGGTGAACATCCTCGGCGGTCTTTCCGTCCGTCTCCCTCATGGCGGACTCGACGAGGCCATAGCCTTGGACAATGACCCCATCGGACGGGCAAAGAATTGGGTGGAGCAGGGCGTCGACTGCATGCACATAGTCGACTTGGACGCGGCCGCCTACGGCGATTATCGGAATAGTGACTTGATTCGAAGGCTGATCAGCGAGGTCAAAGTGCCGGTCCAGGTGGCAGGTGGGATCCGATCGGAGGGATATGCCGAGCGGCTCATCGCCGAGGGTGCCTGGCGGATCGTCATGGGTACAGCGGCCATCGAGAACCAGAACATGATCTGGGATCTCTGCCGGGAGAACCCGGCGAAGATTGTCGTTTCATTGGATGTGCGTCATGACGAGGAGATTGCCACACGGGGTTGGACGCAGAACAGCGGTCGCTATCTCGAGGAAGTTCTGATAGAGATGTCTTCGGCCGGAGTGGCCGCCTTCCTTGTTGCAGAAGCGGGTCGGGATGCTCTGGAAGAGCCCCCGAATTTTCAGATCCTTGCCGAGGCCCTGGCGACAGTCGAGGAGCCGGTGATTGCTTCGGGCGGGGTAAGGGATCTCGACGATCTGAGGACCCTGGTACGGCTCGAATCGTCGGGGAGGAGACTCGAGGGGGTCATAGTGGGCCGCGAGGTCACCGCTGGCCGTTTCACCATCGCAGAGGCCAAGGATGTCATCGCCGGCGGCGGTCCCAAACACGCCCCGGGTGGGGTCGCCGCCACGACGGTCCGGATCGGGGTTTCCTCCCTTGAGGCCTCGCTTGTGTTCTATAGCGACCTGCTTGGCTTCGCGCCAGCGCGTACGCCGGATGTCGGCACCATGGCCGCAGCGGTGCTGCAGTCGGCACGCGGCCAGCAGATCGAGCTTGTTGAGGACCCCGGGGCCGGCCGTCCGGAACGACTCACGATCTCAGTCGAGGATTTCGACCGTTGGAAGGATCATCTGTCAAATGTCGGCATGGAAATGGACATCGGCGACTCTTCGATAGCTGTGACAGACCCCGACGGCCTGAAGGTGGAATTCCGCAGGGCCTGAAAGCGACTTCCTCGGGTTCGACGCTCCCGCACGACCTCGCCAGGACGTCATCGCCGGGCTAGCGTATGGTTCTATGCCAGACGTCCTGAATCTCGCATACTGGCCTGTCCTGTTGGTCGGGGCGTATTTGCTGGGAGCGGTTCCGTTTGCTCATCTTCTCGGCCGAATCCGCGGGGTCGATCTTCGATCAGCCGGCTCGGGAAATGTTGGTGCCGGCAACCTGACCAACCAGCTGGGATGGAGATGGGGGACGTCGGCAGCCCTTCTCGACGCTGCCAAGGGATTCTTCCCGGTCTTCATCGCTCACCGCATGGGTATGGGGCCCGGTTCTGCCGGGCTGGCCGGCGTCGCCGCCGTCATTGGTCACAACTGGTCGGTATTCATGAAAGGTAGGTCGGGCAGAGGGCTGGCGACATCTGCGGGACTCCTGCTGGCGCTGGATCCGGTCCTTCTGGTCTGGGTCGGTGGCTGGTCGGCCGTCGGCCGGAAGTTCGGCGGAGGCTTTGGTGGATTCCTCGGTTGGGGTCTACTCCCCATCGTTTCGGCGGCCATGGGTCGGCCCGGCACCGAGACCTTTCTTCTCCTCCTGCTCACGTTTGTCGTGATGGCGAGACGGGTGCAGGGCAACCACAATTCCGAGGCCGGGTTCCGTCCTTCAATGCAGCGGATCATCTATGACACAGACCACGCTATTCCCGAGCTGACACAGACTGCGGACGACCCGCTGGCTCCGTGAGCCCGAAGAGGGTCGCATGGATAGCCGCGATCGCGGCGATTCTCTACATCGGATTCGCAGGATTCATACTTACCAACTTCGAATTACCCAAGATGAGCACGGCGGCTTGGGGGCTTGTGACCCTCGCTGCGGTGGCCCAGGTGGGAGCCAAGTGGTTCTTCGGCCAGCTGTTTCGTGAATCGGTTCTGGAGGTCGGTGGCGAGCTCCGTTCGTATTCGGCATTCAAAGGAGCTCTGGTCGGTGCTGGAGTAGCGAGATTGATACCAGCCGGTGGTGCGATCACTCCGGTCGCCATGTCCTGGACGGTCCGCGACGAGGTCGAGGGGACCACGGGGGCCGCAGTCCGGACGGTGCTCCTCAACTACGCGGGAATTCTCATCCTCACCGGGGTGGGGCTGCTCGGGGCGCGACCGCGGGACGGCGCTGCCATCGCCTCTATCAGTCTGGTGGTCCTGGCCCCGTTCGCCCTGTTCGCGGGTGCGGTGCTGATGTTCGGCTCGGGGAGACTCGGCTCTCTGTCCAAATACCTTCCTCGGTTCGTCCGGAGGCGAATAGAGAACTCGGTCGTCGACCACCCGCCGAAGCTCGAGTCACAGCTCTACATCTGGGCCCGCCTGGGTCTCGAAGCAGCCGCTCTCGGTCTGGTAATGGTCGGTTTCGGCATCCATGTGAACCCGTTCCAGGTGGCTGCCGCCTTTGGCGTCTCACAGCTTGCGGGTGGCTTGCCCGGGACACCGGGAGGCATGGGGATCACCGAAGTCGGATTGGTGTTCATCCTCTCGGCCTACGGCTTTGCCGCAGCGACCACTGTGGCCCCGGTGCTCGTTTTCCGGATCGTCTCGTACTGGCTTCCGGCAGGTTTGAGTTTCCTCGCTGGCGGCATGGTGTTCCTGGGTTCGGACGAGGCAAAGGCGGCCTCGGACACCTGAGCGGACCGGGGTAGCCTTTGGTCATGATCCAGAAAGTGGCCTTCAGCCTTCCCAATCAGGATGGTGAGATGGTGTCAGCCGGCGATTTCGCTGGACGACGTCTGATCATGTTCTTCTATCCCCGCGCCATGACGTCGGGATGCACTACCGAGGCGTGCGACTTCAGAGACGACTACGAACAATTCCGGGCTGCAGGATATGAGATCGTCGGCGTGAGCCCGGACCCTCCTTCGCGAAATGCGAGGTTCAAGGAGAAGGAAGGGTTGAACTTCGACCTTCTCTCCGATGAGGGTGCCAACCTGGCCGAATCCCTAGGCGCGTGGGGTGAGAAGAAGAACTACGGGAAGACCTATATGGGTCTCATCAGGTCCACCGTCGTGATCGGGCCTGAGGGAGAGCTGGAAAAGGCCTGGCGAAACGTGAGGGCGACAGGCCATGTCGCCCGGATCAAGGCGGAGCTGCTCGGCTGACCCCCGCAGCGAAACGTCTACGGGACCTACTCCTCGGCCATCGATGGGTAGCCGTATTCGGTGGCGGGGACAAAAGTCTCCTTGATGGCCCTCTGCGAGGTCCATCTGAGGAGATTGAGCATCGATCCGGCCTTGTCGTTGGTTCCAGAGGCCCGGGAGCCCCCGAAAGGCTGCTGTCCCACGACTGCTCCCGTCGGCTTGTCGTTGATGTAGAAGTTGCCCGCCGAATGACGCAACTCGCGGCTCATCAAGGCGATGGCCTCGCGATCCTGGGCGAAAATGGCGCCAGTCAGCGCGTACGGGGTCGCCTTGTCGCAAGCACGCAAAGTCTCAACGAGGGCATCGTCGTCATAGACGTGCACCGCCAGCACCGGGCCGAATATCTCTTCGCACATGAGGCGCGAATCTGCCGAGTGGGAGAGGACAACCGTCGGTTCGACGAAGTAGCCGACGGATTTGTCGCTACCTCCGCCGATGACGATTTCGAGGTCAGCGCTCTCACGGGCGTAGTCGAGGTATCCCCTTATGTTGTCGAAGGAGGACTCATCGATCACGGCACACATGAAGTTGCGGAAATCCATCGGCGATCCCATCTTGATCCCTGCAAGGATGCTCTCCATTCGCGTCCGAACCGTCTCCCACATTGACCTTGGGATGTAGGCCCTCGAGGCTGCCGAGCATTTCTGACCCTGGTATTCGAAGGCACCTCTGACCAAAGCCACTGTGAGCCCCTCCACGTCAGCACTGGGATGGGCGAAGACGAAATCCTTGCCGCCGGTCTCGCCCACGATTCGCGGGTAGGACTTGTAGGAACCGATGTTGGCACCCACTGTGTGCCACATTCGCTGGAAAACGGCGGTGGAGCCGGTGAAGTGGATTCCGGCGAGATGCGGACTTGCCAGCACCGGGTCGCCAACGGACGCCCCCCGGCCGGGAAGGAAGTTGATCACGCCGTCCGGCAGGCCGGCCTCCTGAAGGACTTGCATCAGGTAGTAACCGGAGAGAATCGCCGTGGAGGCCGGCTTCCACAGTGAGACATTGCCCATCATGACCGGGGCGGTGGGGAGGTTTCCCCCGATCGAGGTGAAGTTGAAGGGTGTCACTGCGAATACGAAACCCTCGAGCGCCCGGTATTCGACCCGATCCCAGATGCCCCGTGCCGACAGGGGTTGTTCGCGATAGATCTTCTCGACGTAGTGCACGTTGAATCGCCAGAAGTCGATCAGCTCGGCGGCAGCGTCGATCTCAGCCTGATACACCGTCTTGGACTGGTTGAGCATGGTGGCCGCGTTGACCGTGTCTCTCCACGGACCAGCGAGCAGTTCGGCTGCCTTGAGAAACACCGCCGCTCGATCCTCCCAATCCATTTCTGACCATCTCACCCAGGCTTGCTGTGAGGCGTCGATGGCGAGACTCACCTCTGCCTCGCCCGCCAGATACGACATTCCGAGAACGCGCTGGTGGTCATGAGGGCAGATCAGTTCGATGGTGTCCGGTGTGCGGACCTCTTTGCCCCCGATGATGAGCGGCACTTCCGTTTTTCCTGCGAGCATCTGCTCCAGACGGTTCTTCAAACTGGCTCGCTCGCGAGATCCAGGCTCGTAACTCCGGATGGCTTCGTTGACGGGAGGCGGTACCTGAGCGATTCCATTGGGCATTTCCCGAGGGTACCAACGACTGGGCCCCTCCGACGCGGGCCTTCGGTCGTACCAAGGGTCAGATGGGCTGGGCAGCCCCCAGCTGAAAGCCGGCCAGTTCCTCGAGTGCCTTGACCAGGGCGTGGTTTCCCTCCGAACCGTGCCCCCGGGCCTGAAGTGAGCGGTAGAGCTGGAAGACGAGGGCCACGCCAGGCAGCGGCACCCCGATCTCGTCGGCTGCCTCCAGCACGAGGCGAAGGTCCTTCTGCTGCAGATCGATGGTGAAGCCGGGAGTCCAGTCCCGCCGGATCATCTGGGGCCCTCGATTGGAGAGCATCCACGAGCCTGCGGCTCCGCCTTCGACAGCGGCGAGAGCCTTGTTGAGATCGAGACCGGCACCCTGAGCCAGCATCAGAGCCTCGGATACCGCCAGCTGATTGAGCACGACCAGCACCTGGTTTATCGCCTTGGCCATCTGACCGGAGCCCGGTTGGCTGCCGACATGAACCACCGAGGTGGCATAGGAGTCGATGAACGCATGGGCTCGCTGGAGTGCTTCGGCATCTCCGCCGACCATCACGGCGAGAGTTCCTTGCTGTGCGCCCTCTGAACCTCCTGAGACCGGGGCGTCCAACCAGGTGACACCGAGGTCTGATGCCTTCCTGGCGAATTCCCTGGTTGCCCCGGGGGAGATCGTCGAGTGGTCGACGAGGATGTCGCCGGGGGTCATCCCGTGGATGAGCCCGTCCTCGCCGAAGACGACCTCTTCGACGTCAGGGGTGTCCGATACGCAGACGAAGACGATGTCGCTGGCCGGGCCGACGTCCCGGGCGGTTGCCGCCATCGTGACGTCGAGACCCGCCGCCTTCGAAGGCGTGCGATTCCACACCGTGACGTCGTTGCCCTTATCAGTCAGATTCCTGACCATGCCCCGACCCATGATTCCCAAACCGATGAAACCCAGACGTGTCATGCCCCGCACCCTATCCGTCTGCTAAACCCGTGGTATGCCACACGACCGACTCGACTCAGTACTGGCATCCGAAATCGAGGAACTTCGGGTTGGCGGAACGACCAAGGGTGATGAGAAGGTCATCTCGGAGGTCGTAGCTGCCGCCGGAGGCAAAGGCCCTCGCTATCGCCTGGCCGGCTTGGAGCACCTTTTTCTGCGGATGAACTCCAACAGCTATCTCGGTTTGTCACGACATCCTGCGGTGATCGACGCCGAGGAGAGGGCCACCAGGCGGTTTGGGGTGGGACCGGGCGCCGTTCGATTCATCTCCGGGACTTTCCAGGCCCACATCGATCTCGAAGACCGAATCGCCGCTTTCCACGGACGCGAGGGGGCGATGATCTTTTCCTCTGCCTATGCGACTGTCGTTTCGGCTCTCACATCGCTGATCACACCGGAGACGGCGGTGTTCAGCGATGAGTTGAATCACAACTGCATCATCAATGCCCTGCGTCTGTCCCGACCTGATCGGAGGGAGGTTTATTCACATCTGGATTTCGGTGGTCTCGACCGGATGCTCACTCAAACCGAGGGCAAGGCGAAGCGGGCGGTGGTAGTCACCGACGGGGTGTTTTCGATGCGCGGCGATCACGCCGATCTGGCCCGGTTGCGTCAGGTTGCCGCTTCGCACGATGCCGCCTACCCGGAGAATGTCCTGGTGGTGGTGGATGACTCGCACGGAGTGGGGGCGTTTGGGAGGACCGGCAGGGGCACCGAGGAGGTCTCTGAATCGGGTCCGACCGACGTCCTGATCGGTACTCTGGGCAAGGCATTCGGTGTGAATGGCGGATACGTGGCCGGCTCCATTCCCTTGGTGGCCTATCTACGGGAAAAGGCGCCGATGTACATCTACTCCAACCCCTTGACCGTAGGGGAGGCCGCGGCTGCCCACACTGCGGTGTCTATAACCGACTCGGAGGAAGGCCTCGATCTGCTTGCTCATCTGGCGGACATGACCGCCAGATTCGAGCATGGTCTCGTGGATCTCGGCTTCGAGACGATCCCCGGCCCCCATCCGGTGGTGCCGCTGATGGTCCGGGACACCGCCAAGACCACTGCTCTGGTAGATCATCTGGTGGACCGTGGGATCCTCGCTACCGGTCTCAATTACCCGGTGGTCCCGGCCGGTTCCGAGGAGATCAGGTTCCAGGTCAATGCCGATCACACCAAGGACGACATCGACTACGTGTTGGGTGCGCTGAGGTCTTTTTCAGGCTGAGACGATATCGGATCGCGGCAGTGGAGCGGTCTGATCGTCAACCACAATGACCAGCACCTCGTCGGCCTCGACCTGGTCGTCCGGCCCGCATGCCACCGCCGTGACCAGCCCCGCGTGCGGCGCCTTGAGGGTGTGCTCCATCTTCATCGCCTCCAAGACGACCAGCGGCTGTCCCACCGCGACAGAGTCACCAACTGCCACATCAACGCGAATCACCTTGCCGGGCATGGGGGCGTGCAGCGAACCCCGGTCTTCGTGGCCGGCGGTCTCGGGAAAACGTGGCAGCAGTTCGAATCTGGCAGAGCCGGACAGCGAGTCGGCGTAACGAATTCCGCCATAACGGGCCACCTCGAATCGATAGGAGTGATCCTCGGTGGCGATCTCCACGAGATCCGGCGACGCCAGCTGGATCTGCAACGGAGGGACTCCAAGAACGTGAATCTCACCCTCGTTGGTGATGTAGTCGATCTGATGTTCTCCTGTCGGACCCCGGTAGACGGATCGCTGCGCCTGGCTGGGGGAGTTGCGCCATCCAGGCGGAACCGTCTTCTGGACCACGGCGCCGGCACGGCGCAGTGACCTATCCGCCAGCGCAACCGCAATCGCGGCCCGGGTCTCCTCGTCATGATCAAGAAGAGGCGCCGATAGGGCCGTGATGTCGTGATGGTCGAGGAAACTGGTGTCGGTATTCCCATCGACGAAATCCCTCGATTCGAGAACCCTCACGAGAAGGTCGCGGTTGGTGGTCGAGCCGTGGACGTGAGCCGAGCGCAGAGCCGAGGCGAGGCTGGCGACTGCTTCGGCCCTGCTGGGGGCGTATGCGATGATCTTGGCGAGCATCGGGTCGTAGTGGACTGAGACATTTGACCCGTCTTCAACCCCGGAATCGATGCGGAGACCCTCGCGGGGCTCGAAGCCAAACCTGTGGATGTGTCCGCTCACGGGCAAGAAGTCGTTGTGCGGATCCTCGGCGTACAACCTGGCCTCGATGGCGTGCCCTGTCGTTGTGGGCCGGAGAGCGTGGGGAGAGAGGGGAGCGCCCTCGGCCACCTCTATCTGGAGTCTCACCAGATCGAGACCGGTGACCATCTCGGTCACGGGGTGTTCCACTTGCAGCCTGGTGTTCATCTCGAGGAAATAGAAGTTCGTGTCCTCGACCAGGAACTCGACCGTTCCGGCACCGACATAGTCCACGGTTCTCGCCGCGGCCACTGCGGCCTCCCCCATCTCCCGACGCAGCGAGTCGTCGATGCCCGGAGAGGGAGATTCCTCGATGATCTTCTGGTGTCTCCTTTGGATCGAGCACTCTCGCTCGAACAGTGAAACCACGTTGCCGTGGTTGTCTGCGAAAACCTGGATCTCGACATGGCGCGGCGATGCCAGGTACTTCTCGAGGAACACGGTGCCGTCGCCGAATGCCCCGACCGCTTCCCGTCTGGCGGCCTCGATCGAATCGTTCAACTCGTCGGAATCGGCGACGACACGCATGCCCTTGCCGCCGCCCCCTGCCGAGGCTTTGACCACTACAGGGAATCCGAGCGAGAGGGCCGCGCTCTTTGGTGCCGACAATCCTGCCAGTTCGATGCTGGGCACGACCGGGACCCCAGCCCGTCTCATGAGACTCTTCGATTCGATCTTTGAGCCCATCACATTGATGGCGCGGGGCGGGGGTCCGATCCAGATCAGCCCGGCTTCGATGACGGCTTGGGCAAATACTGCGTTCTCGGCAAGGAACCCGTATCCGGGATGCAAGGCGTCGGCACCCGAGTCCGAGGCTGCCTGGAGGATCGCCGGGATGTTGAGGTACGTGTCCGCTGGCTTTGCTCCGGGGAGTCTGACCGCCTCATCTGCTTCGCGGGAGTGGGGCTCGCCGGCATCGGGGTCGGAATAGAGGGCCACGCTCGAGATACCCATCTCGCGACAGGTGCGGAAAACGCGACGCGCGATCTCACCACGATTCGCCACGAGGATCTTCGAGATGGCCATCGGTGGCAGGGTACCGACTGCAATCTCGGTAACGGACGCCCCGTTACATGCGGAAAACGCCGAAACGGTCGGTGCCCTCGACCGGGCCGGAATGGATAGCGGACAGGGCGATACCCAGCACGTTGCGTGTATCCCTGGGGTCGATGAGCCCATCGTCGCGAACCCTCCCCGTGGAGAAGTAGGCAGTCTCCTCGCTTTCGATCTGGGCTTCGATCTCGGCTCGGTTTGCGGCATCAGCCGCTTCGTCGAATGGCTCGCCCCGCGCTTCTGCGGCCTGTCTTGCGATGATCGACATCACTCCCGCGAGCTGTTTCGGTCCCATGACCGCAACCTTGTGATTGGGATAACCAAAGACGAATCGGGGCTCGTATGACCGCCCCGACATGCCGTAGTTCCCCGCCCCATATGAAACGCCTGCCATGAGTGCAATGTGGGGAACCTCCGAGTTGGCCACCGCGTTCACCATCTTTGCCCCGTCCTTGATTATCCCTCTCTGCTCGTAGTCCTTCCCCACCATGTATCCGGTGGTGTTGTGGATGAACAAGATCGGGGTGTCATATCGATTGCAGAGTTGGATGAACTCAGTGGCCTTCTGGGCTTCCTCCGAGAAGAGAACACCCTGCTGATTGGCCAGTACGCCAATGGGAAAGCCGTGAACCGAGGCCCAGCCAGAGAGGAGGGAGGTTCCGTACACAGCCTTGTATTCCTCGAATCGCGACCCGTCGACTGTCCTGGCCAGGATCTCCCTCATGTCGAAGGGGACCCGGAGGTCGGCGGGAATCACCCCGAGGATCTCATCGATTTGATGGACCGGTTCGTCGGCAGCCTTGGTAGGTCCATAGCCCTGCTTCCGCCAGTTCAAATGTGAGACGATGTCCCGTCCCATGCGAATTGCCTCATGCTCATCGCGAGCGAAGTAATCGGACAGACCCGAGATTTTCGAGTGCATCTCGGCTCCGCCCAACTCCTCGTCGGTCGACTCCTCACCGGTGGCCATCTTCACCAGGGGCGGCCCACCGAGAAACACCTTGGCCCGCTCCTTGACCATGACTGCGTAGTCGCACATGGCCGGGAAGTAGGCGCCTCCCGCCGTTGAGTTGCCAAAGACGATGGCGACCGTGGGTATCCCCATTTTGGAGAGCCGGGTGAGATTGCGGAACCACTTGCCGCCCACGACGAAGACTTCGGCCTGGTCGGGGAGATCGGCGCCGCCCGACTCGACAAGGTTCATGAGAGGGAGCCGGTTCTCGCGGGCGATGTCCATGATTCTCAGCGTCTTGGAGACCGAGTAGCGATTCATGGAGCCTGCCTGACTCGTCGGGTCGTGAGCCAGGATGGCGCACTCGACACCTTCTATGACGCCTATGCCGGTGACGACGTTTGCGCCCAAGTTCTTGTCGGTTCCCCAGGCCGCGAGGGTGGATAGCTCGAGAAATGCCGAGTCCTGATCGATCAGCAGCTCGATTCTCTCCCGGGCCAGCAGCTTGCCCCGCTTGCGGTGCCGTTCGATGTACTTCTCCCCGCCACCCTGGCGGGCCAGTTGCATGAGCGCCTCGAACTCGGCCAGCTTGTCTTCCATGGCTGCTCGGTTTGTCTGGTACTCCTCCGAGCGGGGATCGATATTCGTTCCGAGGACCTGCATGTCGGCGAGGGTAGTGGGGACCTGCTTTGCTAGGGGTTTCCGAGGAGAAAGAGGGTCTCATGGAAGCCAAAGAATTCGAACATCTGGTCGGTACCGAGATCGGCGTCTCGGGGTGGTGGGAGGTCACCCAGGAGCGAGTGAACGCTTTTGCCGACGCCACCGACGATCACCAGTGGATCCATGTCGATGTGGAGAAGGCGAAGTCCGGGCCGTTTGGTGGAACCATCGCACATGGTTTTCTCACCCTGTCGTTGACGGTACCCATGACCTTTTCCGTCGAGTTGGAAGTCGGTTCTCCCAAGATGGCAATCAACTACGGGCTGGAGAAGGTCCGCTATCCGGCGCCGGTTCCCGTCGGAAGCAGGATCCGCGCTCGAGTCGTGCTGGCCTCGGTGTCCGACGTTTCCGGTGGCATCCAGGTCAACCGCATGGTCACCATGGAAGTGGAAGGCAACGAGAAGCCGGCGATGGTGGCCGAGACGGTTACCAGGTATTACTACTAGAACTGCCGGCCGACTTTGACCGCATGCCTGCCGCCGCGGCCAGGCTGATTCCTTGGGCCGGGCACTATTTCAAGACTGTGATTCGGCCCGGTTCGGGATCGGTCAAACAGACGCCGGTCGGCCGGGATTGCCGCTCTTGAACCAGTTTCGGTGTGTGGATCCTGAGGGCTTGGCTGCCGGCCGACTTTGACCGCATGCCTGCCGCGTGATTGACCGGTTGCCTGAAGCCGGTTATGACATGTCACGTGCCCTTCGAACCCTGAACCCAGGACTCAAGAGAGACTGCGGCCACCACCCACGACCAGGACATGTCCGGTGATGTAGTTGGAGAGAGGGGTCAGTAGGAACCACACGACGTTGGCGATCTCCTCTGGTGAGCCCATCCGGTCGAGTGGTATCGCCGAGACCATTTTTTCCAGCACATCTCCGGGGATCGCACGGGACATCTCGGTTCCGATCAGGCCCGGTGCGATGGCATTCACTCTCAGATGCGGGGCCAGTGAGAGGGCCAGCGCTCTGGTCAAACCAACCACTCCGCCCTTTGACATCGAATAGTTGTACTGACCGAAGTTCCCCAGATAGGCCCGCGATGCGATGTTGACAATCGCCCCGCCCTCGGCCATCAACGGGGCCAGTTCGGTAGAAAGGGCATAAGTCGCGCCGAGGTTTACTTCGAGAACCGCACTGAAGTCGCCGTCGGTCATGTTCACCAGGCGAGCATCCCGGGTGATCCCGGCATTGTTGACCAATCCCAGCAACGGAAGCCCGGCCTTCTCCACGGCTTGGCGAACGATGCGGGGCCCGTCATCGGCTGTCAGGTCCACTTGGACAGGGACAATGTGCTCCGAGAGCGCCAGTTCGGGGGCGAGATCCACGCCGATGACTGTGAATGGCCCGGATGCCGCCAGCTTGTCGGCGACAGCCCTTCCGATGCCGCGTGCGGCCCCGGTCACCACGATCACGCCGTTCATGGCAGGGCCTTCCCCAGATGGC
>JBFHXF010000034.1:0-17340 GCA_041599115.1 Acidimicrobiia bacterium
GATGGTGGCCGGGCTCACCTCGAACCCCGCGTTCCACGGCTTTGAGATCCGTCACTTCGGCGTGATCGACGCGCTGAGTCGGATCACCGGGAGTCCTGAAGTGGCATTGGCTTCGGGGGGCTGATGGGCGAATAGCCGCTGCATCGAGACGCAGCGAGCTGGGTTGATGCCTGCTGACCGGGCCGGCTGAGAGCGGAGGGCTACCGGGACGTAGCCCTCCGCTCCCGTCACATGACCACCGACACGCCCCGGGGTCTGGTCGAATAGGACGCCTGTGAGAGTCTCGCGTCCCTGGCTGACCGCCGTTTTGCTCGCCATCTCCGCCTGCACACCGAATGCCGGCAACACTTCGATGCCCACGATCACTGTCGAGCCGGTCGTCACGACCCGGCCAGACGCACCGCCCGGTGTCGATCTCGACCTGTTTCGACAGGGTCTCATAAGGCCCGAGCAGAGTGCGGTCAACGACCTGATCGGTCGGGCACCGTTCTATGAGCTCAATCTGGCCCTCGGTCAAGATCTCACTTCCATCACCGGGACCGAAGAGGTTCGCTACACCAATCAGGAGGACGTCTCGTTGGACGAAGTCGTTTTCCGCCTCTTTCCCAACATTGCGGATGGCCAGTCGATAGTCACCAACCTCACGGTCGACGGCGTGCCGGTGATCCCCGCCGTCGAACTCGAAGACAGTGTGATGCGGGTTCCTCTGGAGGCGGCGTTGCCTCCCGGTCAGCGGGTGACCATCAAAATGGACCTCGCTGTGATCGTGCCCACCGAGGAAGGAGGCAATTACGGGACCTTCCGGATGGGCGACGACATTCTCGCGGCGGCCACTTTCTACCCGGTGCTGGCGGTGTATGACGATGAAGGTTGGAATGTCGAGATCCCCTCACCGAGTGGCGACGTCGTCTACTCGGATGTCGGCTTCTACATGGTCACCATCACAGCCCCGGATGACCTCCCCATCGTCACCTCGGGCCAGCTGGTCGCCAAAGAAGCCCCGGGGCCGGATGGTGTGGGCCAACGGACCTTTGTGGCCGGACCGGTGCGGGACTTCTACCTGGCAGCCAGCCGTCGCTTCAACATGGTCCAGGCGAAGGTGGGGGACACCACGATCAATTCTTACAGTCCCCCCGAGTTCGTGGCTCAGAATCGAGACGTCCTTCGTTTGGCCGAGACATCCCTCGAGCTATTCAACGACTTGTACGGGCCGTACCCCTATGTCGAACTCGACATCGTGAGCACGGCGACTCGAGCCCTGGGCGTCGAGTACCCCGGTGTCATAGCCCTGAATATGGGGCATTTCGACCCGGCGGCCGGATTTGATCGGCCAACCGTCGTCTCAACCGTGGTCCACGAAGTGGCTCACCAGTGGTTTTACGGCACGGTGGGCAATGATCAGCTGGACGAGCCATGGCTCGACGAATCACTTGCTCAATACGCCACCTGGACTTATTGGCGGATCACCCAGGGCCCGGGTGCGGACGAGGGATTCCTCCACCATCTCGAGTCGCTCTGGCAGCGTGTCGAATACGCCGACATTCCCATCGGAATGCCAGTGGCCTCGTATGAGGGTCGCGAATACTCGGCCATCGTCTACGGACGCGGGCCGCTGTTCGTTTACGAGTTGGCCGCCGTCATGGGCCAGGAGAACTTCGACGTCTTCCTGTCCGATTACGCCCGAGCCTTCAAGTATGGAATCGCGACGACCGAGGACTTCGAGAGACTCGCTGAAGCAGACTGCGGATGTGATCTGAGCGGAAGGTTCGCTGAGGCCGTCTATCCGCGCTGATCCGGGCGATGCCGGGTGGCGACTGCGGAACGGACGGTGTCCTCGACCCCAAAGAGTTAAATTCGGCGCTCCCACTACCAAGGATGTGAATGAGACCGCTCGAGATCGGATTAGTGCTCCCGTTGCTGGAAGATCCCCCGAGCGGTGACAAGCCGACATGGGATACGATCAGAGGGTTGGCGCTTCGGGCAGAGGAACTCGGATTCGACACCGTGTGGGTGCCAGACGAACTCTATTGGGCGCCTCCGTCCTGGCCCGGGCCGCGTGGCTTTTGGGAATGTGTCGCCATGACGGGCGCAGTGGCTGCGGTGACCTCCAAGGTCAAGGTCGGGACCTGGGTCCTCTCGGCTCTGCATCGCAATCCGGGGTTGACCGCCAAGGCGGCCGAGACCCTGGACGAAATCAGTGGCGGGCGGTTCATCTTCGGGTTCGGATCGGGTCATGCCGGGGCCCAAGGAAAGGCCTTTGGCTTTCCTGATGACAGGACAGTTGGCCGGTATGCCGAGGCCCTCGAAATCGTCGTTTCACTGCTCCGGGATGGCGAGGCCGACTACGAAGGGGAGTATCACGCGGCGAGACAGCTGGGCCATCGTCCGGTGGGTCCCAGACCTGGAGGTATCCCCATCATGCTCGGTGGGCACAAACAGCGGACAATCGGATTGGCAGTTCGCCACGGCGACATCTGGAGTGCGTTTGCCGAGGAGAGTTCCAAGCCGGAGGCCTTCGTCGAGAGGCTGACAATGGTTGACCAGACATGCGCCGATCAGGGTCGGGATCCGTCCACGCTCGGCCGCTCTGTCGGCGTTTTCGTCGAGACGGACGGACTCAACATCGCAGAGGAGGTTGGTCTTGGCGTGCCGCTGTCGGGCAGCGTCGAGCAGATTGTCGATGCTGTCCACGAGTTCGCCCGGCTGGGTGTGACAATGCTGGAACTCAGCCCGTTCCCGGAGGCGACCGGGACTCTCGAGGTCCTGGCCGAGGTTCTGGCGGTTCTCGACCGCTAGCCAGTCTGTCGCTTCCGGAAGGCGGCCACTGCCTCCCTTGTGGAACAGGTCGATGAGCAGTGCAATCGTGACCTGTTTCTCGACGTGTCCACGTAGACATCCTGACAAGTCGACGAACTGCAGATGCCAAAGCGGTCCACACCGTGGTCGACGATCACGCTGGCCAGAGCCATTGCGGTGACCGCTCCGAGAAAATCGACCATCGAGGACCCGATCGGCTCGAAGTGGAGGTGAGGGGTTCCGCTGTGAAGGCTGAGCCTTGGCTCGGCTCCATGACTGGTGAGTATCTCGTTCACCCTCTCGGCAGCAGCTGCGTCATCGGGGGAGATCACAACCTCCCGGAGGGCCTCGCGCAGTCGCCACACTCCGTTGAGATCACGTGTCGTGGCAGGTCGGGCCACGCCGCTCCAGAGGTCGCGGTGGCCCTCGAGAAACTCCCGCAACGCCGGCAGGTCCCCGAGAGCGTCAGTTCCGCCCTTCTTGGTGTTGACCAGGGCAATGGCCAACTCCACGGGTGTGCCTGAGTAATGAGAGAAATCCATTTGGCTTATTACCGCCTATTCACTAATGTAATAAGCATAAGAACAAAGAGTCCTTACGTCAAAGAAAGGGGCGGGCCGTGAGCGGTCATCCCGGAACAACATATGAGCTGGTGCGGGGTGGTTATCTCCGTCAGAGCTCCAAGCGACAACAGATCGTCTCGAGTTGTCGCCATCCCAAGTCTCGATCCGTGGCCATCGGCGGCTATCGGATTTCAGTCACCAAGGAGGTGCGCTGTGCTGCATGTTCATTGTGATCGCCTCGGAAAAGAAGTGATGATCTGGTCTCCTTCGGTATTGGGAATCGCCAATACCGCCGAGGGAATCGTCGTCACCTATATGTGTGCCTGCGGTGAGACCGCGCAGATGCTCACCGGGGCGGCTGCTCGGGTTGAGATCAGCCAGCACGTTTCGGTCTGATCAGCCTGCCGGGGGTCTTCGGATCTCCAGATGTTCAGACCTCCAGACACTGGGGCCCGGGTTCCTCCTCGCCGGGCCCGCAGTGTCTGACTCCTCGCCCCTGATCAAGTCGTCATACCGCGATGGGTCCGAGACCATCATGTGCGCAAGCAGCAGCTCTCGGCGTGCCTCTGGTGCCGTTTCAGAATCCAGACGAGTCTCGATACGGGCGATGGCCCCGCTGCCGGCCGCCCTGGCGAGGCCCCACGCCGCGACACCGCGAATCATCGAGGACGGGTGGTCGAGGTGGGCTTCGATTTGAGCCCGGGCTCCCGCCTCACCGGAGTTTCCGGCAGCAATCAGCAGATTCCGTCTCAGATACTTGCCGTTTCGCATTGGCACGTACCACCAACGAAATCGATTCAGAAGGTCATCGTCACTGATGGCCAGAAGCTGGTCGAAGGGGAGGTCCAAAGTTCCGGTTGGGGCATTCCTCAGTGCTTGGCTACCTGGTGGGCATGAGGTGAGGCAATCGTCGCATCCGTAGATCCTCTTGCCCAACAGTGGCCTCACCCAGTGCGGGATCGAACCCCTGGACTGCAACCAGGTGGACAGGCATCGCCTCGCATCGAGCCCTTCGTCGCTCAATGCCCCGGTGGGACATGCCGGGTAGCAGGCGACACACTTCCCACAGTCGCGCCTCATGGGGGAGGTCAACTCCAGGGGCGCATCTGTGACGACCGATCCGACCAGCATCCACGGCCCGTGACCGGGGGCAAGCACCATCGTGGACTTGCCCTGCCATCCGGTTCCAGCACGAGTCGCGGCAGCCCGATCGACCAGCCGATTGTCGTCCATCAGGATCTCCGTGCGGAAACCGAGTTGAGAGAGATGGTCGGCGAGGCTCGTGGCGACAGCCTTCAGCTTCCGATAGTGATCGGCCGTGGCGAACCTCCCGACCCGGGCTCCGACTTCGCCAGGTGCCAGAGAGTCTGCAAGGTAGTTCCAACCCACCACGACGATTCTCTGGGCCCAGGGAAACGATTTGGTGACATCGGTTGCCCTCACCGGATCGGTGTAGGTGAAGTGGAGGGGGCCCGATCGGCCTGATGAGAGGTTGACGCGGAGCGCTTCGAGTTCACGCTCGAACGGATCGGCTGAGGCGACTCCGACGGCGGCCGCTCCAAGCCTCTTCGCGAGAGAAGCCAACTCGCCTGTCAGGGGGTCGGGCATGTTCGAAGTGTGCCACCTTGTCGGGATCTTCAGGGGCCGG
Organism: Acidimicrobiia bacterium; assembly: GCA_041599115.1. GTDB lineage: Bacteria > Actinomycetota > Acidimicrobiia > Spongiisociales > ZC4RG35 > JACZUI01. Next base: position 5,008 of record JBFHXF010000034.1, read on the forward strand.
TCCGGTCGCAGAAGACCCGGCTGGCTGGTCAGCCCTCGAGTTGGCTGGCGTCGTCGGGCACATCGACGGCGTATTCCTCGAGGAGCCTGAGGGGGACGATTTCGAGGACTCGTTCGTTGGTCGAGGCCAAGACGACAGGCGCGGCAACTCCATCCTGGTAGGCGATTAGCCAGTTCCTGGCGGTGACACACCACCTATCGCCTGGGACGAGGCCCGGAAACTGGAACCAAGGCGCAGGTGTGCTCAGATCGTTCCCTATTCGGCGTTGATGCTCGAGGAACTCGGCCGTGGCGACTGCACAGATCGTATGAGACCCCAGATCCTCGGGTCCTGAAAGACAATTGCCATCCCGGTAAAACCCCGTCATTGGATCCAGACCGCAAGGCTCCAGGTTGGTGCCGAGGACGTTTTTCTGAGGCATGGGTCGCGATTATCGCCGTCTGAGCCGTGGAGCAGCAACCGAGAGCCCCGTGGCGGTTATCGTCGTCAACAATCTGGCGGTCCCCCCGAATCTGCCTCGAGAACTGCAAGAAAGCGGATAACTAGTCAATGCCCGATTCGTCCGACAGGCTGAAACTCGGCCTCTCCCTGCTGGCGGTTTACATCATCTGGGGGACGACCTATCTCGGAATCCGGTTTGGCCTGGAGGGCTTTCCGCCGTTCATTCTCAACGGGATCCGGTTCCTGGTCGCCGGTTCGATCCTGGTTGTCATCGGCCGCATGCGAAGACAACCCTGGCCGACCCGGTCACAGTGGGTCAACCTGATGAAGACCGGCGCCATGCTGATGGTTGGCGGGGTGGGATTGGTGGCAATGGCCGAGGATTATGGGGTCGGGTCCGGGGTCGCTGCCACCGCTGTCGCCATAATCCCTGTTTGGGCTGCCCTAATCACTGGCATGCTCGGTGAATGGCCATCACGTCGCGAGTGGGTGGGCCTGGTGCTCGGCTTCGCCGGGGTGATGGTGCTGGTGGGGGAGGGCGATTTCCGTTCAACTGTTACGGGGACCGCGTTGATCATCGTTTCGCCGATGTTCTGGTCGCTCGGGTCCGTGTGGAGTTCAAGGATCGAACTGCCTGCCGGCGCCGCCATGGCCACGGCTGGACAGCTTCTGGCGGGTGGGGTGGCGTTGACCGTTATCGGTCCACTCCGAGGTGAGCGAATCGTGGGTACGCCCAGCAGATCCAGCTGGATTGCACTGGCCTATCTGATTGTGTTTGGCTCGATTATTGCCTATACGGCCTATGTCTATCTCCTCAAGAACGTCCGAGCTTCGGTGGCCACCAGCTACGCATATGTGAACCCCATAGTGGCGGTGATCGCCGGGGTCACTCTGGGAAAGGAGATCCTCACCGGGCCCGTGTTCATAGCGATGCCCCTGATTCTGGGCGGAGTAGCGCTGGTGACGATGGGGCGTCGGCGAGTGATACTGCCGGAACCTGTCCCGGCGCCGGCTATAGCCGATGAAGCCCTCTGACCGTGCCCGGACGGCGCCTGGCGGCTGGTTCAAACAGCGCGTTCGATATCCAGGGCCTCAGCGGACAACTCATCGGGGTGTATTAGCCGCAGCGGCGTGATCTGTGGGCGCATTCGAAGCCGCCGGATCCTGTTGCGTCTACGGGTCATCCAGGCGAGGGTCAGCGTGGCCATGGCTATCGACCAGCCTCGTAGATCTGTGAGGTCTCTCATTTGCAGCCATTTGCCACGAGGCTTGGATACGGATTGACCACTATCCCGTTCCAGTACATCCCTAGGTGGAGGTGAGGTCTGGTTCCGGCAGCGTTGCCTGAGGTTCCGACGTATCCCAGGACCTCTCCGGCCGAAACCCTCCGGCTCGAACCAACGACCTCGTCCATGTGGCTTCCGATATAGAGCACCCCGTCATCGCCGGTGAGATTGAACTGGTTGCCGCCGATGCTCCCCACCTTGAACATGACCGTCCCGGCGACCGGGGCGCGAACCGGGGCGCGGAACGCAGCGAACAGGTCGTTTCCCTCGTGGTATCTGCTGCCCCCACCACGGGGAAAACCCCAATCGTTGAAGAAGTTCGAAGCCTCCACCGGGCAGACCCATTGGTTTCCGGAGGGAAGAGTGAGGATCTGTCCGCTTCGAATCAGGTTGACGTTGGCGATGTTGTTCGTACTGGCAATTTGGGTTAGGGAGACTCCGGTTCGGGCAGCGATGTCGGCGAGCCGGTCGCCTTTTTGCACGGTGTAGTCGGTGGTTCCCTCCGTCCCCTCGGCGACGTATCCCGGTCCGTCGAGGAATAAGCGGGTTCCCGTGTATATGACACCGTTGACGATGCCGTTGGCGTCGATGATGTCTTCGGCGGTCACGCCCTTGTGCTGAGCGGCCACTGATGCAACTGTCTCGCCTCTCTTGACGATGTGCGACTTCCCCGATCTAACAGAGGTCACACCGTTGACCTCTGTAGCCGATGAATCCGTGGTCCCGCTCTGGGACGATGCCCCGGACGATGTCGTGGAGGGTGTTCCGGCTATGACGAGCTCTTGACCGGGATAGATCAGGTTCGGGTTGGCGATCCCGTTCGCAGCCACGATCGTTGCCGTGTCCACGCCGTACGTCGAGGCGATCTTGTTGAGTGTTTCACCGCGACTCACTATATGGACCTGAAGTGAATCCCCCTCCTGGCCGGGAATGAGCAACACCTGACCCGGATATATCAGGTTTGGGTTGGCAATGTTGTTGGCCTCGACGAGATCACTCAGTGAGACGTCGTGATCGCGGGCGATGCGGCCAAGGGTGTCACCTTTCTCGACGGTGTAATCGACCGAGAATGCCGCGACGAAGAGTGACAGGATCAGACCGACGGCAAGGGCTCGGGTACGACGAAATTCGGGCATGTGAAGGCAAGCTCCTTCAGCCCCTGAACCGCTCCGCGGAGAGCAGCCTAACTCCGCAACTCAGGTTTTCCAGACAAAGCCCGAAGTTGGCCACATGCAGCGTCGATATCCCGTCCCCTGGTGTCACGGATGGTGACATTGACTCGATGATTTGCCAGTAGTTCCGCGAAGCGCGCGATGCGACGTTGCGGGGAGGCGGTCTCCTTGGTGAGTGGTGTCGGGTTGAGGGCGATCAGGTTGACGTGAGCCCTGAGACGCCTGGCGATCGCAGCCAGTTTGATTGCCTGATCATCCGTGTCGTTGACCCCATCCATCATGGTCCACTCGATCGAGAGCCTCCGCCCCTTCTTCTCGAAATACTCCCGCGCTGCGCTTTCGAGCTGGGCGAGGGGGTAACGCCTGTTGATGGGGACAATCGAGCTTCTCAGATCGTCGTCTGCGGCGTGAAGGCTCACAGCGAGAGACACAGGCCATGGATCCGCTGCCAGCTTGTTGATTCCGGGCACGAAGCCAACTGTTGAAACAGTGATCGAACGCGCCGACATGCCCATGACCTCAACCATCCGGCGAATTGACTCGCGAACTCTTTCGTAGTTGGCCAGCGGTTCACCCATTCCCATGAAAACGACGTTGGTGAGGCGATCCGGCCCCCCCGGCATTCCAATTTGCCTCAAGAACGCCCGGGCATATGCGACCTGGGCAACGATCTCTCCGGCTTCGAGGTGACGGTCGAAGCCGAACTGTCCGGTCGCGCAAAAGGTGCAGGCCAGGGCGCACCCGGCCTGACTGGAGATACAGAGTGTGGCGCGCCTCGGATATCCCATCAGGACCGATTCGATCGCTGCCCCGTCCGGAGTTCGGAACAGCCACTTGCGGGTCATGCCTGCATCGGCGCTCTGCTCCATCTCCACCCGAAACGGCCAGAGCACCCCTTCGAGGGTGGCTCTCAGGGCCAAGGGGACGTTGGTCATGTCCGCCGAGTGGAGCACAGGGGTTCGGTACAGCCAGTCTCTCAACTGGTCGACGCGGTACGCAGGCTCGCCCGCGAATAGTTCCCCCAGATCCTCCGGGGCATGGAGGTAGGGCACCCTAGGTGGTTGCCTGCGCCTGCTCGATCCAGGACCGGGCGCGCGCTGCACTGACACCGGCTGCCTCGGCCACGGTGTCGGGGGTGGCGGTTGCCAGGTCTTTGAGATCGTGCAGGCCAACCTCATTCAATCGTGCGGCAAAAACCGGTCCGATGCCGTCGACGGCATCGATTCCGGCCGCAGGCCTCTGCGGTTTGACGGCGCGAAACGTTGGCACCTCCGGTTCCCGCGACGCGGCGACGGAGATGAAGCGATCACGCATCGCCCACAGGATTGCCAGCGCTCCGCCGACGAGCCCAACAATCTTGACGAGCTTCTTCATTGCGCCAAGGCTACAGCTTTCGCCGGGCCACCTACGCTGGAGCTCATGAAAGTCGATTATTGGTATACCCGTTCACCCGAAGACGCCGCCCAGGCGGCGGCCCAAGCAAGGGCGCAGGGTTTCGACGGCTTTTTCACCGCCGAGACGCAATCGGACCCGTTTTTGCCCCTGGTACTTGCGGCGGGGGCCGCACCCGACCTGGAGTTGGGGACAGGCATCGTCGTGGCGTTTCCCCGGTCTCCGATGGTCACCGCAATGACGGCGTGGGATCTGGCACGGATGTCGTCGGGGAAATTCCTGCTGGGTCTGGGCACCCAGGTCAAGGCCCACATCGTGAGGAGATTCTCCACGACATGGGACAACCCAGGACCACGTCTTCGCGACTACATCCTGGCGATGAGGGCCATCTGGGACACATGGCAAAACGCAACGCCGTTGAGATATGAAGGGGAGTTCTATCAGTTCTCCTTGATGACCCCATTCTTCAATCCCGGGCCCATAAGACATCCAGATGTCCCGGTCTACATCGCCGGTGTGGGTCCTCACCTCAGCCAGTTGGCAGGCGAGATCTGCCAGGGATTTCACGTCCACCCGTTCCATACCATCAAGTATCTCGACGACCTGGTCCTGCCCCGCATCGCCCGGGGAGCCGAATCGATGGGGCGGGCGCTGGACGACGTCGAGCGCGTCTCTTCGGTATTCGTGATGACCGGGGAGACCCAGTCGCAGATCGAGCAGGCGATGGAACCGGTGAGGCAACAGATCTCCTTCTATGGGTCCACTCCTTCATATGCCCCGATATTCGAGGCCAATGACTGGGACTTCAACGGTGAGTTACGGGCCATGGCCAAGCGTGGTCTGTGGGCAGAGATGCCCTCGGTGGTGCCCGATGAGGCGGTCCACGCCGTCGGCGTCGCCGCGCCGGTAGAACGACTGGGCAGCGCCATAAGGGAGCGATACCAGGGACGGCTGCAGCGCGTTGGCTTCTACTCGATCGGTTCGGCTCTCGAGATGGACCCGGACACGACGTCAGAGGTGATCAGGCAGATAAAGGGAGTGTGATCGCGGGGGAGGGATCAGGAACGGGGGCTTGCGGCCAACAGCGTCTGTTTGGCCGATCCAATGGCCAATGGTCTCCGAGACCTGGTGTTGTCCCCTAAGGTGTGGGAGGCCGAGAGGAACGGGGGCTTGCGGCCAAAGTCGGCCGGCAATTCGAGCAGTCTTGAGATCGGGTCGGCCGGCAATTCAAGCAGTCTTGAGATCGGCCAGCACCCGGTTGAGGGCGTCGAGAACTGCCCGGACTACGGCGCGTCCTTCGTCGTCTTCGACATAAGCCACCCCGATGAGCATGCGTTCGGTGGCCTCGGTGACCAGAACCACTTGGGCGATAGCCACGCGACGGCTTCCCAGTACGGGGACGTCCATGGCGCTGATCGCCAGGGCCGCCCCTGGATGGATGGCCTGGCGCACCGCCTCCACGGTCGCTTCGGCTATCTGACGGGCCCGCATGCTGGAGGCGGCGGCTCCATGAGCCGAGCCCCTGAAGATCTCGCCCCCCCAGCGGAGGCTGACGGCCACCTCTGCCCTGGAGCCGTCGAGTGTCTCGGCCACATCGATCAATGCGGGTCTGACACCACTGTCCATGTCGGCGTCGGCGAGTTGGACGATCGACACCACCCGGCGATCGATCTCGGTGCCGAAAAGTGCCTGACTGAGTGATTGCACGTCGCGGACCAACTGCTTGGGCGGCTTGGTGCGGCGCGCCAGGACGTGGATCTCTTCGATCTTGCCATTTTCGGTCACCACCCGCGCGGCCTCCACACCTTCGATGCGGGCGATCTTCTCCTGTAGCGCGACTGCGTCCATCACCATGGCAGGGTAACGCCGCCCATCCCCGGATCAGGGGATCGTTCTCCAACATTTCCCCTTGTTCATATCGCCCTCAGCCTTTAGATTGCGCCTTGCTGGAGCTATCCCACGAAGGGAGCTGTGGGGCAGTAGAGGTCTCTGACCCGGCTGCCTCGGCCTGTGGCGGGCGAAGTCAGGGGCTTTATTGACATGTAAAGGTTCCCCGCCATATTGCCGGGGAAGGGTGAGTCCGGCGTCATCTGTCGGCCTTGTGAATTGAACGCACATCAACCCAGCGGAGCGAATCGTCAACGTCGGCGACACATTGTCGGCGGAATACGTGACCTATAGGTGAGCGTCGATACATGATGGCCCGTTTGAACGGATACGACCAGATTGCCGCGCGCCGAGGTATTGGATGCGCAGAGGCGTAAAGATCGGCTGATTGAAAGACGCCGGCTCACCGATCTTTTCGGGCAACATGTCAAAGGGCTCCCAATGGATTACACACCGAGAAGAGGATGGCTGGGACGTTATGACCGTCTCCGGCCCACGGCGCAGCGAAAGCTCAAGATCGCTACGTCGTATTTCGTGTTGGGGCTGGCGGCCCTGGTGGTCAGCTTCATCTTCTCTGATCCACCCGTCTGGCTGATCTGGTTCCCCTTCACCGGGCTCTTCGTCCTCCTCGAACTCTTCGCCGTCGAGGTGAACGACCGCATGCTCCAGTCGTCCTCCCTGATGGTGGTGATGACGGCAGGGGTGATCTTCGCCATACAACCCGGATCGGACGCCATGCTGGGGTTGGCATTGATGGGAGCCTTCGGTCCCTTGGTGTTCGACGACTTCAGGGAGAAGCGCCTATTCCAACCGGTGGCCAACTTCGGTCAGATGGTCCTTGCCGGTGCGGTTGCCGGGTTGATTCTCGACCTCGGTCTCGGTGGACTGGGGTCGGCCACCACCGGTTCCCTGCTCAGGGTGGCGGTGACCTGCTCCCTGGCTGCTCTGGTCTATGCCTCGATACAAAACACCATGGTGCGGCATGCCGTCAAGAAGGTGTTCGGCAGGGACAACCTCGAACCGTGGTCACAGATGCCGGTGCTTTTCATCAGCCAGGTGGCTATGGCTCTGCTTGGGGGTCTCATCGGTGCCGCCTATCTCATCGCCGATCGTCCCGCCATGCTGGTGCTCATCGTCGGGGTGTATGGCATCGGCCACACCTCGCTCTATGCCTTCTCCCAGCTACGTGACGCCCATCTCGGGTCGATCCGCGGATTTGTAAAGACCTTGGAGGCAAAGGACATGTACACCCGAGGTCATACCGAGCGGGTCGCCTTCTTCGCCCAGATGATCGGTGAGCAACTTGGTTTCACCGGTACCCAGCTGGAGACGATTCGCTGGGCGGCGCTGATCCACGATCTGGGCAAGCTCGCCGTACCCACCGAGTTGATCCGTAAACGGGGGAGACTGGACGACGACGAGTACAACGAGATGAAGAAGCACGCCCATGTGGTCGAGGAGATCCTTGCCGAGGTCGATTTCCTCCAACCGATGGTCGAGATCGCTTCAGGTCATCACAGCAACTACGACGGAACCGGGTACGGGGGACGGGGTCATCTCGAAGGGAGGAGCCCGAGTCTCGAGGCATCGATCGTAGCGGTGGCCGACTCCTTCGACGCCATGACCTCGGCGCGCTCCTACCGCATGGCTCTGTCCCAGCAGTATGCCCTGGGGGAGTTGCGCCGTCACTCGGGGGCTCAGTTCCATCCCGATGTGGTCGACGCCTTCGAGAAGGCGCTCGAGAAGGCGGGTCGTCGGTGGGGTGCGCCGCACGTAAACGACGAGGAGATGGCCAGACGTCTGGCCGAAGAACCGGAGTTGACCCTTCGTGGCTGAGTGGAGCAAACGCACAGTGGCCGCGGTGTCGTGGTCTTTTCCGTTCGTGGCGGTCGCCATCGGGCTGTATGCCGCCACTCGGGCCACAACGGATCCATTCGCCCTGCTGATGGCGATCGCCTTTCTCGTGGTGGCGTCTCTCATTGGAGTGGCGACGTCGAACTCCGGGAATCATCTGACGACCGGTGTGGCCGTGGCAGCCGCCATCCCCCTTGTCCTCGCCTCCGGGCGGGGGGTTGACCGAGCTGGTTCGATCGCCGCCTACGGAATAGGACTGGCGATCGTATGGGCCCTCCGCTACTCCAGGGGGGAAGAGCACAGTGAGCTCCTTCCGACGCTGGTCCGCCGTTTTGGCGGTTATGTGACCTACGGGCTCGTCTATTCGGCAATCCGGATCGGAATCTTCGCCGACCTCACCGGGGGTTGGGAAGACCTGCTTCCCTTTGGCGCAGCCCTGGCCGCATGGATTGCGGTCGAGGTGATACTGCGGGCCCTGCTGATTCTGGGACCCAGGGAGCTGTCGCGCTCCTATCTGGCGCGGGCGTTTGTCCACGACCTCAATGTCTTTCTGGGTCTGACCCTGGCGGGAGCCCTCTTTGGCGAGATGTACCCCGCCTTGAGCTGGTGGGCGCTCCCGATTTCCGTGCTCCCCTACGCTTTTGCCCACGCCGCCTTCAAGCGCTTCCAACAGACCAAGGTCACCTACAAGCAGACGATTCGCGCCCTTGCCCGCATACCAGAGGTCTCAGGGTTGGGAATCGAAGGTCACGCCGACCGCACCACGGACTTGGCGTCATCGGTTGCCAAAGAGATGGGCTTGGGGCCATCGAGCGTCGAGGACGTCGAGTACGCCGCCTTGATGCATGACATCGGCCGCGTCAGCCTGAACGAGCCCCAGATACTGCGAATGGGTTTCACCGACGACGACATTGCCCGATGGAGCGCCGAGATCATTGCCGAGTCGCCCTATCTCGATCGGGTGGCCGATCATGTTCGCCATCAATACGAGCCGTTCCGGAAGCCAGGCGAGCAGACCGACCCGGATGTCTCCAGTATCTCCCGCATCATCAAAGTGACGGCCGGGTACGACTGGATGGTCCACCAAGAGGGCTTGTCCCCGCTGCAGGCTTTGGAGAACCTGCATGCGGGCGCAGCCTATGAATATGACCCCGAGGTGGTGGCGTCGGTGAGGCGGCTGCTCGAGACGCGGGGTGTCCTCACTCCGGTGAGGAATCAGTGATCGGCGGCTGAACCCGGTTGCGCCGATGCTCCCTTGCGAAACCAGCGTCGGGGGCGGCGCAGCTCATGCTCCAGAAAACGGCCGAGGCCCACTGCCAGGAAGACGTCTCCTAAACTGATCACCTGTCCCACCGTGGCCACGCGAAACGGGATGACATCAGCAAGAACCGTGAGCCGCGAGGTCTGATCGAGGGGTATGTATTTGAACGACCCCGAGAGATCGGGGTTGCCGACGGTGAAGCCGCTGGCGACCCTGGCCGCTTCCGCCAGAACCGGCATCCCTCCATTGAGAGCGATGACGCTGAGATTCATCAGGGCTCCGACGCCCGCCAACCACATCCCGGTACGGCTTCGGTTGAGGGCGACCATGATCATCAGGAGGACAAAAGACATCAACACCATTGCGAGCCCGAGCCCTTCGGTTCCCGGATTCTCCGGCATGAAACGCGTGCCGACCTGCAAACCGACTGCAACGATCAGCAGCCACCAGGCGCGCAATTCGATGTCGGCGAGGTTGGAGAGACGACCCCCCCTGAGTATGGAGATTGCCAACGCCAGGAAGAGAACGGTCGCAAGCCATAGCATGTGCCGTGACGGTAATCGAGCTGTGGAGACGTAGAGGAAAGTGAACCGAATGGTCGAGTACGAGGCATCGTCGGGTCGAGCAACTATCACCATCAACGATCCGGCGCGACACAACCCTCTGTCGGTGGAGACGATGTTGGCTTTGACCGAAGCAACCCGGCAGGCGGTGTCAGATACCGATGTGAGAGTCATCGTCTACACCGGTGCGGGCGAGCAGTCGTTCAGCGCCGGGGGGGACCTATCCGGGTCATTTGTTGATGACCCGGTCGGCCTGCATCGGCAGCGGGGTGCCCTGGCGGATCTGTTCAGGTCGATGTGGCGGGGTGGCAAACCCACGATCGCCAGAGTCAACGGCCATGCCCTTGCCGGCGGTTTCGGCCTGGCGGTCGCCTGTGATGTGACCATCTGCGTCGATGACGCCAGGTTGGGCACTACCGAAGCCAGGGTCGGTTTGTGGCCGATGATGATCTCGGCCGTCCTGGTGAGGGCGATGCCACGCAAGGCTGCCCTGGAGCTGATGCTCACCGGCCGGTTGATCGATCCCGGGGAGGCGCTCCGGCTGGGGGCTGTCTCCCGGGTCGTGGCCCGGTCGCAGCTCGACGAGGCCATCGATGAAACGGTGGAGTCGCTGCTTCGGTCCAGCCCCTCGTCGATGATGATCGGACGTGACTCCTTTTACGGCATGGTGGACTCCGACGTGGATGCCGCTCTCGACCGGCTGCAACTCGGCTTGACCGAGATCGCCTTGAGCGAAGACGCCAGCGAAGGTGTGGCCGCCTTCCTCGATAAGCGCAAGCCCGAGTGGAGCGGCCGCTGAAGGGCCATGAGTCCGCCGACCCGTGTGGATAGCCATGGCCGCCCTATAGCCTTTTGATCGTGCGGAGAAACATCCAAGTCCTTGGCTGGACGCTGATCTGGTCCGGGATCTTTCTATTCGGTTACCTGGGGTGGCAGCTGATAGGCACCGATGTTGTCAATGCGCGTGTCCAGGTCGAGGCGTCGCAACAACTCCACGAGACTTTCGCCGCGGCCCGGGTCAACCCGCCGGTAGTGGAGCAGGTGACTCCGGACCCGAGCACCGGGCAGACTCGCACCATTCCGTTTCACAACCAGGAGGTGCCCGAGCTCGGAGCTGAATTCGCCAAGATCTCGATCCCCAAGGTCGGTCTGGACACCGTCATGTTCGAAGGGGTGGACACCACGACACTCAGGCAGGGACCGGGTCACATGCCGGGAACCCCGCTTCCCGGCCTGCCGGGGAATGCAGTCGTTTCGGGCCATCGCACCACCCACGGCCGTCCCTTCTTCGACCTCGATCAGCTCCAGCCGGGTGATCGGATTCTGGTGGAGACGGTGACGGGAACCCACATCTACGAGGTCAGGGAGTCGTTTGTCGTGCAGCCGACCGACGTCTGGGTGACCGATAACAAGCCCGGTGCCTGGCTCACGCTGACGACCTGCAACCCGAAGTTCTCGGCTCGTCAGCGGCTCATCATCACGGCTGAGATGATCGCAGGCCCCAACTTCGAGTTCGTCCAGTATCTCAGCCGGCTATAGCGGCTACAGCCTCGTCGAGGATCTTGGTCGAGACGATTCCGAAGATCACATCGGCAACCCGCCCCTTCCCATCGACGATGTAGGTCGCCGGCAGGCCGATGCTGGGGTATTCGGCCCTGAATTCGTCGGTGCCCATCGCCAGGTCGTACGACGGTCCGAGTTCGGCCGCCAGCGCTCGGGCGTCAGCTTCGACATCTTCTACGGCAACGCCGATGACGTACACCTCGGGGTGGGCGATCGCCCACTCCGATATCGTCGGGATTTCCTTCCTGCAGGGAGCGCACCACGAGGCCCACAGGTTGACCACCACGGGCCGTCCATCCTCGGAGATGTGTCGGGTCAGGTCGAACCTGGATCCGTCGAACATGGTGAGCCCGAAGCGAGGTGCCGGCGAGCCCACGGTTGCCGGCCCCTGCCCGCTGGAACGACCCAGCCATGCCACCAGCAGGCCGCCGATGACGACAACCAAGAAAACGACAGTCAGCAATCCCCGTCTGCTGGGCAGCGGGTCTGACTCTTCAGGCTGTGGCCATGTTTCTGAGGACATAGTGCAGGATGCCTCCGTGGCGAAGATAATCCACCTCGATCGGGGTATCGACACGAGCGACAGTCCCGAATTCCACCCGCGAACCATCAGATCGATTCGCCGTCACCAAGACCGTCTGACGGGGCGTGAGCCTGTCGTCAACGGCAATGTCGAAAGTCTCGGTGCCGTCGAGGCCCAGAGTGCCGGCATCCTGCCCATTGGCGTATTCGAGCGGGAGGACTCCCATCATCACCAGGTTTGACCGGTGGATGCGCTCGAATGACTTGACGATCACCGCCCTGACGCCGAGCAGGAAGACTCCCTTGGCCGCCCAGTCCCGCGAAGAGCCCATCCCGTAGTCCGCCCCACCCAAAACGACGAGGGGCACATTGTTGGCCTTGTAATCCATGGC
>JBFHXF010000035.1:0-17288 GCA_041599115.1 Acidimicrobiia bacterium
CCGACCCACCCGTCGGCAGCCGCCGTCTAACCGACGGCGCCTGCAGCCACAACAACCCGCCGACCCACCCGTCGGCAGCCGCCGTCTAACCGACGGCGCCTGCCTCCGCCATGTTGAGCTCGATGAGACGGTTCATCTCCACCGCATACTCCATGGGGAGCTCTTTGACGATCGGCTCGATGAAGCCCGCCACGATCATCGAGGTCGCCTGGTCTTCGGTGAGGCCGCGGGACATCAGATAGAACAACTGCTCTTCGCCGACTTTGGAGACAGTCGCCTCATGGCCGATCTGGGCGTCGTTCTCTTCGATCTCCATGTATGGGTAGGTGTCAGACCTGCTCTTTTCGTCAAGGATCAGGGCATCACAGCGGACGAAACTCTTCGCATTCTCGGCCCCCGGCTCCACTCTCACGAGACCGCGATAACCGGCCCGGCCACCGTTCTTCGAGATCGACTTGGAAACGATGGTCGAAGTGGTGTCGGGAGCGACGTGCACCATCTTGGCCCCGGCATCCTGATGTTGGCCGGCTCCGGCGAAGGCGATCGACAGCACCTCGCCGTGGGCGCCGGGTTCCATCAGCCAGACCGCCGGGTACTTCATCGTCAGACGGGAGCCCAGGTTCCCATCGACCCACTCCATGGTGGCGTTGCGATAGGCGGCGGCACGCTTGGTCACCAGATTGAATACGTTGTTCGACCAGTTCTGGATCGTCGTATAACGGCACCGGCCGCCCTCTTTCACGACGATCTCCACCACTGCTGCGTGCAGCGAGTCGGTGCTGTAGGTGGGAGCCGAGCATCCTTCGACGTAGTGGACATAGGCACCCTCGTCGACCACGATCAGGGTTCTCTCGAACTGGCCCATGTTCTCCGAGTTGATCCGGAAATATGCCTGGAGCGGCTGGTCAACGCTGACACCCGGAGGCACGTATATGAATGAACCGCCCGACCAGACGGCCGAGTTGAGCGCGGCGAACTTGTTGTCGTTGGGCGGGATGATGGTCCCGAAGTACTCCCGGACGATGTCGGGATACTCGCGTAACGCGGTGTCCATGTCGGTGAAGAGCACGCCGAGCTTCTCGAGGTCGGCGCGATTCCGGTGATAAACCACCTCTGACTCATATTGCGCGGTGACCCCGGCCAGGTACTTGCGCTCAGCTTGAGGGATGCCGAGCTTCTCGTAAGTCTCCTTGATGGACTCGGGGACCATGTCCCAGTCTTTCTGCTGCTGGCCCTCCGGCTTGACGTAGTAGTAGATGTCGTCGAAGTCGATGGTGTTGAGCAAGCCTCCGCCGCCCCACTGTGGGATCGGCTTGCGGAGAAAGCGCTGGTAGGCCTTGAGCCTGAACTCGAGCATCCACTCGGGTTCGCCCTTCATGGTCGACATATCGCGGATCACCTGTTCGTCGAGGCCTTTGCGCGGTTCGAAAGCAAGTTTTACCTCGTCACGCCAACCCAGCTGATAAGCGCCCAGATCAAGATCAACAGTTGCCACGGGAGAATCACCTCTCAAGTCGTTGGGGTATTTCCACTATCCCGATAGTGGAAATACTACCGGACTCTCGGAATGTTTGTAATCCGTTGGGTCAAGCTCGCAATCTGGCCACCACCCGCACAATCGGCCAGGTGGCAAACTCAAAGAGCCGGCCGAGGTCGGAGAGCATCGATCTCACCGCCCCCGGACGGTCGTAGGGGCTCTGATCGGGATCGGAGAGGTAACCCCGCTTTATCGCCATCACCTTCGACCCCAGGCCGGCAATCTCAGCATCGCTCAGACCATCGAGATGGAGGGGCATGGTGAACGGCTCGGCGTGATCGGCGATCTCGATCTCGAACCCGGCCCGCTGCAGTGATGTCACCAACATGGGGACCTTGAGACCGAAACCAGTCTCACCAAAAGGCCCCTCCCGTGGGGGAAGCTCGAGGAACCGGACTATCGACGCCTGGCCCTCTCGCCCCGCCGCATCGAGGAGCTGGTCAATGCTGGGCTCGGACCCGGTGGGGACCGTCTCGAACGGAAGAAACTCGTGGAAGGCCAGCACCAGGCGGCCACCCGGCCTGAGGATGTGCCCGAATTCGACAGCCATCGTGTCCGGGTCGGCGCGATCCCCCTCCCAGGTCGGGAATTGGAAGACCATTCGGGCGACGGCCAGATCGAAAGACGACTCACCGAGACTGGCGGCGATTCGACCAGCCGCCACCCCGCCGCGCCATGTGACCCCGTTCTCTTCGTCGATCTCCCGCGGATCGGGGTGGGTGGCAACCACGCTTCTCGCGCCACAGGCGAGGAGGTAGCGGGAGAGATCACCAAGACCCGCTGAGAAATCGAGGACGTCACGATCTCGGGCCCACTCCGGCGACACCAGGTCCTCGATGAGGTAATAAACGAGAGGACGCATCAGATGCCAGGACCGACGCTGTTCCCAACTCATGTCGAGACAGTAGACCGGTCGTGGCGAAGTAGTTTTGGCAGCTATGCCAGTCATCGTCGTCGGAGCCGACGTGCCCGCCGGCCGCCGCATCACCGAAGCCCTAGCCGAGCCCGGCCGCGACGTGAGAGCCTTCGTCTCCGACCCTCGCGTCGGGTCCGAGTTGAAGCGCCTCGGCGTCAAGGTCGCCGTTGGCGATGTCTCCGACGAATCACATATCCAGGCCGCGGCATCGAACTGTTTCACTGCCGTCATGGTGGCCGCCGCGGCCTCTGATGACCGGGAGCGCTCATTTGCCTCCACACCCTCCGAGGTGCTGGCGGGCTGGGCGCACAGCCTCGTGGCCGCGCGTGTCAAAAGGGTGATCTGGATCGCCGACGAAGAGGCTCCGTCGCTGGCGGGGGTCGAAGTGGTCCGGGTTTCACCCGGTCAGGAAGAACTCGAAACGACGGTCGCCGGACTGGACGAGGCCGGTTCGATCGGCCCCAGGCCATCCGGATAGAGCTCAGCCACCACCGTCATGACATAAACATCGTGATCGCGTTCCCAGGCTTCCACCAGCAGCGGGTTGGGATCGATGGGCCGGCCATCGATGGCCAGCTCGAAATGAGTGTGCGACCCGGTCCATTCGGCGTTACCTGAATCGCCGACCCATCCGATGAGGTCACCGGCGGAAACCGCCACCCCCTCCTCGATGCCCGGTGCGACCGTCAGCGACCAATCGGCTTTGCCGTCGTCTGTCTCGGGGTTGTCGTTGTTGAGATGGATGTAGGTCGAGGACCACCCGGCGGCATGCGAAATGACGACGTAACGGCCGGCGCGACGAGAGGTCCCAACGGTCTCGATGACACCGTCGGCAAAGGCATAAACCTGGGTCATCTTGGGAGCCATCAAGTCGTTTCCGGTGTGCCGGCGTCCACCGGGGCGATGTGCGCCGAAGTCGTTATGGATCTCCGTCACCTGAGTCTCCTGGGGAAACCGGATCTCAAACGGAGGACGGGCCCCGTCAGCCCGGGCAGGCGCTGCGGGAAGGTAGGTGAATGCCACGGCCACCGCGGCCAACACGAGCCAGCATCCAAGTCTCCTTCGTTGAAACGACAAAAAGCAACGTCTCCAGGTTGGGGGCGGGCGAATGCGACGCGTCGATGGCGTCTCTGTACCCGGGCAAGGCTATGCGACCGAGATTTGCTAGGCCAACCCGAGCCAGCTCTTCAAGCCCCTTCGCCCGGGCCGTCACTCGGCGGATCGCCCCGCTGCCGAACCGCAAAACGGAGTCTCGACACCGGCACATCATCGACGGAGATCACGAACGAATATGACCCATCCCTCCGGAAGAGAAGATTGTTGAAGGTGAACGACCGGATCAGGCTGAAATCCGTTTCTAGAGGAGGATGGACATGGGCGGGAAGAGTTATGTAGTGGGACAACGGGCTGGGGAGCATGGAAGCGCCGTCCGCGTCCTGGAGCTCGACGGACAACGACAACGAGGCGGCACTCCATGAGACGGGCACCCGCACCCGCAATCCGATGCCAAGGCTGGGATGGCGAGCCGGGAACCGGCGCACCCACAGGGTGTCCCAGCCACCGCCCAGCACGTACAGTTTCCCGCGGACCGCCTGGACCGAATCGGCCAAGAGTGCCACGTCCACCGTCGGTCCAATCGAGTCGGGCGCAACATCCACCAGGTGCCTGAGACTAAACGTCAGTTCGCGGTGAGGCGTGTTCCGCCCCTAACGTTGAGTCCTCAGGAGGAACTATGTCCCAGAAGGACCAGATAGCGCCGGCCACCGGCAAACTCGGGGTATTGACCCCTGGAATGGGTGCGGTGTCGACCACATTCATCGCCGGGGTGCTGGCAGCCAGGAAGGGCTACGCCCAGCCGTTCGGATCTCTGACCCAATTGGC
This sequence comes from Acidimicrobiia bacterium, assembly GCA_041599115.1. Classification (GTDB taxonomy): domain Bacteria; phylum Actinomycetota; class Acidimicrobiia; order Spongiisociales; family ZC4RG35; genus JACZUI01. The sequence goes on from JBFHXF010000035.1 coordinate 4,335, forward strand.
CCACATCCGTCTCGGAAAGAGAACGGAGAACAAGAATCCGCTCATCCGGGATTTTGTCCCCCTGGCCGGCCTGGACGACCTCGAATTCGCCAGTTGGGACCCGTACTCCGACGACGCCTACACCTCGGCCATGAAAGCCGGCGTCCTGGAGGCGCGTCATCTCGAGGGAATCGGCGAGGAATTGCGCTCGATCAAGCCCTTCCCTGCCGTTTTCTCACATGACTGGGTCAGGAATCTTCCCAATGTCGACCAGGTAAAAGAGGGTTCGAGCTACATGGATCTCGCCGAGTCCGTCATGACCGACATCGACCGCTTCCGCTCCGAGAAGATGGTCGACCGACTGGTCGCCGTGTGGACCGCGTCCACCGAAGCCTATGAGCTGCCCGGCCCGGTTCATGCCGACCTCGATGCGTTCGAGAAAGGCTTGAAGGAGAGTCATCCTTCCATCACCCCGTCGCAGATCTACGCGTACGCGGCGCTAAGGATGAAAGTGCCTTTTGCGAACGGGGCACCGAATCTGACAGTGGACATTCCCGCCATGCTGCAGCTTGCCGGCGAGGAGGGTGTGCCCATCGCCGGTAAGGACTTCAAGACGGGCCAAACCCTGATGAAGACGATGGTCGCCCCGGGGCTGAAGGCAAGGATGCTCGGGATCAAAGGGTGGTTCTCGACCAACATCCTGGGAAACCGGGATGGCGAGGTGCTCGACGACCCCGACAGTTTCAGGTCGAAAGAAGTCTCCAAGCTGGGTGTGCTGGAACAGATCCTGCAACCCGAGGTCTACCCCGACCTGTACGGCGATCTCTACCACAAGGTTCGGATCAACTACTACCCGCCGCGCGGCGACGACAAAGAGGGATGGGACAACATCGACATCTTCGGATGGCTCGGCTATCCCATGCAGATCAAGATCGATTTTCTTTGCAAAGACTCGATTCTCGCCGCTCCCATCGTCCTGGATCTCGCTTTGTTCATGGATCTGGCGGCTCGCGCCGGGAGAAAGGGTGTCCAAGAATGGCTCTCCTTCTACTTCAAGAGCCCGCAAGCAGCACCTGACGTCTATCCCGAAAACGACCTGTTCATTCAGCTCACCAAGCTGAAGAACAACCTGCGTCACATGATGGGTGAGGAACTCATCACCCATCTCGGCACGGAGTATTACGAGGACAAGTGAGCGGGGACGGGCTCCGCTTGGGTCGCTGGGTGATCCCGGACGCTGAGCTCGAGGAGCGGTTCGACACGGCAGGGGGGCCCGGTGGTCAGCACGCGAATCGAAATCGAACCGCAGTGACGTTGCGACTGGAAGTGGAGTCCTGTTCTCTCCCTCCCGAGGTGCGAGACACTCTCGTGGAGAAGCTGGGAGCCACCGTTGAGGTGGCGGCGTCGGAGTCGCGATCGCAGTGGCGCAACCGTGCCGTGGCCAGGCGGAGGTTGACCGAAAAGCTGCAATCCGCCCTCACCGAGGATCGGCGGCGCAGCGCGACCAGACCCACCAGAGCCTCCAAAGAGAGACGTCTCAAGTCAAAACGTGCGAGAAGCGAGTTGAAGAAATCACGGCGTCGGCCCGACGCCGACCGGGGGCCCTGAAGTTAGATTCCCACCATGGAGATGACACCGGACCGCTGGGCCTTCACCACGAGCTACTCCAATGAGGTCTTCGGAGAGCAGGATGATCACCTGCGCCACCTGATGAGCGAAGCCGTCGCCGCGGGACTACCCGACATATCGGTGAACGCCGAGGTCGGCAGGCTGCTGATGGTCCTGACCTCGCTGACGCCGGGGCGTCTGGCCATCGAGGTCGGCACCCTGGGCGGATACTCGGGAATCTGGCTGGCACGCGGGTTGGCTGCGGACGGACGGTTGATAACGATCGAATACGAGCCCAAACACGCCGAATTCGCCTCGAGGCAATTCGAGACGGCCGGGCTCTCCGACCGTGTCGAGATCCGAGTCGGCGCCGGCATCGAGGAACTGACACTCCTGGCGAGCGAGCTGGCCCCCGGATCGGTCGACGTCCTCTTTCTCGACGCGGTGAAAGTCGAGTACAGCCAGTATTTCCGGATCGCTCGCCCCCTCATCGCCCCGGGTGGGCTGGTCCTGGCGGACAATGTCTACGGGACCGGATCAGGGTGGATCGATGAAGGTTATGGAACCGACCCCTTCAACCGGCTCGTCGCCTCCGATCCCGACTTCGAGGCGGTGGCCGTCCCCCTCGAGGATGGCGTCCTCATCGCCCGACGGAAAACGTGAAGATCAGCCTCATCGGCGGTAAGGGATTGCTGGGCGGCCATGTCGCGCCCATCCTGAATCGACTGGGCCATGAGGTGGTGGTGGGTAGCAGGTCGGCAGAGGTGGCGGTTGATCTGCGAACCGGAAAGGGGCTCGACAGAGTGATCCCGGGGGCCGATGTTGTCGTTCACCTGGCTTCGGATGCGCTGCGACCGCGTAACGTCGATATCGATGGGACGGCTCGTCTTCTGGAGCACATCACGGACCAGCATCTGGTCTACATCTCCATCGTCGGGGTGGACCACCATCCCCTCGCCTACTACCGGGCAAAGCTTCAAGCCGAGCAGATGATCGCATCGGCCGGAGTCGAATACAGCATCGTCAGGGCGACGCAGTTCCACGACCTGGTCGCCTTCATCATGAGAAAGGCAACCGCCGGGCCAATTGCCCTGGTGCCACGGGGATTCGTGTTTCAGCCCATCGATGTCTCCGAGGTGGCCCGGGCCGTGGCCGACCTCGCCGTTGGGCCACCTCAGGGGAGGGCGGCCGACCTGGCAGGCCCGGAGGTCCTGCCAGTCGCGCTCATCGCTCGCACCTACATGGAGGCGACGAGCCGCAACCGACCCCTTGCCCGAATCCCGATTCCGGGAGGGTCGGCTCGGGCATTCAGGAGCGGCGTGAATACCAACCCCGATCGGGCAGTGGGGAAGATCCGCTGGGCCGACTACCTAGCCACCCTCAGAGACCAGCATCGACCTGGCGGCTGAACGATCCGGTTTTCCCAGACCTGTCACCGGCAGAAACTCGACGCGTTTGATCTTCCTCGGGATCATGACGCCTGGAACCGAGCCGGCCAGCCGGGACCTCACCAAATCGGGCCCGATAGCCCCGATGTAAATGCACCCCACCTCCATCCCCCATTCCTGGCTGGGGACTCCAACAACCATCGCCCTCTCGACTCCCTCGATGCCCATCACAGCTTTTTCCACCAGAGCGGGACTCACGTTCTCCCCACCGGTGATGATGAGATCATCCAGACGACCGTGGATGATCAGGGCGCCATCGGGGTCGATCTCACCCGTGTCGCCCGTGACGAAGTAATCGGCGGGATCCCGGTCAGCGTCGCCAACATATCCGGGAGAGACCATCGGCCCGCGCACGGCGATCTGACCATCAACTCCAATTCGGAGGTCGACACCGGGAAGAGGATGGGCCCTCTTCGCCACCGCCGACCCGGGCAGGAGTGTCGCAACCTGGCCGCAGGTCTCGGTCATCCCGTAGGTGGGCAGCACCGGGAGACCGGCCTGTGAGGCTCGCTCGAGAAGACCATCAGGGATGGGCCCGCCTCCCACCAGCACCGCCCGCATACCGTCATAGGGGCCCGGATCGACGTCGAGAACCCGTGAGAGCATGGTCGGCACCACCGAGGCCATGGTGACCTGTCTCAAGGCCTTGGCGAAGGCCGCCGGTTCGAAGGCAGGGAGCATCCGCACCCCGCCCCCGGCATAGGCAGAGCGAAGAATGATCCCGAGGCCGCCGACGTGGTGCAACGGCATTGCCAGCAGCCACACATCGTCGGGGCCGTGATCGAGGTGGGCGACCGACGCCTCGGCCGCCGCACTCCAGTTGGCCTTGGTGAGCCGGACACCTTTGGGCTCCCCGGTCGTTCCCGAGGTGAAAACGACCATCGAAGCGCCCGCCACCCAGCCGATGCCGGCATCCGGTGTGTGCGGTGGAAAAACGACCACGGTACCTGCAGACATGACGGCCAGAAGCTTGACCACCGATTCGATATGGAGTGAAGGCCGCAAGGCCTCTATGAGTCCAGCCGGCGTGCGTGAGACCCTCTCCCTCACCTCGCCGTAAGAGAGCTGCGAGTCACCACTGATCAGGAACACCCGATCGGGGTTGTGTCTCTGCAACCATTCGATCATCGGACGAGATTCCTTCCGGCAGGTGGGGTCGAGGCCACGGTACGGAATCTTCCCAGACCGAAACGCCTTATCCTCATCCTGTGGTTTCGCAGATCTTCAATCCGGACGACTGGGACGTGGTCCCGGAATTCGAATTCACCGACATCACCTACCACCGCGCCAAGGACGCCGGCGTGGTGAGGGTCGCCTTCGATCGGCCGGAGGTGCGGAACGCATTCAGACCGCACACCGTCGACGAGTTGTACGCGGCGTTGGAGCACGCCCGGCAAACTACCGACGTCGGTTGCGTCCTTCTCACCGGAAACGGCCCTTCTTCAAAAGACGGCGGATGGGCCTTTTGCTCGGGGGGTGACCAACGGATACGCGGCGCGGACGGATACAAGTACTCCGAGGAGGAGTCGGCCGCCGGAATCGACCCCGGTCGGGTCGGTCGGCTTCACATCCTCGAGGTCCAGAGGCTGATCCGATTCATGCCCAAGGTGGTGATCGCCGTAGTCCCCGGTTGGGCGGTCGGGGGTGGCCACTCGCTGCACGTGGTCTGCGACCTGACACTGGCCTCGGCCGAGCACGCCGTCTTCAAACAGACCGATCCCGATGTTGCCTCCTACGACGCAGGCTACGGCTCGGCGTATCTGGCGCGTCAGGTGGGACAGAAGAGGGCGCGTGAGGTCTTCTTCCTCGGCCGGGAATACTCAGCTCACGAAGCTCACCAGATGGGCATGGTGAATGCGGTCGTGCCTCATACCGAACTGGAGTCGGTCGCTCTCGAGTGGGGTCGTGAGATAGTCGCCAAGAGCCCGACTTCGCAGCGAATGCTGAAGTTCGCCTTCAATCTCATCGACGACGGCCTGGTCGGACAGCAGATCTTCGCGGGTGAGGCCACGCGTCTCGGATATATGACCGAAGAGGCCCAGGAGGGTCGCGATGCCTTTCTGGAGAAACGCGATCCGGACTTCCGCAAGTTCCCCTGGCACTACTGATCCAGTGACACTCCTCCAGGCCTGGAAGACCGCGGCGCGGGTCCACACCCTTCCGGCCGCAGTCGTCCCGGTGGCGGTCGGAGCAGGTCTCGCCATCGGCGATGGCGTCTTCCGGGGTGACGCCCTCTTCTGGACCCTCTTCGGATCCCTGGCGATACAGATCGCAGCCAACTTCGCCAACGACGTTTCAGACGCCAAACGCGGCGCCGACACCAGCGACCGGCTGGGCCCTCCCCGGATGGTCTCCTCAGGCGTCATCAGCCCGCGACAGATGTGGGCCGGAGTGGGCATATCGGTCGGACTGGCCGCGGTCGCCGCGGTTGTGCTCAGCTTCATCGCGGGGCCCCTCATACTCGTGATCGGAATCGTGTCGGTGCTGGCGATGCTCGGTTATGTCGGGGGGCCCATCCCCTATGGGTACAAGGGCTTCGGTGAGTTGTTCGTATTCGTCTTTTTCGGGATCGTGGCCACCGTGGGAAGCCGGTACGTCTACGACACGACCGCACCGCTCGATGCCTGGCTGCTGGCCGTCCCGGTGGGCATGCTGGCAAGCGCCATCCTCGTCGCCAACAACTATCGCGACATCGACACCGACCGGGGCGCCGACAAGCGGACGCTCGCCGTGCGACTGGGACGCGACCGCACTCGCCTGCTTTTTGCCGGTCTGGTCTACGGCGCCCTCCTGCTCATCGTCGCATTTGGTGCATTGGGGTGGACCCGCACCGCCACGATGCTGGCCGGTCTCCTCGCTCCATTCGCCGTGCTTCCGGTGAAGATCCTCAACACGAAGACCGAGGGCTTTGCCTTGATTCGCTGTCTGAAGCTGACCGCCCGTCTTCATCTCTGGACCGGATTGATCCTTGCTGCGGGATCCGCACTCGCCCTCTGAGACGTCGTACGAACATGAGCAGAACCGGTACCGCCATCTTCTCGCTGATGGTGCTGCTCCTTGGCGCGTGTGGCACCCGTCCATCCGGCGTCTCCATCGCCGGCGCTTGGGAGCTCCAGGCGGGCACACTCGATGGACGGCCCATCACCATGGTCCAGGGCTATCCGATAACCCTGACGTTTGAAGATGGCCGGTACTCCGGAACCGCGGCCTGCAACGGATATGGCGGTGAGTTCACCACGAGGGACGGGACCATCGCCCTCACCGGCATGTCCATCACCGAGATGGCCTGTCCGGAGGGGCAGGTCATGACATCGGAGAGCGAATTCATCGACGCTATGGGCCGGGTCCGGGAATTTGCCGTCAAGGACGGCCTGAGGCTCAAAGGCAAAGAAGTCGACCTGACATTCGTGGCCCTGCCACCGGTCCCGACCCAGGACCTCCTGGGGACGGTCTGGGTGCTCAAGACTCTCATCGATGGTGAGGTGGCGAGCAGTGTGGGTGGCGAGCGAGCCACCCTGGAACTGTTCACCGACGGTTCGATGCTTGGATCGACGGGGTGTCGCACCCTGCACGGTGAATACCGCGTCAGCGGGGCTCGGGTGGCGGTCGTCTCGTTGACCGCCGAAGGGGACTGTTCTACGGAGATGGCGGCTCAGGACAACCACGTCGTCTCAGTGCTCTCGGGGGGATTTCGGGTGGCGATCGAAGGAGTCACCCTGACCCTGAGCTCGGCGGGAGATCAAGGGCTGGTGTACCGAAGCGGAAGCTAGGCGACGGTTTTTCTTCCCGGATCCAAGTCGGTAGGTTTCGTCTGTCTTCAACCAGGAGTTGGGTCTGACGCGCGTATATGACTTTTCGGCAACCGACGGCTCCGATCGCGACTTGCTCGGGGGAAAGGGAGCCGGGCTGGCCAGGATGACATCGTTGCGACTTCCGGTTCCTGCCGGTTTCACCATCACCACGGCGGTCTCCAGGGAGACGATGGCCTCGGGTGCCATCCCGGAGGATCTCTGGCCCGAAGTCGACAAGGCGGTGAGCCGCCTGGAGTCGGAGACAGGGCGCCACTTCGGTGGTGGGCCGGTGCCGATCTTGCTGTCGGTGCGGTCAGGGGCCCGGATATCCATGCCGGGAATGATGGACACCATTCTCAACATCGGGATCAACGATCAGGTCATCGATGCTCTCATCGAATGGTCAGGCGACCCCCATTTCGCATGGGACGCCTACCGGCGTTTCGTTCAGATGTACGGCAACGTCGTGCTCGGCATCGATGAAGGGCTCTTTCAGGCCGTGCTGGGAGATCTCCGCACCTTCCGAGGCGTCGCCGACGACTCGGAGCTCTCTGCCGGGGATCTGGAGACAGCCACCCGCCGATTCCAATCGATAGTCGAAGAGAAGAGCCCGGGCGGCCTGCCGGTCGAGCCCATGGAACAGTTGAGGGGTGCCATCACCGCCGTCTTCGATTCGTGGAATTCAACAAGGGCGATCGCCTACCGCAGAATCAACCGGATCCCTGACGACCTCGGTACTGCGGCCAACGTGCAGATGATGGTCTTTGGTGACCTCGGGGACGACTCCGGCACCGGGGTTTGCTTCACCAGGGACCCTGCCACCGGTGAACGGGTCTCCTACGGCGACTACCTGCCACGCGCCCAGGGAGAAGACGTGGTGGCCGGCATCCGCAACACGCTGTCACTGGACGACCTGGCCGGGCTGCATCCCGAGTGTCACGGGCAGCTTCTCGAGATCATGACCGAGCTCGAACGCCATTACAAAGACATGTGTGACATCGAGTTCACCATCGAGAAAGACCATCTCTACATCCTCCAGACCCGGGCCGGCAAGAGGACGGCAGCGGCCGCAGTCCGGCTCGCCGTGGCCATGGTGCGAGAGGGTCTGATCGACAAGCCCACCGCCCTCATGCGTGTGTCACCGGCGGCCCTGGAACAGCTGCACAGACCCCGGGTGTCAGAAGAGACAGACCTCGGCCTGGCGGCGACGATCGGAGTGGCTGCCTCACCCGGTGCGGCCACGGGCCGGGTCGTGTTCAGCTCCGACGACGCGGTTGAACACGCCAAAGCGGGGGAATCGGTGATTCTGGTCAGGCCCGAGACCACCCCCGACGACATCCATGGCATGGCGGCGGCCGCCGGGATCCTGACCAGCCAGGGGGGAAAGACCTCTCACGCTGCAGTGGTGGCGCGTGGCATGGGCAAGCCCGCAGTGACCGGGGCAGCCGGCCTGGTGGTTGATCTGCGCACCTCCACGGCCACTGCCAGTGGCCAGGAGATCCACACCGGGGACCTGATCACAATCGACGGTACCTCCGGGGCAGTTTTCATCGGCGTGATCGATCTGGTCGATCCCGAGCCACTGCCCGAGTTGGCCGAGTTGCTCGGTTGGGCCGACGAGATCCGCGTCATCGGGGTAAGGGCCAACGCCGACACACCCGAAGACGCCAAGACTGCTCGCCGTAGGGGCGCCGAAGGGATAGGACTCGCCAGAACCGAGCACATGTTCATGGGTGAGCGTCTCGAGGTCGTCCAAAACATCATCCTCTCCACGGACCCCGAGGAACGCCAATCTGCCCTTCTCCATCTGCAGCAACTTCAGGTGGCCGACTTCGAAGGCATCCTCGAGGAAATGGACGGATTGCCCGTGGTGATCCGGCTTCTCGACCCCCCACTGCACGAGTTCCTGCCGTCGCGTCTCGAGTTGGAGCAGGAGATGCTCCGTCGGGTTCGATCGGGACTGCCCATTGACGACCTTCAGTCGATGTCCGACCAGGTCGCCCGTTGGGAGGAGGACAATCCCATGCTGGGCCTACGCGGAGTCCGGCTGGGGCTGATGCTTGCGGACCTCTACCGAATGCAGGCGAGGGCAGCCGTGAGCGCCCTGGTGAGAAGACTCAAAGCGGGCGGTGATCCCCAGATGGAGATCATGATTCCCTTGGTCGCGGATGTCGAAGAGCTTTCCCGCATGCGGGATGTCATCGAAGCCGAGGTGCACACCGCTTCGCTCGACTCCGATACCGAACTCCACGTGCCCATCGGCACCATGATCGAGCTGCCCCGGGCGGCGCTCACCGCCGCAGCCATCGCCTCCAAGGCCGACTTCTTCTCGTTCGGGACCAACGACCTGACTCAGATGACATACGGGCTCAGCAGGGACGATGCCGAAGGGCTCTTCCTCCGCGACTATCTCGAACAAGGGATCTTCGAGTCCGACCCCTTCCAAACACTCGATCGCGCTGGTGTCGGACGCCTGGTTCGGGTGGCCACCAATGAAGGGCGTGAGGCGAACCCGCAGCTGGTGGTCGGTCTGTGCGGCGAGCACGGAGGCGATCCCAAGTCGATTGCCTTCGTCGCCGAACTTGGGCTCGATTATGTCTCCTGCAGCCCGCCACGCATCGAAGGAGCGCGACTGGCAGCGGCCCAGGCGGCCATCGGCGACTAAGACCCCGTGATCAGGCCGGCAACGATGTCAGCTAAGGGGCCAAGACCCTCACCGGTGGTGGCCGACGTCACCAGCATCGGTCTGGGATCATCACCAAGGGCCTGGCTCAGGACTCTCCTCACATCGTCGGCACCGGACAGATCTCCCTTGTTGATCACAAAGACGTCGGCAATCTCGACGATCCCGGCCTTGTCGGCCTGGATCTGATCTCCCCACCCCGGGTTCAGCACAAGAACCACCGCATCGACCAGATGCATCACTTCGACCTCGGACTGGCCCACGCCGACGGTCTCGACGATGACAACGTCGAACCTGGCATGAGCCAGGATCTCAATAGCCAGTGAGGCTGCCTCGGACAGCCCACCGAGATGACCCCGGGCCGCCATCGACCGTATGAAGACACCGGGATCGTCCACGTGCCCCTGCATCCTTATCCGATCGCCCAAAAGCGCTCCTCCGGTAATCGGGCTGGAGGGATCGACTGCAAGGACCGCCACTTTGAAATCGCCACGCCTCAACTCATTGATCAGTGCGTTGACCAGGGTGGATTTGCCGGCTCCGGGAGGGCCCGTGACACCAATGCGAACCGAACCCGGCCCCGAGGCGAGCCGCCGCACAGTGGACCTGGCTTCGTCTTTGCCATCCTCGATGGCCGTTATGAGACGGGCCAAAGCGCGTCGATCGCCGTCGCGGGCGGCCGCATACAGGTCAGCGTGGGTCATTGAGATGCCAGCCTAAGGAGCGATACGGGGGTGTTCCGGATTCAGAGTGTGGGGATCTGAATCCCGCCCGTGATCTCCTCATTCTCCGGACCGGGAGCGTCGGCACTTGCATGGACCGCCTGCACACCCGGGACCCGATCTTTGAGTATGCGCTCGATCCCGGCCTTGAGAGTCATCATCGAGAGTGGACACCCGCCACATGCGCCGACCATCTGGATGTTGACATCCCCTTCGTCGACCCCAAGGAGAATCAGGTCACCACCGTCGGCCTGAACGGCGGGACGGATGTAATCGATCGTCTCGCGCAGCTTCGAAAGATCTATCGGGCCCGAAGCGGATGCGCTCGTGGAAATGGTGACAGGGATTGAGTTGGTCATCGTTTGATCTAACGCCTACCTGGAAGGTGTTCTTCCCGATTGTACCGGCGCTCAGGATCTCTCCACAGACGCACCGAGTCTCCGCAGATTGCCATCGAAATCCTCATAGCCACGATCGATATGCTCAACTCCGCTGACCCGCGTCGTTCCGTCGGCCGATAGCCCGGCGATCACCAGGGCGGCTCCTGCCCTGATATCGGGGGCCAGCACCGGGCAACCCGAGAGTTTTTCAACTCCTCTGATGATGGCGTGTTGGGCTTCGATGGTTATGTCGGCTCCCATGCGAGCCAGCTCGCCCACGTACCGGTACCTGGAGTCGTAGAGATTCTCGGTGACGATCGAGGTCCCATCGGCGACGGTGAGAATGGCCACCATCTGGGGTTGCATGTCGGTGTGGAACCCGGGAAACGGGAGGGTGGAGAAATCGACTGCCGACGGCCGCTCGGGGCCTTTCACTCGGAGCCATCCGTCACCCCGCTCCACTCCGCAACCGGCCTCTTCGAGCTTGTTGATCTCCATGCGGAGGTGATCGGGCATGCAGCCCGTGATGGTCACGTCGCCGCCGGTGATGGCGCCGGCAGCTGCATACGTGCCTGCCTCGAGTCGATCGGGAATCACCCGATGCTCGACCGGGTGAAGCCGCTCGACACCCCGAATCGAAATCAAGGAGGTGCCACCACCCTCGACATCGGCTCCCATGGCGACGAGTTGTGAGATGAGATCCTGGATCTCCGGCTCGCGAGCGGCGTTGACGATGGTGGTCACGCCCCTAGCCAGGACTCCGGCAAACAGCAGATTCTCGGTTGCTCCGACAGAGGGAAACGGGAGCTCGACTTCGACACCGTTGAGATGGCCGTCGGTCCGTCCCACCAATACCCCGTGCACCAGCTCGAATCGCACGCCCATCGCTTCGAGCCCGGAAAGGTGGAAATCGATCGGGCGCGCCCCCAGATCGTCACCTCCAGGAAGTGCCACATGTGCCTCTCCACAACGGGCCAAGAGTGGCCCCAATACCACTATCGAAGCCCGCATCTGCCGAACCAACTCGATCGGCGCTTCGGGGTTCATCGTCTCGGGGACGATCACCCATATCTCGTGATCACCTTTCTCGACCCGACAACCGGTGTGCTCCAAGACCCGGCACATCAGCTCGACATCGATGATCCTGGGAACGTTGCTCAGCCGGTGCCGGCCAGGGGCCAGCAGAGCCGAGACCATTTCCTTGAGAGCGGCGTTCTTTGCACCGAGCACCCCTATCGCACCCTGGAGAGGATTACCGCCCTCTACGACGATCGTTGACATTGCCAAAACGAATCTAACGACCGCAAGGCCCAACTCCCTGCTGGTAACCGAATCGGCGTTCCGATGGCTACCCTGCCCGCCGAATGAGAATCGCATTGGGATCCGATCACGCCGGGTACACCCTCAAGGAGCATCTCGCCTCATGGCTGGCCGAATCGGGTCACGCCGTCTACGACCTCGGGACTCATTCGATGGACCCCGTCGACTACCCGGACTACGCGGCGGCAGTCGCCCAGGCGGTCCTCGACGGCCGTGCCGACCGCGGGATCCTGGTGTGCGGATCGGGAGCGGGAGCGTCGGTGGCCGCCAACAAACTCAACGGGATAAGGGCGTCTGTGGCCCACGACATCTACACGGCCCATCAGATGGTGGAGCATGACGACGTCAACATCCTGTGTCTCGGATCACGTGTCATTGGTGCGGCGCTGGCCGAGGATCTGGTCAATGGTTTCCTCGAGGCCCGCTTCACGAGGGAAGACCGTCACGTCCGGAGACTGGACAAGATTCGGTCGCTCGAAAGCTAGGAGCTGGAGAGGGCGATATTGGCGAGGGCGTTGAGGCCGGCCACACCGATCTCTCCGCTGACCCTTTGGATGTTGTGATTACTCCCGTCGAGGACCAGGTAGAAGGGTGTGCCCCGCATGCCGAAGGCGCTGGCAGCCGAGGCAGCCGCGTCGTCCATTATCACCGGTGAGGTCCATCCCTCTCTTTCCAACCAGTCTTGTGGCGGCCAGTTGGGTCGCAGTCTGTCGGTCGAGACCGTTATCGAATACATGTCGACCCCGCTGGGGAGATTGCCGCCGTTGATCCAGCTCTGGATCACCGGAACCTCGTTCTGACAGTGGGGACACCAATGGGCAAGGAAGACGATGATCTTGGGTCTCCCGTCCGGGGCGATCGAGTAGTTGTTGCCTTTCCAATCGCTGCCCGAGACCGTCGGGGCTATGAAGCCGAGGGCAACATCAGACCCGTTGGCATCCAAGACCGGAAGCGGGTTTCCCACGACGGAGACACTGCGAAACCCGATGCTCGCGTCCACGGTGTCTTCGGTGCTTATGGAGG
>JBFHXF010000036.1:0-17174 GCA_041599115.1 Acidimicrobiia bacterium
CACCCCGGGCAAACAGACGCCGGTCGCCCCGGGCGTCTTGTCAGAGGCTCTCGATCAGTTTGTCCACCCGGTCATCCTGGGACTTGAAGGGGTCTTTGCACATGACCGTTCGCTGTGCCTGGTCGTTCAGCTTGAGATGGACCCAATCCACGGTGAAATCCCTCCGCTTCGCCTTGGCGGCCTTTATGAAATCGCCGCGAAGCCTGGCACGCGTCGTCTGCGGTGGCCGGCGCACCGCTTCGGCGATCTTGTCGTCGGTGAGGACCCGGTCGACCAGGCCTCGATTCTCCAGCAGGTAGTACAAACCCCTTGACCTGTCGACATCGTGATAGGAGAGATCCATCATCGACAATTTCGGATCCGACATGGGAAGTCCCCTCCGCTCCCCGTAACGCTCGAGAAGTCGGTGTTTGATGACCCAGTCGACTTCTCGATCCAGGGTCATGGGATCCTTTTCGAGACCGGTGAGAACGTGTTCCCACTTGTCGATGGCCCGTTGCACCTCGGGCGGAAATCCTGGGCTCCGGGCGAATCTCATGACCCGGTCCAGATACTCCCATTGGATGTCGAGAGCGGACAATTCCCGCCCGTTGGCCAGCTTGATCTTGCGACGACAGGTCAGATCGTGGGAAACCTCGCGTATCGACCTGATCGGGTTCTCCAGCGTCAGATCGCGGAAGACCACATCCCGCTCGATCATCTGGAGCAGGGCGACCATGGTGCCCACCTTGATGAAACTGGCGTATTCACTCATGTTCGAGTCACCGGCAATCACATGGAGACGTCGATAGCGCTCTGCGTCGGCGTGCGGTTCGTCCCGGGTATTGATGATTGGTCGCGATCGCGTAGTTGCCGATGAGACCCCTTCCCAAATGTGATCGGCTCGCTGCGCTATCGAAAAAGCCGTTCCCCGGGGAGTCTGCGTCAGTTTTCCGGCACCAAGGAAAATCTGACGGGTCACCAAGAAGGGAATGAGGACATCTACGGTCCGATGGAAATCCTTATGCCGGCTGACCAGGTAGTTCTCATGACATCCATAGGAGTTACCGGCACTGTCCGTGTTGTTTTTGAAAACGAAGATCTCGCCCCGAATGCCCTCCTCCTCCAACCGCTCCTCGGCACCGTCAACGAGACCTTCGAGTATCCGTTCGCCGGCTTTGTCATGTGCCACGACCTCCTCGATGCTGTCGCATTCGGGTGTCGCGAACTCCGGATGCGAACCTACGTCGAGATAGAGGCGTGCCCCATTTTCCAAGAAGACGTTGGAAGACCGCCCCCAAGAGACGACACGCCGGAACAGGTAGCGCGCCACCTCATCCGGGCTGAGACGTCGCTGGCCTCGCAGCGTGCAGGTAACGCCGTATTCGTTCTCGAGCCCGAAAATCCTGCGATCCATCAGGGCAGGCTAAACCGCAATTCGACTCAGTTACCCGAAATCAGCCGGACGGCATTTCGGAGGGGTCCAAACGTCTGAAGGTGCGGCGGCCGTTGCCTGAGTCGAGCACAGCCGCCTCCCACCCCTCCGGGTCTCTCCCCTCTGCACTGTGAAAGGCCTCTGCTCCCATGCGAATCGTATCCTGGAGTGATAGGCCCTCGCTCCATCTCTCACCCAGGGCTGTTGACAGCTCCTCAGCCTTTCCGCCGATGGCCACGAAGTTTCGCTCGTCGTAGAGAGTGCCGTCATAGGTGACTCTGAAGAGACGATGCTCGTCACCGCTCTCGCTCAACTCGGCTATGAGAACCTCGACTTCAAAGGGCTTCGGGTCGCGAGTGAAGATCATTCCAAGTGTCTGTGCGAACGCAGTGGCCAGCCCCATCGCGGTCACGTCGTCACGGGAGTAGAGATAGCCCATGAGATCGGCCTGCCGTATGCCGGCTTTGCGAAGCGTCTCGAACTCGTTGTACTTGCCAACTCCGGCGAAAGCGATCCTGTCGTAAACCTCGCTGATCTTGTGCAAAGCGGTCGACGGGTTCTCGGCGAGCAGCAACACCCCGTTGTCGTAATCGACAGCGACGATGGACCGCCCGCGGGCGATCCCCTTTCTCGCGAACTCGGCCTTGTCCCTGACGAGTTGCTCAGGGGCGACGTAGAACGGAATCGTCATCCGATTGCCTCCATTGCCCTTTCCGCAACTGGTCCGATCTCGGCGTCGTCCAACTCGACCAGGCCTTCGGCATCGATCCGAATGAGATTGGGGAGAATTCCCCTCTTCAGATCGGGCCCGCCGGTAGCAGTGTCCTCCCGCGAAGCTGAGACCAGCGCCCGGACCGCCAGCTCGGCGGCTTCCGCACCGGTCAAGTCATCGCGATACTCGGTGCGCATGAAAGCCTTGGCGGCTCTGGAGCCCGAGCCCGTGCTTCCGAAATCGATCTCCTCATAACGGCCACCCACCACATCGAATGTGTACAACCGTCCCTTGTTCTCGCGCTCGTCGAAGCCGGCAAAGAGCGGGACAACCACCAGACCCTGGAAGACCATGGGCAACTGGCTGCGTACCAGCCTGGCCAGAAAGGAAGCCTTCCCCTCCAGGGAGAGTCTGACACCCTCGATCTTCTCGTAATGCTCCAACTCGACTTGAAACAGCTTGACCATCTCGATGGCTAGCCCGGCGGTTCCTGCAATCGCCACGGCTGATGACTGATCGGCCGGGAACACTTTTCGAATCCTGCGGTGCGCCACCAGATTCCCCTCGGTGGCTGTGCGGTCCCCGGCCATCACGACGCCGTTATCGAAGCGCAGAGCAAGGACTGTGGTTCCTTCAGGAGCCGAGAGCGGCCTCTCCCCGGCTGTAATTGGCCATGAGGGCCGGGCACCCAGACTGTCGAGTAGATCGGTGAAGCTCGCACCTGGTTTCGGGGCGTCAAGTGGGAGGGGGCCCCACGGTCGCTCGATCACTCTCCGCCCTTCTGCACGTAATTCTTCACGAATTCCTCGGCGTTTTCCTCGAGAACCTCATCGATTTCGTCGAGCAAATCATCCAACGCCTCCAAATCTGCTTCGGACTGGGCTACGACAACGTCCTCCTCAGCCGCTTCCTCCCTGCCCTTTCCCTTCGAATGTGATCTCTCCTGATCAGCCATGTCATCCTCCTAAGAGTTCAATCAAGTCGGCCGCAGTTGCTGCCTCATCGAGCAGCGGCCCGACCAGCTCTTTGGTGCCTCGCAGGGGTTCCATCATAGGAACGCGTCTGAGATGTGGCTCACCGATGTCGAAGACCAAGGAGTCCCAATTGGCTGCTACCAGCGCATCCGAATAATCGCTGACACACCGGCCCCGGAAATAGGATCTGGTTCGTTCAGGTGGTGCCGTCACGGCGCGCTCGACCTCGTCGTCGGTGAAGAGCCGCCGCATTGAACCCCGGCCGGCGAGCCTGTAGTAGAGACCTCTCGCCGGATCGATGTCGTGGTATTGCAGATCGAGAGCACGGGCCCTCGACTCACTCCAGGTGTCACCGTGGCGTTCTCGATAACCGTCGAGCAGCCGCTTCTTGGCGGCCCAGTCGAGCGTGTCCGCGAGGGTGGTGGGGTCAGTTTCGAGGGCACCCAGCACGCCTTCCCACTCGTTCAACACCTGGTGCCACACCGGATCGTCGAGTTCCTTCTCGACGTACTTCGAAAGCCATTCCAGATAACGCTGCTGCATCTCCAGAGCGGTGGCGGTACCACCGCCATCGAGATCGAGACGCTCTTGCAGGCCCGTGTCGTGGCTGATTTTCCAGCAAGATTCGACCGGGTCGCGCAGATCGAGGGGATCGGGGATGGCCCCATCTTCCAGAGCCGACAGCATCAGCGCGGTCGTTCCGAGCTTGAGAAACGTCTGGACCTCTGAAAGATTGGCGTCTCCGATGATGATGTGGAGCCGGCGGTACTTCGACGGGTCACCGTGGGGCTCATCCCTCGTGTTGATGATCGGTCGTTTCAGAGTTGTCTCCAGCCCGACTTCTTCTTCGAAGAAATCGGCCCGCTGGGTTATTTGAAAGTCGACATGCGGCCGGTCGTTCTCCGAACCCACCTTGCCCGCACCGGTGAAGATCTGCCTCGACACCATGAATGACGTGGCGTATCGAGTGATTTCGCCAAAAGGCGTCTCCCTGGAGAGAAGGTAGTTCTCGTGAGCCCCGTAGGAATTCCCCTTCCCATCCGAGTTGTTCTTGTACAGGGAGACCCGCTTGCCGGAGAGTCGCGAGGCCTCGACGGCTGCGAGATACATCACTCTCTCCCCGGCCTTCTCGTATAGAGCTGCCTCCAGAGGGTCATAGGCCTCAGGCGCCGAGTATTCGGGGTGGGCATGGTCGACGTAGAGCCGGGCACCGTTGGCCAGCACCGAGTTCACCACAGCCCCGTCCGGGTCTGTCACGCCAAAGCTGTCGTGTCCGAAGCCGCGCGCATCGCGGCCGGGTGACTCTTCCTCGTATGACCATTGCACTTTGACCCGTGCACCCGGATAGCTGTTCACCACCAGCGACGAGGCGACGGCCGGGTTGAAACCGGGGTCGCCCCGCAGCGCAATCCCGTACTCGGTCTCAGTCCCGAGCACCTTGTGCATCGCCATCAGAGGTATTGGCCTGCCGAGACCTTCTCGATCAGCCGGCTTTCGTCGTCGCCGCCCACGAGCGTCCGAACGTAAACGATTCGCTCCCCCTTCTTGCCCGACACCCTGGCCCAGTCGTCGGGGTTGGTGGTGTTGGGAAGATCTTCCTGCTCACGAAACTCCTGCTTGATTGCATCGATCAGATCCTGCTTTCGAACGCCGCCAGCCCCGCCCGCTATCTGCCGCTTGATCGCATCCTTCTTGGCACGGCGAACGATGTTCTCGATCATCGCCCCGGAGGAAAAATCCTTGAAATACAGAGTCTCACGATCTCCGGAGAGATATGTGACTTCGAGGAAGCGGTTCTCTTCCGATTCCGCATACATGGCATCGACGGTCTCATCGATCATGGTCGCGATGTAGGTGGCGGCATCGCTCCCTGACGCCGTCAGCGCCTCGGGGTCGATCGGTGTGGCGACACCCATGTAGATGCTGAAGATCTCACGCGCCGCGGATGGATCCGGGCGATTGATCTTGATCTTCACGTCCAGCCGGCCCGGTCGGAGTATGGCCGGGTCGATCAGGTCTTCACGGTTCGAGGCTCCGATCACAACGACATTCTTCAATGATTCGACACCGTCCAATTCGGAAAGCAGCTGGGGGACGATGGTCGACTCGACGTCGGAGCTGATTCCAGTGCCGCGGGTCCTGAACAATGAGTCCATCTCGTCGAAGAAGACGATGACCGGCACACCCTCGTCGGACTTCTCTTTGGCGCGCTGGAAGATGAGACGGATCTGTTTTTCGGTCTCGCCAACCCATTTGTTGAGCAGCTCGGGTCCCTTGATGTTGAGAAAATACGACCTGACGTCGGGGTTTCCGGTTCGCTCCGAGACCTTCTTCGCCAGACTGTTGGCCACCGCTTTGGCGATGAGTGTCTTCCCACAGCCTGGTGGCCCGTAAAGCAAGATGCCTTTCGGCGGCTCTAGCTGGTACTCCCTGAACAGATCGCGGTGCAGGTAAGGCAGTTCAACCGTGTCCCTGATCTGTTCGATCTGGTCCGCCAGACCTCCCACGTCGTGATAGGTGACATCTGGCACCTCTTCCAGCACTAGATCCTCGACCTCGGGCCGTTCCATCTTCTCGAGGACCAGACCGCTCTTCGAGTCGACCCTGACGTAGTCACCCGGCCGGAGCTTGATATCGGCCATGACGTCGGCCCGCCGCAGGACCTTCTCCTCATCGGCATGAGCCATGACGACGACACGTCTGTCCTCCATCACCTCGCGAATTCGGAGGATCTCACCGGAAGGCTCGAAGTAACGCACATCGATGATGGCGAAGGCCTCGTTGAGAAGGACTTCTTGACCGACCTGAAGCTTCTTGACCTCGACGTTCGGCTGCGCAGCCACGCGGAGTTTGCGCGAGCCGGTCACGATGTCGATGGTGCCGTCATCGTTGATGTGGAGAACGGTTCCGAAGTTGTTCGGGGGCGAGGTGAGCTTCTCCACTTCCTCGCGAAGGACCGCCAGTTGCTGTCTTGCTTCCTCCAGGACTGCGGCCAGCTTGTCGTTCTGGATGGCGGCTCTTTCTAAGCGCTCCCGGGCGCGAGCCAGTTCGGACTCGACCTCTTTGGAGCTTGTTGGCTGGTCGCGAAGACGGCGGCGCAGGACCGAGACTTCCTCTTCGAGGGCGGTGATCACGTCCCTCAACCGGGCTGTTTCGTCCTTTGTGCGGCCTTCGTCCATTGGCTTCCTCCTGGCTTGGTCGCCTAAGGGCAGTATACGAAGGACATTTGCTACTTCACCGGGTTCATTTCCGATCGTGGATGCAGCGGATCCCGCAGGAATGAATGCGGGTCTACCGCCAGAGGGCCCTTGACCACGTTCAGGGTGTTTCTGGCCCGACCATCAGGGCTCGATGAAGATGCACTCTCCGGGACACTCCTCGGCAGACTCGATGACGATGTCGTCCTGACCCGCCGGGATCACCGCCAGTCCAGCGGACCCCTGCGGATTGCCTTTGGCCTCGGCGTAGATCTTGTCCCCTTCTCTGACATAGGCCAGTCCATCATCGAGCAATACGAACACATCGGGCGCGATCTCCTCACACAACCCGTCGCCCGTGCACAGGTCCTGGTCGATCCAAACTTTCATCGTTCTCTCCGTCGATCGCGTGGGTGGCCAATGGTAGGTCAGCCCTCAGGCTCGAATTCAACCTTTCTCATGAAGATCAGAAAGCCGGTGTGGCCGATCATTTGATGTTCGGGTCGAACCGATCGCCCTTTTACGTTCCAATCTCGAAAGAGAAACTCTTTCACCTCGATCTCGGCAAAACACCGCAGAGAGCGAGCCTCCTCAACCAGTCCCTGGACCTGGGGTACCGTCGGCAGATAGGCACAAAGGACACCACCCGTCGGCTGGTGGTGCGCGGCGGCCTTCAAGGTTTCGGCTGGCTCGGGAAGGTCGAGGACTATTCGCTCAGGTCTGACAGACTCAACAAACGTCGCCACATTGCCCACGACCAACTCGAGGTTGGCCGGTGTGGAGACGAACCATCGCTCGATGGCCTTGCGGGCATGGGCAGCATGATCATCGCGGATCTCGACACTCACGACCCGTCCATCGGGGCCCACCGCCCTGGCGAGCGCGAGTGTCATCGCACCCGATCCGGTGCCGGCCTCCAGTACCGTCATGCCTGGGGCTATGTCGGCGTAGAGCAGAATCGGCCCAAGATCCTTGGGGTAGACAATCTGCGCTCCCCGCTTCATCTTGAGGATGTAGTCGGCGAGTCTTGGCCGAAGCAACAGGAGACGGCCGCCTGTGGAGGAAATCACCCAGGTCCCGTCGTCCCTCCCGATCAGCTCTGAATGCGCCACGGACCCCTGGTGGTATTGAAACGTCCTGACCGGGTCCAGCCGAAGCAGGAATTGCCGCCCCTTGTCATCGATCAGAAGTGCAGGGTCGCCGGCTTCGAAGATCATCGAAGGGCGGCGATGACTGACACGCCCAAGGCGACAACCATCGAGATGACAACGATCCAAATAATGGCTCGCACCATTTTCTTGTTTTGCATGGTGTTTTAATGGGTCTAGAGGAAGGGCAACGGTAGACAGTTGAAGCGCACTACGAAGCGATTGGCAAAGCGGGTGCTGGGCACCTCGAATCTGTTCACCGCCGGGTGGACCCGTACGATGCAGGGCCTCCGGACGGGCGACCAGACGGATCTCTACCTTGGCCTCGGCATCGCCGCACTGGCGTTCCTGCAAAGAACGGCACCGCGCAAAAGGTTGATCTACCGCAAGGCGATCCCAGAAGGGTCAGCGATAGTCGTCCACAGTCGGGGTGATGGAGACCCAAAGATCAAGGTGATCCGTCCCAAATAGGTGACAGATCAGACCCGGTAGACCTCGACCAGGGTCTTGTTTCGGGAACCACGGCGGCGGCCGACCAGAAAGGCAATCGCCACCAGGATGGCAATCGCCACTCCCGCCATTACAGCTGTGTCTCTGGCGGATTCCCGGGTCTCCTCAACAGCTCCCAGAATCTCACGCGCCTTGGCCTCGATGTCGTCCCTAGTGACTGTCATCTTGCATTCTCCAAACCACGAGACCGGCCGCGCCGGCAGCTCCCAGCGCGGTGAGAAACCGGGCGAGAACTACCCACCATGGGCCCTCGGGCAATACCACCTTGAGAAGACTGTAGAGGGCGAACACCAGGAAGATGGTGCCGAATGAGAGGACCAGGGCTCCTCCCAGACCCATTCCGGCGTGTCGTCCGAGACGTTTGGCCGGCTCGATGGTCTCTTGACGCAGGTAGTCCCGCGACATGTCGATGAGCTCACGTGTCAGTTGCGGTATTTCTCGTGGACGGGCCATGGCTGGCACAGAGGCTAACAAGGCGTGGACACGACGTCATAGCGGGTTATGGTGCCGATTCAGTGAAATCATTGAAATCGCTGACCGCGCTAGGCCCGAGATATATGGCGCTCTGGGTGGGTCAGACCATCAGTCAGTTCGGCACCTATGTTGCGTTCTTGACGCTTCCCCTTTTGGTCCTCCATATCCAGGAGACCTCGGGGCGGGGCACGACACTCGATTTCTCCATCGCCTATGCAATGGAGACGGTGCCCGCCCTCCTCGTCGGGCTCATTGGTGGCGTCCTCCTGGACCGATGGCATCTTCGCCCGGTGATGGTGGCCGCCGACCTCATCAGAGCCTCGGCCTTCTTCTATCTGGCCGCCACTGTGGACGCCTATGGAACCGGTACTGTTTTCGTGATCGCGTTCCTGGTCGGTTCAATGACCACGATGTTCGATGGAGCCCTTTACGCCCTTATTCCCTCAATAATCCCGGAGGACCGACTGTCCGAGGGCAATGGGCTGGTGGCAGCGAGCCAGCAGGCGAACTTTGCCCTGGGTCCTCTGGCCGCTGGGGTCCTGGCCGCTTTCTCCGGGGGCCCTGAGCTGGGTCTGTTCCTCAACGGTCTGACCTTTGTAGCCTCGGCCGTAACCCTCAAATGGGTCGGCCGCGTGGTTCATCATCGTCCGTCAGGCCAATCTCATCGGCCCTTCTTGACCGAGGCGGCTGACGGCTTGCGCTACCTCTGGGCGGAGCCCCGGCTTCGCATCACCACGATCGCCTCCGCGATTCCGAACTTCGTGATGGGTTTCATCGAGGCCACTTTCGTGGTGCTGGCATTCTGGGTCCTAGGTGCGGAAAGTGAGATCGAAGTTGGGGTTCTCCTCGCTGCGATGGGAATCGGCGGCGTTATCGGCGCTCTCGTGGCACCTGCCATCGCCCGACGCATTGGAGTGGGCAAGACGCTGGTCCTCGGCATGGGCATCACCGGCATCGGGATGTTCGCGGTGATGTTCACCACCTTTGGTGCGACCGCGCTGGCCCTTCAGGTCGGTTGGATGATCGGTGTCTCCGTGATCAATGTCCCCCTGGCCACCATCCGGCAGCACTATTCGGCTCCAGCAATGATGGGGCGAGTCATCTCCGCTTCCCGGGCGATCGGATGGGCGACTTTGCCAATCGGGGCCTTGGTCGGTGGGTGGCTGGGATCAAGTCAGAGCAGCTATCCCTGGGTTGCAAGGCTGTTTCCGCTGCTCCTCATCGGTACCGCTGTCTGGCTGGCCAAGACGGTGGTATGGAAGGACGCCTTTGGGCCGGACACCCGCCCCACGACGGGGTCTCACGCCGGTGTCGAGATCTAGACGCCGCCCGTGAGCGCCTTGCGGCTGCTGGGATACGGCCTCCTGGTGATCGGAATCACGCTTGCAGCTCTCGCCGTCAACGCATTACACGGTGGCATCGAGGCCTCGCCCTTGGTCGCCGTGCGCGGCGTTTCCCCCGATGCCACCAGCGATAACGGTCAGCGGAAGCTGGCGCGAGCTGAGGATGGAGAGCTCTATCTCGCCTATTCCAGTCCCGTCAATGGAGTTGAGCAGGCCCATGTTTCGTTCTCCCTCGACGATGGCCGGAGTTGGAAGCCGGAAACGGTTCTCGCCCAACCCGGAGTTTGGTCGGACCTGGCCACCATTGCCGCCGGGCCAAACGGAAGGCTCGACGCTGCCTGGGTGGATTACACCTCGGTGGGACAGGTCTGGTACGCCTCGCTTCAGAATGGGGTCTGGTCGAAATACGAGAAGATCTCCCCCGGAGACACCTACGCGGGCTTTCCCGCAATGGTGATCGTGGATGGCGCGGCCAACGTCCTTTGGTACGCCGCCAAACCGGACCCGACAACGGAGCACGGGTCGGCTTATGAGATCATTCACACCATCCAAAAGGACGGAATCTGGTCAACGCCGGAACTTCTCTCAACAGATTCCGAGGATGCGCTCAACCCGGCCCTGGCAGTCGGACCGGATGGAGACCTCGAGGCAGCCTGGTTTCAGATATTTCAAGGTGTCTACGGGGCCCAGGTCGCCCGGTACGACGGAAACTCCTGGACCCCGCCCATACTGATATCGACGCCTGCGTCGACCGCCACCGGTGTTTCGATAGCGGTCGACACCGCCGGATCAGTCCACCTCGTCTGGGAGCAAACCGGGGGCGACAGCGAAGGGGTGGGGTATTCCCGTTTCCAAGCGGGTCTATGGAGCGAACCGATCATGATAAGCGAGGCGCTCTCTCAGGATCCGGTCGTTGCCACAGACTCCCAGAACCGTGTCGCCGTGCTTTGGGGAGAAGACGGCAAGATCCGCGCCCGGTTATGGGACGGCGGCTGGTCGGACGCGGTCACCCTCGGTCCCGGGACCAATCCGTCCTCTCTTTCCGGTGACCGCATTCTGGTCACCTGGACCCGTCAGACCGAAGCCGGATATGAGTTGGTCACTTCCTATCTCGAGACAACAGTGAGATTGACGCTTACCGCTGGCTTCGAGGGGGCCGGGAGCGCCCTCGCCGTGTCTGCCGCCATCTGGCTGTTGGTGGCAGCCCGCAGACGACGATCAGTTCTCGGTGACGCCTGAGATCGACAACACGGTTCGGATCTCAGGGAAATGACAGGCAACCAGCTGTCCGCCCCCGAGATCCCTGAGCTCGGGCGTCTCCACGGCACAGATCTCCTCCGCCTTCCAGCAGCGGGTGCGAAAGACGCAACCTGAAGGTGGGTCAGCGGGACTGGGCAGATCCCCTTCGAGAACGATCCGCTCACGATTTCGCTCGATCTCGCGATCGGCGACGGGCACTGCCGAAAGAAGAGCCTGGGTGTAGGGGTGCTGCGGTTCGTCGTAGATCTGCCCCCTCGTGCCTGTCTCGACTATGTGGCCCAGGTACATCACGGAGACCCTCGTGGAGATGTGGCGGACCACCGCTAGGTCGTGGGCGATGAACAGATAGGCGATCCCGAATTCCTTTTGGATGTCCTGGAGCAGATTGACCAGCTGGGCCTGGATGGAGACGTCGAGGGCCGATACCGGCTCGTCGGCGATTATGAGCTTGGGGTCGAGGGCAAGCGCCCGGGCAACACCGATCCTCTGGCGTTGGCCGCCCGAGAACTGATGGGGGTAGCGATTGGCGTGTTCGGGGTTGAGTCCAACGACCTCGAGCAGCTCTTTGGCCTTTGCCTTTCGAGCTGTTTCGTCACCTATGTCATGGATGACCAGCGGCTCGGTGATGATGTCCCGGACGGTCATCCTCGGGTTGAGTGAGGCGAAGGGATCCTGGAAGATGATCTGCATATCCCGGCGGACCTCGCGCATGTCCCTTTTATTGAGAGCGAGGATATCCCGTCCTTCGAAGAAAACCCTTCCCGATGTCGGTTCGTAGAGCCTGAGAATGGCGCGCCCGGTAGTTGATTTCCCGCAACCGGACTCACCTACGAGACCGTGAGACTCACCTTCTTGAACTTTGAAGCTGACCCCGTCGACGGCTTTGACGTCGCCGATGTGCTTCTTGAAGACAATTCCCTGGGTGAGGGGAAACCACTTGACCAGATCCTTCACCACCAACAATGCATCCGACCCGAAATCAACGGGCGAAACAACCTGCTGCTCGCTAGTCATTCGCCCGCCCCGGCGCCGACCGCTCCCGACCTGACTTCTTCGGCGCGATGACAGGCGACCATCCCCCCGTAGCCGGGGATCCCGCGCAAAAGAGGCTTTTCTTGTCTGCAGCGATCAATCGAATATGGGCACCTGGGGCTGAATGAGCAGCCGCGTGGGAGATTGATCAAACTCGGGGGTATCCCCTCGATAGGGGTGAGCCGGTCGTCGTCGCCTATCAAAGCGGGTATCGAGCGCATCAATCCCTCTGCATAAGGATGGGCGTGGGCTCCGTAGAACTCATCCGCTCCAGCCTTCTCGACGACACTCCCGGCGTACATGAGCTGCACGGTGTCGGCGACCGAGGCAACGACACCCAAGTCATGGGTGATCAGAATGAGCCCCATGTTGTGTTCTTCCTGGAGGCTGGCCAGCAGCTCCATGATCTGCGCCTGGACCGTCACGTCGAGGGCCGTGGTCGGCTCGTCGGCGATCAACACGGCAGGGTCCAGGGAAAGTGCTATGGCGATCATCACTCGTTGCCGCATCCCGCCGGAGAACTGATGCGGATAGTCGCCGACCCGACGCCGCGCCTCAGGAATGCGGACCTGATCCATCAACTCGATGGCCGCTTCTGTGGCCTCCTTTTTCGACGCTCCCCGATGAACCCGGAACATCTCGCCTATCTGTTTGCCGACCGAATACACCGGGTTCAAAGAGGTGAGCGGGTCCTGGAAGATCATGGCGATCTCCTGGCCCCGCACCTTGCGACGGTCGCCATCGCTGAGATCGGCAAGATTCTGCCCGCGGAAACGAATCGCATCGGAGGTGACCACACCCGGGGGGGAGGGAACGATCCCCATGATCGCCTGAGCGGTGACGCTCTTGCCGCTACCCGATTCGCCAATGATTGCAAGGGTCTCCCCCGCGGCCAGGGTGAAGCTAACCGACTCGACGGCTTTCACGACCCCGGCGTCGGTGCGAAACTCGACGCTGAGATTCTCCACCTCGAGCAGTGTCTCCCCGGTCTTCTGGAGGTGGGTCGGGACGTCTGTGACTGTCACTAAGCCTTCTTCCATTACCTCATACGCGGATCGAGAGCGTCTCTTACTACGTCTCCGAGCAACAGGAATCCGAGAACCGTCAGCGAGAGGAACACGCCGGGGAACAGCAGCAAGTGAGGCGTGGAGAGGATCCGATCCTGGGCGTCGTTGATCATCAACCCCCAGGAGATCGCGGGGAGTTGCAGACCGATTCCCAGAAAGGAGAGGGCCGCCTCGGCTCCGATGATCCCCCCGATCCCGATCATCGCGTAGACGATTGCCGGGGCCATAGCATTGGGGAATACGTGACGGAAGAGAATCCGGTTGTTGGAGGCGCCAAGGGCCCGGGCAGCCTCGACGTATTCCTTCTCCCGAGCTTGGATCACCGCTCCACGGAAGATCCGGGAAAGAGTCGGCCACCCAAAGACACCGATCACGATGAGGAGGTGCCAGACCGTTCGGCCGGTCTCGGGGGCGATTGCGTTGAGGAAGAGGATGGCGGCGATTATGAAGGGGAAAGCGAACAGGATGTCAACGAAGCGCCCGATGAGGACGTCGCTCCAACCCCCGTAAAACCCTGAGATCCCGCCAAGCGTGAGACCGATTATGGACAGCAGGATGGTGCCCCCGAGACCGATGATTATCGAGACCCGGGCCCCATGGATCACCCTGGTGTAGTAGTCGCAGCCCAGGATGTCAGTGCCAAACCAGTGCTGGGCAGATGGCTTCAGCAAGTCCTGAAACTCGCCGGTATCCGGGTTTCGCAATGCGCACACCCGGGGATCATGAGTCGCCGGCGACGGCGCAGTGAATATGCCAGGTGCTATGGCCATCAGTGTGAAGAGACCGATCAGGGAGGCCGCCAGCCAGAAAAGCTTGCGTCTTCTGACGTCCTTCCAGGCGTCGCTGAAGAGGCCGGCTTCTTTCTCAATGACCATCACGTCCCCGGCCAACGCCGCCTCCAAAGCCGCTTCTGCAGTCTGTTCGTGAAGCGCCTGGCCCTCGAGTTCCTCCTCGGCGTGTGATCCCGGGTTGCGGTACCCGGAGTCACTCATAACGAATGCGGGGGTCGAGGGCGGCGTAGAGCAGGTCGATGATGAGGCTGGCCATGAGATAGATGACCACGGCGGCAATGGAAAACCCTACAACAATGGCGTGATCGCGCGAGCCGATCGCCCGCACCATGGTCTGACCCATCCCCGGGATGTTGAATACCGTCTCGGTGATGATGGCGCCACCCAACAGCCCGGCCAGGTCTAGGCCGATAAACGTCACCACCGGTATCAAAGCGTTACGCAGGGCATGACGCCCGACGACCCGGGTCTGGGGAAGGCCCTTGGCCTTTGCGGTCTGGATGTAGTCCTCTCGCAGAGCCTCGCTGAGAGTGGTGCGGGTGAGCCGTGCCACATAAGCCAGCGAAAGGATCGCCAGCACGATCGCCGGCAATACGTAGGAGATCGCACCGTCCTTGATGCCACCGACCGGGAATATGTTGAATTTGATTGCGAAAACACTCTGGGCGGCAAACCCCATCACGAACACAGGAACCGCCACCGCGAAAGTGGTCGACACCAACACCAATTGGTCTAAGAATTTATCCTTCTTCAGGGCGGCCATCACCCCCGCCCCCAGTCCGACAATGACCTCGATGACAATGGCCATTCCGGCGAGCTTCGCCGTACGTGGGAATGTCTCTCTAAAGATGTCACTGACCTGTCGACGGCGAAGAACCGACTCACCGAGATCGCCCTGAATGACATCACCCATGTAGAGCACGTATTGCTTCCACACTGGCTCGTCGAGGTGGTACCGATGGATCAAAGTGGCGCGGACCGTTGGGGGCATCTGGCGCTCTCCCCCCAATGCCGCCACCGGGTCGCCGGGAAGGGCGAATCCGGCGAAGAACACCAGCATGGAGGCACCGATGAATGTCGGAATCATCAAGAGGAGGCGACGAACGGTGTACCTGAACACCGGGGCATCGTAGTGGGGTTGACCCCGACCGCAACTGCTATCCGGGGATGATGTCGCCGGGATGACAAATGAGAAGAGGCCCCTTGCAGGGCCTCTTCTCCAGTCAGGACTCTCTCACGAGAGTCGGGCTAATGCTACTGGTTGACCGTCATTTCCTCCCAGAGGAAGAAACCGAAGTCGTTGTAGCGAACATGATCAACGTTGTCGTTCTTGACCCACCGGACGAAGCCGTAGGTCATAGGCATGACCGGCACTTCCTCGCCAAGGATGAGCTGAGCCTCTTCCAAGAAGGGGATCGCGTCATCTTCGGTGGCGGCCTGCTCGGCCTTGTGCATCAGGGCGTCGAAGTCAGGGTTGTTGTACTTCGTGTAGTTATCGCCCGATGTGCTCAAGTAGAGCGGTGCCAGGAAGTTGTAGGCGCTCGGGTAGTCCCAACCCCAACCAAGCCGGAAAGGCTGGGTCGCGGGCGGGCCACCGGTTAGCCCGAGGAACTCGAGATAAGCGGCCCACTCCAACGTGTTGAAGTCGACTTCGAGACCAAGGTTGGTCGTCCAGTCGTTGGCCACAGCACCAATCCAGTCCTCGTGTCCACCGCCGGCGTTGAAGGAAATGGTCACCTTGTTGCCGGGAATGCCCCCGAGACTGTCGAACAGTGTCTTCGCAGCAGCTGGGTCGTACTTGCACGCCGGGCAACTGTCGAGTCCATCGACAGAGCCGGTGGCGACCGGCGGCACGAAACCGTTGGCGACCGCACGCTTGAGGATCCTGGTGGCAATCGCCTCACGGTCGACCGCCATCACCAGTGCCTTGCGCATCTCTGGGTTGTCATACGGTGGTGTCTGTGTCGGGAATCCGAGATAGCCGAAGGAACCCGTGTTCACTTCGTTGACCTGACCGTACAGCTGGGTGGCCTGGTCAAGGTTCTCGGCGGCGACAGTGTGAACGTCGAGCTGTCCGTCGAGGAACGCCTGCCATCCTGCCACGACGGTGTCCGCAAAGATGGTGAACTCAACGGTGTCCGGGTTACCGGGAGTGCCCCAGTAACTGTCGTTGCGATCAAGGGTGATCGACACCTGGTGCTGCCAGGGCTCACGCATCTTGTAGGGACCGTTGCCGATCGGCATATCCGGGTCAATCCAGTTGCCATCGGCATCCAGAGATGTCGAGGAAACCGGCGAGAACGCCGGGTGCGCCACGATCTTGGGCAAGAATGCCAATCCATTGTTCAGGGTGATTTCGAGGGTTAGAGGATCAATTGCCTTGAGGCCGGCGACGGGTTGGTCGCCAATCTTTCCGGTCACGTCCTCGGCCTGTACTTCATCCCATCCGACAATGCCGGCGAGTGATCCGTGGTAGGACACTCCAGACGCCAGGTCTGGGTCGGCAAGACGGTTGAACCCGGTGACGAAGTCCTCCGCGGTCAGCGGTGTTCCGTCACTGAACGTGGTGTCCCGAAGATGGAAGGTCCACACGGTATTGTCCGCGTTGGCTTCCCAACTCTCGGCGACGCCGGGAATGACGGCTCCACCGGCGGGGTCATAGAGCGTCAGCCCGTCGAAGACCAGACGCATCACCTCGAACCCCTCCGACTCGCTGGTCAGCTGTGGGTCGAGCGTTGCCGGTTCTCCGATGTCCCCGTGAACAGTGCCACCCATCATTGAGGGGGCCTGCGTGGTAGTCGCTGCCGGTCCTGGGGCTGTCGTGGTGGCGTTGCCACCCGGAGCAGCCGTAGTCGTGGTTGTCTCTGTTCCGGCGGGACTGCACGCGGCAATCACCATGGCAAAGACAGCTAGGACCGCAAGCAAGCGCCATCGCTTGTTATTGGTAATCAAAGTACCTCCCTGTACTTGCAAGTAAATCGCCGACGGCCTGCGCCGCCGACTGCAGACCACAGGGGTGGTCTGCGGAACGAGGCTACCGGCGCGCCAATATCTATGCAACCGTTGTTGACGGGTCGCCGACATCCGACGCGACACCTTCTCCTCTAATGTCCCCCAGGCAAATGGCCCACCGAACGCTGGAGGAACTCGAGACGAGAGCAGCGGCACTGGCCCCGTCGCCGTTCGACCGGGGGAACCTGGAGATGATCGTGATCAGAACCGGCGAAGGTCAGCGATCGACTCCTGGCGAGG
>JBFHXF010000037.1:0-17171 GCA_041599115.1 Acidimicrobiia bacterium
AACCGAATTCGACGGGCTGCGTTCGATGCTCACACCGTCCACTGAAGACAGACGCTCGGCCACCTGGCTCGACAGTCCTCGCGGATTCAAGATCGTGTCGATATCGCCGGCAGCAAGCGCGTCGGCCGCCTCCGCCTCGGTGTCAAAGATCTCAAACACAACGGTGTCGACCATGGAATCGCTCCGTCGATGGTCGACACTGGCCACGATCCGGGATCCAGTGCGTTCGATGATGTCCAGGGGTCCACCTGAGACGTCGGCCGAAGCGTCGGCGGTCATCAGCTCTGCGGCACTGGCGGATTGTTCCACCACCGAAAGCCAGACATGGCTGGGCATCACCGGCGCGAGCCCCAACGCAAACGGCCATTCCCCGAGCCCGGGCCGATGATCGAAATCGATCCGGATCCGATCCGACGTCTCGGCGATCATCGCCGTGGCGTTTGGCGGATACGAATCCAGCCAGGCTCCACCGAGATGCAAGCGCCTCACAGTGTCGAAGGTGAACACCATGTCTTCGGGGGTGATCGGGCTTCCGTCGCTCCAATAGAGGCCCTCTTTCCAAGGGATCCATACATGCCAGCCATTGGCGTCCCACGTTGGCTCGGGCGGTGGCGTGCTGTCCGAGAGGTCCGCAATCAGAGTGTTGGTCGCCGGATCTATCCCGTAGAGGGCGGGCTTGGTTGCTCCCAGGACATAGGCGTTCCACGATGTTGGCTCCTTGCCGTAATACGTCCAAAAGTTGTCCGTCGTGACGTCGGACAGCAGACCGATTCGGTACTCGAACGGGGTTATCCCAGCTGTCGACGTTGGGCGCGGCTCGGTCGTTGGCGAAGATGTGGCAGCCGTTGACCCTGTGACAATCTCCACAGGAGCAGGCTCATTCGACCAAGTCTGTGACAGCGCGGCTAGAGCAAGCCCTACCAGCACGGCTGTGGCGCCGATCGTCCTAAACGTGATGTCCCGCAAACATGACCTCCCGATTGAAGATCGGCAGGTGGAGAGCACCTCTTTACGAATCCTCGTCTGAGTTATCCCGGACTACCCTTACCGGTCCGGGCTGTGGCGTAGCTTGGTAGCGCGCCTGACTGGGGGTCAGGAGGTCGCCGGTTCAAATCCGGCCAGCCCGACCAGCGAAAGCCCTAGGTGTTACCTGGGGTTTTCTCGTTTCCCAGGTTTGTCCTCCCTTCCCTGATCGGGCCACAAGGAGCCAAGCGGGGGGAACCTTTGCGGTTCCGACCGGCGGTATGGTGATGCCCCACAGCCGTTAGAAGTCCATTTACGGGCCTTTTAGGGAAAAGCAAAAGCCGGAGAGGCGATACCGCCGCCCCTGCCGCCGGTGTGCCGGACACCGAGAGGGCACAGTCGCGTCCTACTACAGAGTCTGTCTGCGACTCCGGCGTGTCTGCAGTGACGCGGCTAGTCCACTGACGAATGCGACGAGAGCAAGGGACAGGAAGACCGCCACGGCGACAGCTTCGGCACCCTCGAGACGTGGTGACGCATCGCTCGCGCCGAACGTCGACACCAAGCCAATCACACCGCTCAGGACCGCAGCGAGCGCCGTCCACAGCCATCGTCCTGTCGCAGCCATCACCGCTAACCCGATTAGTACCGACTCAAAGACGACGGCAAACACCGGCAACTCGCCCTCCCGCGCGATTGTTGCCCAAACATGAGCCAATGCCATCCCCATCAGTGCAATCACGGTCAGTTTCCCGAGCCCCTTCAACGTCGACCAACTCATATGCTCAGTACCCCTTTCCACCATTCAGGTCCGCAAGCACCTACGCTCAAGACCGCGTGGATCGGTGCGGTCCTTGGCCTCGCACTTCGGTGGTTTGTTGGCCTGTTCGTACGGCACTGAACGTCGCACCGGCTCCGATGAGGGCGAAACGCATCAGCGGTGCGGGCCTGGATGTCGTCGGATTGAGACACTGCGAGTACCCCTTACATCACGATCCAGCCGACTCCAACAGTCGTCTATAAGGGCAGCGTCGCATTGCTGGGCCGCCAGAAGAACAAAATGCCAGCGAGCGCCGCCACGGCGCTCGCTACGAGTGTTATCGAGTACCAGGCAGAGTCATCCCGGATTACCACCGTTGCCACAGAACTCAGCGATGCCGCCACCAACCAGACGACTCCAGCGGGCTGGAACCGCCTCACTTTGCTGCCTCGAAAACACCGGTGGTCATGAGGCGATTGACCTCTCCATCCCTACAACCTCTGCTACTTCATGACTCTGGAGCCAATGTCCGATCCCGAGCAGGCCCAGAGCCAGGACTGTCGCACCCACAGAGATGCCGATGAGGTTGGCCAACCAGCTCGTGCCCCACAGGCCGCTGTACTCGAAGAGCGTACCGTCGATAGCCCGTAGGATCGCCCAGACAATGGCTCCAAGCGGGAGGCCAGCCCCCAATGACAACGTTGGGAATGGTGGAGCCAGATGTCGCTGAAGCATGGCGCTGGCGATCAGGGCACTGCCTGTCGCCACGAGTAGACCCCACCCGACATAAAACACCGCTACGACACTGATTGGAACGGCAAGACTGATAACGGCCGGAGCCAGGACTCCTCTGGCCCCGAGTCCCCCATGGACTCGGACCAGAGCCCGTGTCAGAAGCACCATCAGTATCTCGGCGCCGATGAGCGAGAAGTACCCGACTCCATAAACCACGGCCGAGGGACCGGGGTCAACTCCACCAACGGGTTCGAGGAATCCGGCGATCCACCATGTAGCCACCACGGTCAGCCAGAGCGCGCCACTCCATTGGGCAAGGGCACCCGACCTCCCCACACGCGGCTCCAACCGGTCCACGAGGGTATCCGCGGTCATACGGTCACCGCTTGGTCTTGGTCGGTGATGTCAGCCGGTGTCTCAGCGCGCATCCAATCACCAAGCCCAACGAGGCTCACGCCCATGATGACAGCAGCCACGCTTACACCAGCGAGATTGGGAATCCACTCCCCCCAGAGGCCACCGAATTGGAGGAGTGTCCGGTCTGCTGAGCGGAGAACCACCCAGGTAACCGCACCCAGCACCACACCAACGGTCAACGCCCAACTGGCCCACCTTGGAGCGACATCCTGATCGAGGAGCGCATACCCAAGGAGGACGGTTCCGATCATGAACATCAAACCCCATCCCATGAAGACCCAGGCAGCCAAGGCACCGATCACCCCGATGGCCGTGAAGACGAGCCCGACCCGACCCATCATTCCGAGACCGCCGTGACGCTGCTGAATGGCAAGGAAGGTGACAAAACTGAGTGCGCAGGCACCCAATAGAGTGGCGGCTCCGATTCCGTAGAAGACTCCTGAGGCCTTGTTGATCGAGTCGTAGTCGACCTCTCCCCAAGGTTCCGCTACGCCGGCCAACCACCACAGTCCCACGGTGGCGGGCCACAGGACACCCGCTGCAATGCCGAGTGAGCCTGCCTTCCTCGTGAATCTCGTGGGCACAGCCAGTCCCCCCTTCGGTGCGGCGGCTAACGCACGAGTTATGAGCTCCGGGTCGCCAAACCGCTCCAATGTCTCTTGCTGAGCGCTCTCGCCCTCGGTCCCTCGACCCTCCAAGCCCTCAACGGCCGAGTACAGATGGTCGCGAACCTCGGCCACAAGATCATCGAGGTCACGACGCCAGCGCACCCTTTTCCGCAGAGTCGCGAGATAGTCGTCGATCAAGGCGTAGTCGGCCACGGCACACCTTTCAGCACGTTGGCGATCGCGCCCGAAAACTCGGTCCACGTGCGGCCCTGCTCCCCCAGAGCTCCGCGGCCCCGATCGGTCAGACGATACGTTCTCCGTCTCCTCCCCTGCACCACCGACCAGTCGCTACGCAACAAGCCCGCTTTTTCCAGTCGGTGCAGCGCCGGATACACCGTTCCCTCCGGAAGATCAAAGGCATTCCCGCTTCTCTCCCTCAACTCGTCGATCACGGCATACCCGTGTTTGGGGCCATCTGAGATCACAGCGAGGAGCAATAGATCCAAGTGACCCTTGAGAGTCTGACCTTTCATACCTATCTAACCTATACTATGTCAGGCTAGGTGTCAAGAATGAGGCGCATTGTTTGAACCCTGAGCCACACGAACGTGGCTCGTTCCGCCCCACCTTCTGAACCACCCGGGCAGAAGGCGGCCGAGGATGCCTTCTGCCGTAGCCGCCGTTCACGCTCCCACAGCAGTTCCTCGGCTGGTCGCAACAGCGCAGCACGCTCCTCCAACTGGAGTCGACAAGAGCCGGTCACCGTGTTGTTCGATGGGCCGCTTTCTTTGGTTGAGGGTTCCTGGAATGGATTCTCCGATACCCCTCAAACACCTGTTGGGCCGCAGTTCCCACATTCTCGGGTTGCCCGGGTCGCGAATTGTCCAGAATCCGGCCAGCCCGACCGAGAAACCCTCAGGTTCTACCTGGGAAAGTCCACTGCGGAGAAGGTCGGTCCACGTGATCATGCCGACACGCCGAGTGACGGGACGGCGTTCCGCGCCGATGGGTAGGCTTGGATCGTGAAGATAACCGCGCTTGTGTTCGACGGCGTCATGTCGAGTGACGTCCTGGCCCCAATCGAGGCAGCGAGCTCGGTAGCCCAGGTCTCGGCCCGGTTCGTCAGCCCCACCGAGGGGACCACCTGGGGCTTCGACCCGCTCCACTCCTTCGCAGCAGACGCAGGGCTGGATGATGTTCGGGACACAGACCTGCTGTTGGTGCCGGGAGGCCTCGGCTCGATCTCCATGATGCGCGATGCCAATGTCATCGGTTGGTTGCAGGAGATGGACACCAAGAGCACATACGTCATGAGCGTCTCAACCGGGTCCCTGCTCCTCGCTGCCGCGGGCCTTCTCGACGAGCGCGATGCCTCCGGACACTGGCTCGCACACGAAGACCTCGCTCGGGCCGGTGCCCACCCCACCGACAGGGCGGTCACCTGGCAGGGCCATATCGTCACAACCGCGGGTTACCTGACGGCTGCGGAAGTGGCGAAAACCCTTCCAGAGCGAATCATGTACGGCGGGGACTGAGTGCCCTAAGACGATCAGGTCAGTTTGCCAATTACCCAGACGATGCCCTGCACCAGTCGATACCCGAGGTAGATGGCGGTCAACACAATCATCAGCTTGAAGCTGAACGGTGTCTTGACCTCCTCCGGCCGACCTTCGGGCTCGCTCATCGTTGCCCGCCCGCTCGTACCACGATTCTCACCGGAGTCCCGGTGAAATCTTCCTCATCCCGCAATCTGTTCTCCAGGAAGCGGAGGTAGTCGTCTCCCAATTCCCCACCCGAGACGAACACCACAAACGTGGGAGGGGCAACCCC
This sequence comes from Acidimicrobiia bacterium, assembly GCA_041599115.1. Classification (GTDB taxonomy): domain Bacteria; phylum Actinomycetota; class Acidimicrobiia; order Spongiisociales; family ZC4RG35; genus JACZUI01. The sequence continues at coordinate 5,314 of JBFHXF010000037.1, forward strand.
CGCCTGCACCGCATAATGGATCTTCGGTCGGCGGCCCTTGCGAACCGGCGGTGAGTGAGCTGCGGTCCACTCCCTCATGCGTCGATTCAGCTGGCCGGTGCCGATTCGGTTTCGTCTGGCAATCATGACCGCCTCGATGGCAGGAGCCAGCCGTCTGGTCCGGGAGCCGGTCAAAGCCGCCAACCGCAAAACGGGGGCCCAACCGACGAATCCGAAGCGGTCCGGCAGAGAACGCTCGGTCATCTCCCTCTGCTCCTCGTCGATCGCGTCCCATTTGTTCAAGGCGATGACCAAACCGACCCCGGCGTCGACGACCTCGCGGGCGATCCTCTGATCTTGATGGGTAACACCATCGGTCGCATCGATGACGAGGATGGCCACATCGGCCGTTGTCAGTGCCTCTCGAGCTCGAAGGACTGCGTAGTAGTCGGCGTCCTCGCTGATCTTGGGCCGGCGGCGGATTCCTGCGGTGTCCACCAGAACGTAGTTCTGCCCATCCAATTCGATGTGCACGTCGATCGGGTCACGTGTGGTCCCGGGAATCTCCGAGACGATGACCCGGTTCTCTCCCAACAATGTGTTGAGCAACGTCGACTTTCCGACATTCGGCCTGCCGATGATTGCGACACGCCCCGGCGCCTCGCTGAACTCCACGGGGTTCTCCGCCGGTAGACAGCCAACTATCTCATCGAGAAGCTCACCCACCCCCCTACCGTGATAGGCGCTGATTGCGTGTGGCTCCCCGAGGCCGAGACGCCAGAGACGGTCAGTGTTCCCTTCGTGGGCCGCGTCATCGACCTTATTGGCAGCCAGTATCACCGGGAGTTCGGCGGCCCGCAGAATCGAGATGACACCGGTGTCATCGTCGGTCAACTCGGCAGTTGCGTCCACTACCAGGACAACTGCATCTGAGCCCGAGACCGCAGCTTCTGCCTGCTCCTTGATGGAAACGTTGATCCCCCCATCTGGTTTGACCTCCCATCCCCCGGTATCAACCAGTATGAAGCTCCGTCCGGCCCAATCCGCTGCGAATTGGCGTCTGTCACGGGTGACCCCCGCCGTCTCGTCGACGACAGCCGATCGGGCCCCAATGATCCGGTTGACCAGAGTGGACTTGCCGACGTTTGGCCGGCCGACAATCGTGACGATGGGCAGAGTGCTCAATGAAGTCCGTCCCGCAGAATCAACTGCTGATCAGCTGTAGAGCTTCCGCTGCGGTCCACTCTCGATCCTTTTCGAGCCATCCCTCGACCCCTGGGCGCCGGGCCGTGACTCCTGCCTCCACCATCGTCTGAATGGTGGTGACAAAGGAGCGAAGTTGCGGTGGCAGCGGGAAATACTCCTGCTCTTCGGTTGTCGACCACATCTCGAAGCCCTGCTCGGGATCGAGACGATCGATCACCTGCTGGACCAGATGATCTGGAGCGGATGCACCCGCCGTCAGACCTACGGTGGTCACTCCTTCAAGCCATTCGGGTCGAATGTCTTCGGCCGAGTCGATTCTGTGGGTTCTCGCACCCCTCTCCCTTGCCACTCTTACCAGAGCCTGGGTGTTCGAGGAGTTGTGGGATCCGACCACGAGAATCAGGTCGCACGACTCGGTCAATTCGCCAACCGCAGCCTGACGATTCGTCGTCGCATAACACAGGTCGGATTTGCGGGCGGTGGCCAGCGCCGGGAACCGCCCACGGACATCGTCCATCACTGCCGACCACTCGTGGACACCCAGGGTCGTTTGCGCCAGGAGGGCGACCTTGGAACTGTCGTATGGCTCGAAATCTCCGATTCCCCGCTCCGGTTCGATAAGCGTGATCGACGCCGGTGCCTCGGCGATGGTCCCAACCGCCTCGTCGTGGCCCTCGTGACCCACGTAGATGATGTCGTAACCCTTCTGCGCCATGAGCTTCACCTCGTGATGGACCTTGGTGACCAGCGGGCAGACGGCGTCGATGACGACCGCAGCACGCTGGGAAGCCTTGGACACGACATCTGGTGCCGAACCGTGTGCGGAGAGCATGACCGGCGCTCCCTCGGGGACCTCTTCGATATCGTCGACGAAAACGACGCCCACGCCTTCAAACGCCCGAACCACCCATTCGTTGTGGACGATTTCGTGAAAGCAGTAGACGGGCCCATCGAAGATCCGTGTCATCCAGGTGAGGGCTTTGATAGCCATCTCCACACCCGCACAGAATCCTCGGGGTTCGGCCAGCAGGACGCGTTCAACACTCACACCGGTCATGGTAGGGGCATGACCGGATAGATCAGGAGGCGCCGATTGCCTCCATGACGCGATCCACGACCTCCTCGATAGACAGCGAAGTCGTATCGATGACGACGGCGCCCTCCGGGACCGTCAGCGGAGAGACCTCCCTCGTGGAATCGAGGCGGTCGCGGCGTACCAGATCCGCCAGAGCCGCCTCTGCCGTGTTGCCCTCCTGATATCCCCGGCGGAATGCCCGGGTCTCCGGAGTGGCGTCGAGGTAAACCTTGTGCGGTGCGTCGGGGAACACCACCGAGCCGATGTCGCGACCTTCGACAACAGCCCCACCGCGATGCTCACCTACCCAGCTTCTCTGCAGTTCCACCAGGAGTTCCCTGACCGCAGCATGCGCCGAGACTGCCGACACAGCCGAAGTCACTTCGGGAGATCTGATGAGATTGGAGACATCCTGACCGTCGAGCAGCATTCGGCCGTCTTCCTGGGCGAATCCGGCGGACCGCACCACTCCCGACACCGAAACCGAGTCGTGCAATTCGACTCCGGCTCGGAGCACCGCCAGGGTCGCGGCCCGATAAAAAGCACCTGTGTCCAGATGAGGGACTCCCAGGCGGCTCGCTACGAGCCTGCTCACGGTGCTCTTGCCGGTGCCGCTGGGACCATCGATCGTCACGATCATGTCAGTGCCCACCGGGCGAGGTTATCGACTTGGCCACCATCGGCGGAGAACCCGGTCCCCGAACGACGTCCAATGGGGGATTCGGACGATGGGGAATGCAGGGACCAGGGTCCCTCCGCCGTCAGCATTTTAGCAAATGTCGGGCGTACCCTGGCTCCTAGGCACGTCGCAGCTTTTCCAAAGCATCCCAGAAGCCCGGCCAGGTCTTTGCCACGACTTCGGGTGAGTCGATCCGAATGCCGGGGTTCACCAATTCGAGCAAGCCAAACGACATGGCGATGCGGTGGTCGCCGTGGGAGAGAACCGTTGCCGAATCGAGGTTCCCCGGCGCGATGAGCAGGTCATTCTCCTCGATCCTCACCCCGCCCCCCACCCGTCTCAATTCCTGGTAGAGGGCGGCGAACCGATCTGACTCCTTGTAAGTCAGCGATCTCAGACCCCTCAGACGGCTGGTTCCCGATGCGAACAGTGCCGCAACTGCCAGGGCAACACCGGCATCGGGAAAGGTGGAGATATCGACGTCGAAGGGTCGAAGCGATCCGCCAGCCCGTGCGACCCGTACGAAGGAACGGCCTTGCTCAACAGCACATCCCATGCTCTCGAGAACCCCGAGAATGGCCATGTCGGGCTGACGGGAGCCCAACCCGAGGTTCGCAACCGTCACGGGCCGCCCGGTGATCGCCGCCGCCACAAGGGGATAGACCGCTGAGGAGGCATCGGGTTCGACCACGAATCGGGCTCCTCGTAACGGCGTCGAAGCGACGGAGAAACCCTGCGGCGTCCGTCCCGCTCGACCCCCGAAAGCCGAAATGACATCGGCCGTGAGGTCGAGATACCCTTCAGAACCGCCCAGAGACACTGGCACCACCTCAGACGGCCCATCAGCAAATGGCGCTACCAGCAGTGAGGCTGTGGCGAATTGACTGGATCTCGCCGAGTTGACCGGCACGCGGCCGCCGGGAATGGCTCCCGACCCCAGGACGACCACCGGAAACGCACCTCTCTTCGATTCGACGGTCGCGCCCATGAGGCCGATTGCGTCGGTGATGCCCTCCATAGGCCTCGCAGGAAGGCGCCCGCTACCGGTTATGACCGTGCGGCCTTCCGCCAGGGCCGCCACCGCGATAGCGATCCGTGCGGTCAGACCAGACTCGCCTGCATCGATCACGGTCCCCGGGCGGGGGTGACCGCCGACGCCGTCTATCCGCCACTCGTCGCCGCTGTCGTCGATGCTCGCGCCGAACATCGAGATGGCCGCCCGCGCGGACCATGTGTCCCCGGCATCCAGCGGATTCACCAATGCCGATGTTCCGTGGGCCAGGCCAGCTGCGAACAGGGCACGAATCGTCAGCGATTTCGATCCCGGGACCTCGACCACCGTTTCCAATCCGGGGTGACTCACGATCCGGTGGCTGCCTTGATCAGACTCCACACTTCCTGATTGCTGAGTCTGCGGCTCTCCCCACTCTTCAGACGGGAATCGCCGATTGGGCCGATCGCCGTTCGAATGAGGCGATTCACCTCGAAGCCCAGAGCCAGCAGCATCCGTCTGATTTCGCGATTCCGCCCCTCCCCCATCTTCATCTCGAGCATCGATTCGCCACCCACCGAGTCCACTATTCGGGCAGACAGGGCTCGGGCTATGCCATCTTCCAACTCCACGCCGGCAACCAGTTTTCGAAGCACGGCGCGCCCGGGGCGTCCGTTTGTCAGAATCAGGTAGGTCTTGACGATCTGATACTTGGGATGTGTCACCAGGTTGGCCAGATCTCCGTCGTTGCTGAGAAGGATCAACCCCTCTGACTCGGCGTCAAGCCGACCCACTGGATACAACCTCGTCTCGGCCCGGACCAGGTCTACCACCGTCCTCCGTCCTTGCGGGTCATCGGAGGTGCTGATCACTCCCACCGGCTTGTAGAGAAGATGGGTCTCCTTCGCCGGATTGATCGGGATCGGAGTCTCATCCACAAGAACGATCTCGCTATCGACATCCACACGGTCGCCGAGAATCGCAATCCGACTCCCTACCCTTACCCGACCACGGGCGATGGCCTCTTCCGCCGCTCGACGCGACATCAGACCTGAATGCGCGATGGCCTTCTGGATGCGGATCGGATCCGCCATCACTACAACGAACCGGGTCTGAACGACTCCTCGAAGGACTCCACGACCTCGGCAGGGGGAACATGGTCGGCCAAAGGCGGAAGTTCATCCAGACTGTTGAGACCCAGCTTCTCCAAAAACAACTCGGTCGTTCCGTAGATAGCCGGGCTTCCGGGCAGCGACAGCCTCCCTCTTTCTTCGACAAGGCCCACCCGCTCCAGAGTCCTTATGGCGCTGTCTGAATCCACCCCGCGGATCTCCGATATCTGGCTGCGCGCCACAGGCTGACGGTACGCCACTACTGCCAGAGTCTCCAGGGCCGCAGGAGACAGTTTCCTGGCAGTGGCCGATGTCGAGAATCGCTCCAGGTACGGATAAGTATCCGGATGGCTGTACAGCCTCCAGCCGCCCGCAGTCTTTCGGAGCACCAATCCGGCCCCGCGCTCCTGGAAATCGGCCTGCAGCTCATCTAAGAGGGATTGAACCCGATCCACCGGTAGTTCGAGCACTTCGCTCAACTCGGCAATCGGTACCGGGGCATCAGTAACGAACAGAACCGCCTCGAGAGCCGCCAGGTCCCTCACTGTCTCGTCCACTCCGAAGTCAGGTCGAGGTCGGCGTGGGGGCGATGACGAACGTTGATATCCGATAGCCAGTCAGTCTGTGTCACCTCGACCAGACCCCACCTCGCCAACTCCAGGAGAGCCAGGAAATAGGCGGCGATCTCGACCGGTCTCTGGCAATCCTCAGTCAGTTCGTCGAAGCTCGAGTAGGCAAGATCAGCCACCTTGCTTTGAATGTCGGCGATCGCCGACTCGACAGAAGGCAGATCCAGTTCCAGATGATCCACATCCGGCTCCAGGTGAAGCCGCGCCCAGACACGGGAGGCGATCGAGGCAATGCCTGCGACATCGATCGGCAACTGGACGAGATCGCTTTTTGTCCTGATCGGCTGATCCAGTCCGGACATCCGCGGAACATATCGATTCGACTCCTGGAGCCGCCGCAGGAGAACCGCGGAGACGTCTTTGAAAGTGACGCCGGCGAGCAATCGCGAAAGAAGCCGGTCCCTCTCTTCGATGAAGGCCAGCTCCTCATCCATGTCGAGCTCGGCCCCCGTGGGAAGCAGCGAGCGTGCTTTCAGTTGGACCAGCGTGGCAGCCAGCATGAGGAACTCCGACGTGACCTCGAGGTCGAGGGTCTTCATCTCCTCGACGAGACTCAGATACTCGCCTACGACCTCGGTCAGCCCTATGGCGGTGACTGCGACCTGATGCTTGCTGATCAGCTGTAGCAGCAAATCGAGCGGTCCTTCGAAAACTGCTGTCTTGACATGAAAAGTCATGTGAGAGGCCACGTTATCCGCCGGCGTAGCGCTGCCATCGCCTTTGGCGGCTCGTCTGCTCTAACCAGGACTCCCCAGGTTGCGGGGTCAATGGTCTGAGGACGGCTTCCCTGGTGAAAACGGGCGAAGTCGACCACCAAAGGGTCACTTCCGATTCTCTTCAATTCCTCGGAACCGAGCAACCCATGGTCCCGATACGCCCTGACACGCGCGGGCAACCACAGTCGGAGAATCACCAATAGCGAGGCCACGGTTCGGCCGACGGCTCCCAAGTTCGAATGTCGCTTTCCAATGTCGTGCATGAGTGCCGCGCGGATTACCCGGATCTCCTTCGAGCCGCCGGATACCACGACCAGAGCCGATTCATATGCATGCCGCTGGTCGGGGGTGGATTGGGCAAAGAACAGCGAACACTCAGACTCGCTCGCCCATGCCCTCACCGCAGATGCTTCCTCTGCCTTCAATGGCGTTGCGGTGAGAACGTCGACGAACCTGCGGATGAGATGAACCGGCGAACCCGGCACGGATCAACTCGCGATCTTGGTCTTGCAATCGACGCAGAGAACCGACGCCGGCCGGAACTCGAGTCTTGCGTGCGAGATATCGCCTCCGCAGTTGTCGCATACGCCGTATGTTCCGGCCTCGATGTGGGCCAACGCATCGTCAACTTCATCGAGTTGGGACTTCAGGGAATCGACCAATCCGAGCCTTTCTGTTCGCTCGGCAGTGACCGACGCGGCGTCGGCAAAACTCTCACCGAAGTCCAAATCGGCCCGTAGATCTCCCGACTCGGCCGCGCCTAGATCCTCGAGTTGGTGGACAAGACGCGCCCGCTCCTCTTTCAAGGCCTGCTGGGCCGCTTTGGTGTCGAACGACGTCATTTGCTCCTCGGGTGCGCCTGGACGTAGACCTCGACGAGATGATGCGAACTCACCTTCGTGTAGATCTGGGTGGTGCTAATCGTAGCGTGACCGAGCATCTCTTGAACAGTTCGTAGGTCTGCTCCGCCTTCAACCATGTGCGTGGCAGCCGAATGGCGCAAGACGTGGGGAGAGACCAGACTCGGGTCGATCCCTGCCTTTTCGGCAGTCTGGCGAACTATGTCAAACGCTCCCTGTCGACTCAGTCGACCGCCGCGGAGGTTGAGAAACACCGGATCCCCCGGTTCCGAGCGACGGATCAGGCCGAGTCGATCCTCGAGCCATCGCTGAATGGCATCCACCGCGTGTCCTCCGAGCGGCACCAGTCGCTGTTTGGATCCCTTCCCGGTGACGAAGGCGATGCGATCCGCTAGATCCAGGCTGCTCAGGTCAAGCGCCACGGCCTCGGAGACCCTGGCCCCCGTGCCATAGAGGAACTCGAGGAGTGCCGAGTCACGGCGACCCTTCACCGTGAGCAAGTCGGGAGCCTCCACAAGTCGAATCGCGTCTCCTACATCGAGGGCCTTGGGAAACGCCCCTCTCCTCTTGGGTGCTTCGAGAAGAAGAGTGGGGTCATCGTGACGAATGCCTTCAGCCGCGAGGAAACGATGCAATCCCCGGATGGCTGCGACCTTGCGGCTTATCGTTGAGGCCGCGAGCCCCCTCTCTCTCAGCGAGTTTACAAAAGCTTCCACCTGCTCGGTGTTGGCCTCGTGGTCTCCCAGGAATAGCAGGTACTGGCCCAGGTCCCTTCCGTAGGCAGCCAGTGTGTTCTGTGCCAGGCCCTTCTCCACCCGGAGAGCTATCAGGTAATCGGCCACACCCTCGGTGAGCGGCTGCTCTGTTTGGATCACACCGCGGCGAGGGCCTCTCGGGCAGGGGTGAACTCGACCCCCAGACTGTCGGCCACCGCCTGGTGGCAAACGTGTCCGCCCACAATGTTCACGCCCCGTTCCAATTCAGGATGGGTCGCGACCGCTCCCTCCACTCCCCCGTCGGCCAGCGCGATCGCATAGCGGAGCGTGGCATTGGTCAAGGCGTAGGTCGAGGTATGAGGCACCGCACCAGGGATGTTTCCCACCGCGTAATGGAGCACATCGTGCACCGGATAGACGGGACTGGTGTGTGTGGTCTCGTGTGAAGTCTCGAAACACCCTCCCTGGTCGATCGCCACGTCAACCAGCACCGCGCCCCGCTTCATGCCGCGGACCATGTCCTCGGTCACCAACTTCGGCGCAGATGCCCCCGGGACCAGCACCGTGCCGATCACCAGATCGGCTGTGAGGACCTGCTCTTCAAGTGTCAACTTGTTCGAGTGAAGTGTCACGATCCGGCCGTGATACACCGAATCGAGCCATCGCAGCTTGTTGAGATCCGTGTCGAGAACACTCACGTCGGCCTGCATGCCCATCGCGATGACCGCGGCGTTCGTTCCGGCGATGCCGCCGCCGATAACGACGACTTTGGCGGGTTTGACACCGGTGACGCCTCCGAGCAGCACCCCTCTCCCTCCTTGCGCCGCCTCCAGGAAATAGGCGCCCACTTGCGTTGCCATCCGGCCCGCGATCTCGGACATTGGTGCCAGGAGTGGCAGCGATCGGTCTTCCATTTGGACTGTCTCATATGCGACCGCGACTATCCCCTTCTCCCGCAAGCCGGCTGCAAGCCCTGGATAGGCGGCCAGGTGAAGGTAAGTGAAAAGGACCTGCCCGGATCGGAGCAACTCGACTTCGGGACCCTGGGGCTCTTTGACCTTGAGAATCATGTTGGCGCCGGCGAAGACGTCCTCGGCTGTGGGAACGATGGTTGCTCCCTGCATCTCGAATTCCTCATCGTGGATGGCAGAACCGAACCCGGCGCTCTTTTCGACGAGAACCGAGTGACCGCGGTCGATCAATTCTCGAACGCCCACAGGTGTGATTGCCACGCGGTCCTCGGCGGTCTTGATCTCTTTTGGCACACCAACAATCAAGAGACTCTCCTTCTGTGAGTCGATCGCCAGGCTATACGGGCCTGGTCTGTCGCGTGTCGGCGTCCGTGAGATCGACCGTGGTCGGTCGACCGGCTTGGAGATGCTCCCGGCGGTTGACCGCCGCGGAGATCAGGCCATGGAACAAGGGATGCGGATCGTCTGGTCGAGAACGAAACTCGGGGTGCGCCTGGGTGCCCACGAAAAAAGGATGGTCGACCAATTCGATGTACTCGACGAGGTTGTCGTCGGGTGAAAAGCCGCTGAGCCTCATGCCCGCTCCCTCGAGATCCTTGCGATAGCGGTTGTTCACCTCCCACCTGTGGCGGTGGCGCTCATAGACAAGTTCGGTTCCGTACATGTCGCGGACCTTGGAGCCCTCGGCCAGCTTGGCCGCGTACAGGCCCAGCCGCATGGTCCCGCCCATGTCCTCGACATCTTCCTGAGAGGACATGAGATCGATCACCGGGTGCGGAGTCGAGAGGTCAAACTCGGTGCTGTTGGCATCGGTCAGCCCGAGCACGTTGCGGGAAAACTCGATTACCGCGCACTGCAACCCGAGACACAGACCGAGTAATGGCACCGAATTCTCCCGGGCGTATCGGATCGCCTGGATCTTGCCTTCGACACCGCGATAGCCGAACCCTCCCGGAACAACGATCCCGTCGAGATCTTCGAGATAGGAATCCGCGAGCAGACCGGTGAGCTCGTCGCTCGGGACCCACCGCAGGTCCAGTTTGAGCCCCTCCTCGGCTGCGGCGTGGCGCAATGCCTCAGCAACCGACAGGTAGGCATCAGGAAGCTCGACATATTTGCCCACGATCCCAACGGTCACTTCCTCCTTTGCGGCCCGGGTGCGCTCGACCATGGCCCTCCACCCGTCGAGGTTCGGCGGTCCGGTCACCAGTTTCAGTCGATCGCAGATGACCCGATCGAGTCCTTCCCCATTGAGCACAAGGGGAACCTCATATATGTTGTCTGCGTCCGGCGCTGCGACAACTGCCCTCGGCTCGACGTCACAGAAGAGACTTATCTTCTTGCGGACCGCCTCATCGATGGCCCGATCCGATCGCACGACGATCACGTCAGGGTGAATGCCCTTGCTGCGGAGTTCGGCCACCGAATGCTGGGTTGGTTTCGTCTTCAGCTCCTCAGAGGTCCCGATGTAGGGGACGAGGGTCACGTGGACGAAAGCGACGTTCTCCCTGCCTACTTCGTTGCCGAATTGTCTGATGGCCTCGAGAAAGGGAAGACTCTCGATATCACCCACGGTGCCTCCCACCTCGGTGATGACAACCTCGACGTCCTGTTCGCCGACCCTTCTGATTCGGGTCTTGATCTCATTGGTGATGTGAGGAATGACCTGAACAGTGTCACCGAGGTAATCACCCCGCCGTTCCTTCTGAATGACGGAGAGATAAACCGATCCCGCCGTGACATTGGAGCTTCGTTTGAGATTCTCCCCGGTGAAACGTTCGTAGTGACCCAGGTCGAGATCGGTCTCACCGCCGTCGTCGGTGACGAACACCTCTCCGTGCTGAAACGGGTTCATCGTCCCGGGGTCGACGTTGATGTACGGATCGAGCTTCTGGTTGACCACTTTGAGACCTCTGGCCTTCAACAGCCTGCCCAGCGATGATGCGGCGATTCCTTTGCCAAGGCTGGAGACGACACCACCGGTGACAAAGACGTATTTGGTGGTTTCCCCAGAAGGCGGTTCGGGATTGGCGGCTTGTTCTGGGGTGGAAAGAGGCCCGTGCATGACGGAATGCCAGCGTAGCAGCGATCGCTGCGGATCCGTGATTCGATCACCCGAAAGCGTTCTCCGGCACACCCTGGTTGTGAAACCACAGACATGGCAGGGTTACTGGAGCGAAAACTTCGTCTTCACCAACCCGGCAAATGACTGTCCGTTGAAGCTGACAAAGCGAGCCGGGCGGTGGCCCCGGCGAACCAAGACCGACTCACCCGCTCCCAGGTGACCGAGATCGCTCTTGTCCACGGTCACATGGACGGAGCGGTCCCGGATGACCCGCATTTCTATTTCCGTGGACGGAGGAAGGACCATCGACCGGTCGAACAACGAGTGGGCCGCCACCGGGGTCATGACCAATGCCTCGAGGCCATGATCCACGAGGGGCCCTCCGGCCGAGAACGAGTACGCGGTGGAACCGGTCGGAGTGGCGATGATTATCCCGTCAGCGCGGTAGGTGACGAACTCCAGACCATCGATGGTCACTGCGAGTTCAACCAGCCGCTGCGCATCTATCTTCTCCACCACAACGTCGTTCACACCCGAGGTGGTCTCTCCATTCACGGTCGCGGCGACCGTCATTCGCTCGACGATGTCGTATTCACCCTCGAGGATTCTGCTGACGACTTCCTCGAGGGTCTCAGGGTCGGCCGCCGCGAGGAAACCCATCGTTCCCAGGTTGAAGCCCAGGACCGGAGCATCGCTTCGCAGGGCTCGTCGCACCGCTGCCAACATCGTCCCGTCTCCGCCAACTCCGATGACCAGGTCCGGCGCGTCCACCTCGGATGCCGGCTCAGCCCCAGCGCTCTCCATAGCGGAGAGAAGCTTGGTGGCAAACTCCGCTGCTGCTGTTCCTCCGTCCCGCACT
>JBFHXF010000038.1:0-16645 GCA_041599115.1 Acidimicrobiia bacterium
GTTTGACCGACGAAACACCGGGACACCACGGAGACCAGCCTTGGCCCCCAACCACACTACCACGGCAGACCGGCGGAGACCACCGGTCAAAGTCGGCCGGCAACCATCCGGCCGACCGGCGTCTGTTTGACCGACGAAACACCGGGACACCCCGGAGACCAGCCTTGGCCCCCAACCACGCGACCACGGCAGACCGGCGGAGACAGCCGGTCAAAGTCGGCCGGCAATGAAATTTGTCACACCCCGGTCTTAGCTTCTCCATCATGAGCTCTGATACTCCTCAATGGTGCGAGCACCGGCCTGTTTGGGTGGGTCGGGTTGCGGTGGCCGCATGTGCCGAATGTGGGCGGGTCGACTGGTTCTCGGACAGCGGCCCGATTGACCCAGCCGAAGGACTGGCGGCACTTTTCGGCAGCTACGACCTGATTGGCCATCTCGACGCCCTGAGGGCGCCCTCGCCGACCGTGCTGGCATATGCCCCCCCTTCCCCTCGCAAGAGGAGGAATCTCACCGCGATTCCGCCCAAGTCATGGCTGAAGGTGGCACCGGACCTGTGGCTGTCCCACGATGGGGAAACCCTGCTCCTGGCGACCAATCACACACTTCTCCTCGAGAACCTGACCCGCGGAGCTTGATTCACACGGTGGCGCGGTCCTCGAATTGGGTCCGGTACAGCGAGGCGTACAGACCTTCGGCGGCGACCAGTTCGGCATGGGAGCCTCTCTCCACAATCCGCCCGCTATCGAGGACCAGGATCTGGTCGGCCGCTCGAACAGTCGACAGGCGATGGGCAATGACGATCGAGGTGCGCCCCAACATGAGTTTCTCCAGGGCCTCCTGAATGAGCGCTTCCGAATGTGAATCGAGATGCGACGTGGCCTCGTCGAGAATCAAGATTCGGGGGTCCTCGAGAAGAACCCGGGCGATCGCCACCCGCTGCTTCTCTCCACCCGACAGCCGGTAGCCACGCTCGCCCACCACTGTCTCGTACCGGTCGGGCAGTCGGGCGATCATCTCGTGGATGTTGGCCGCCTTTGCCGCCTCTTCCAGCTCTTCCAGGGTGGCGTCGGGACGGGCATACCGCAGATTGGCGGCGATGGTGTCGTGAAACAGATATGCCTCCTGGGTCACCACACCTACCGAGTTGGCCAGGTCCTGAAGGCCCACCGACCGCACGTCGTGCCCATCGATCGTGATGCGCCCCTCGGTCACGTCGTAGAGCCGGGGAACCAGATAGGAGATCGTGGTCTTGCCCGCCCCCGAAGGCCCGACAAGGGCGGTGAGCGTCCCCGGTTCGGCAACAAAATCGAGGGCCCGCAGGGCCCACTCCCGGGTGCTCGGCCGTGCCCCTCCCGGTGCCGCTCCCTCCGAGGTACCGTGCCAGCTGAAACGCTTTATGGCCTCAAGGCCCTCGGGTTGATCCGATCCATATCGAAACGAGACGTTTTCGAACTCGACCCGACCGATGACCGGTGACAGCGACTCCGCATGATCGGGCTCGGGTATGTCGGTCTTCAGATCCAACACTTCGAACACCCGCTCGAAGGAGACCAGCGAGGTGGCGAACTCGACACGGGAATTCGATATCGCCGACAGCGGGCCGTAGAGCTGGACGAGCAAAGTGGAGAACATGACGATCGTTCCGAGAGTCATGCCGCCATTGATCACCAGATAGCCGCCTACCCAGAACACCGTTGCGGTTCCCACCGCCGCCACCAGACCGAGAGCCGCAAAGAAGCCCCGTCCCACCATGGCCCGGCGCACCCCGTAGTCCCTCACCCGGCTGGCCTGTTCGGAGAACCGGGCAGACTCCTCGTTCCACCTTCCGAAGAGCCTCACCAGGAGCGCACCACTGACGTTGAATGTCTCCTGCAAGATGGCCGACATCTTGGCCTCGTGCTCCATCTGATTCTGGGTCACACGTCGAAGAACGCGGGCCACCCGCCGGGCCGGGATCACGAAGAGGGGAAGGGCGGCCACTGCGAGAAGGGTGAGTCGCCAATCGGCTCGAAGCATGACGACCAGGATGAAAGCCACCGAGACCACATTGGAGGTGATGCTCACAAATGTGCCGGTGATGGCCTGCTGGGCGCCGACGACGTCACTGTTGAGCCTGTTCATCAACTCGCCGGTCTTGGTGGCGGTGAAGAAGCGAAGCGACATCCTCTGCAGATGATCGAAGAGCTGGCGCCGAAGATCGAAGATGATTCCCTCGCCGACCGACGACGACCACCATCGCTGAGCCACGCCCACCAATGCGCTGATCACCGGGACGAGGATCATCCCCACACCAAGGAATGTCAGTTGGGAAACATCCTTGTCCGGAATCGCCTGGTCGACGAGCCGGCGAATCAGGAGGGGCGGGACAACACCGAGGCCGGAGATGATGAAGATGGTGACCAGCACACCGATGAGCCCCCGGGTGTACGGTCTGCCGTAACTCCAGACACGACGCAGCAGATCCCGGTCGATCTCGGGCCGATCGGTCTCCTCGTCATATTTGAGATAGCTCCACCAGCCACCCGAATGGAAAATCGATACCCTCCTGGACTGCGTGTCGAGGTTATCGACCGATCACGACTAGCTGGCTGATCGGCTCGAACGTCGACGCCATCTCCACCAGTGCCTCCACAGACACGAAGGGCCGGCCGAACAGCTCATATCGATAGACGCCGTCGTACCAAACCAGGGTTCTCCCGTTGTCGGCCTTGAGCGACCAGACGGGGACGCCCCCGATGTCGAGAATCTCGCAGCCGTTCGTCGCCCTGCCGGCAAAACGGGCACAGGTCACGTTTTCGGGGCTCGCCGACACTTCGTCGGCGCCTGTCTCATCCTGGGCGACCCACAGCACTATCACCTGCGCAACCGTGCGCGACCGTGTGTATGGCTCAGATGACCAGATGCCGAAGCCCGCGGTGGGATCCTCGGACAAAGCGCCTGAACCGTCGAACACCAACTGCGAAGTCACGTACTGGGAACCGACGGGCGCCAGCGTCGGGAACTTCACTTCTGGCGCCAGCGCAACGATCTCGGCACGACTCGCCTGAATGATCAGCTCCCCGGCCCCGCGCTCGAATATCTCCCTGCGGAGGGCATCGGGATCATCGGGCGATTTGGAGACGATCGCGTCGTTGAACCATTTGAGCGTCTCTCCAGAGACGACGATGGGAATGGTCATCGCCACCGTGGTCGTGGTGGGAATCGTGGGTTCTCCAATCCAGTCGGAACTTCGCTGTCCCAGACCGTGAAATGGCTCACCACCGCAAGCGAACAGGGTCATGGCGGCGATCAACAGAATCGCGCTGCGAACAAACCGTCGCACTCAGCCCTCCTGGATCGGTCGCCGCATCACTCGCTCTCACAACGAATCAACCCGCCTGGCCGTTCCCGGTCTGAGGCGGGTGACAAAACGGTACCAGCGACGGTCTTATCCTCTTGGCAGTGACGATGCTCGAGGTCTTTCGCGATGGGTTGGACGAGCACCCAGCCATGGACATCGCCGCCAGCCACGCCCTCCTTCAGGCCGTCGCAACCGGTGACATGCCTGCGTCTTTCCGGTTGCACGTGCCCAGCCCGGTGGTGGCCTTCGGACGGGCAGATCGGGTCAACCCGGGATACTCACAAGCTGTGAGGGCGGCCGAGGCTCACGGGTTCACCGCAGTTGAACGTCTCGCCGGTGGCCGAGCCGCGGTCTTTCACGAGGGAACCCTGGCGTTCTCCTGGGCACAGCCGGCCACCGAGCCCCGGTCAGGAATCAGGGAGCGATTCGAAGAAATCGCCGGCATCATGGCTACCGCGTTTCGCCATCTTGGCGTCGATGCACGGGTCGGCGAGCTGCCCGGTGAATACTGCCCCGGCCAGTGGTCGGTCAACGTTTCCCGGCGTGTCAAGGTGATGGGGGTGGGCCAGAGGTTGATCAGGGGTGCGACCCACCTCGGGGGTGTTGTTGTGGTCGGCGAGAGCCATCGCATTCGTGATGTCCTGATACCCGTCTACCGGTCGCTCCATCTCGATTGGGATCCGCGCACGACCGGTTCGTTGGCCGACGTCGCTCCGGGTTTGGACAATCAAAGAGTGGCAGCGGCCATACTTGCCGAAATGGGGAACCGCTACGAGCTCACCGAGTCGACCCTCCCTGATTTCGTGATCGACATGGCGCGTTCGCTGATACCCGATCACATCCCCGCAGCCACATGAAAGTCGTAGTCATCAATGGCCCCAATCTGAACCTCCTAGGCACGCGCCAGCCGGAGATATACGGATCTGACACGTTGGACGACCTCGAGACCCGTATCGGACAATGGGCCGCCGCCGACGGGGTCCAGGTCGATTATCTCCAGACGAATGATGAGGGGGCGATCGTGTCGGCGATTCACTCGGCCGGTCATGGCGATGGCGTCATCATCAATCCCGGCGCCTTCACACACACGTCGCGGGCCATTGCGGATGCGGTCGCCTCGGCGCCTGTGCCCGTGGTCGAAGTTCACATCTCCAATGTGAAGACCCGGGAGAGGTGGCGCGCCGAATCCGTCCTGGAGGGCGTTGTGGCCAGAACGATCTTCGGCCGGGGTATCAATGGCTATCACGACGCCATGAGACTCCTGCAGAACTTGCAGACACCCCCGAGGACACTCCGCTACGGCCCGCACCCAGAGAACGTCGCCGACCTCCGCGTTCCGCCCGGTGCCTCCGCGGTGGTCGTACTTCTCCACGGTGGGCTCTGGCTTCGCGAATCGGGGCGAGACACAATCGACACCATCGCCACGGCGCTCTTTGCTCAGGGGTTCGCCTCCTTGAATGTGGAATACCGGCGTTCCGGGGTGGGTGGTTCCTGGCCCGGATCGGGCCATGACGTCAAGCTCCTGCTGGACTTCCTTCCCCAGATAGCTCAAGTGACGGGATTCCCCGTCGCCGTAGTCGGCCATTCCTGTGGTGGTTACCTGGCACTCTGGCTGGGCGGCAAGGTGGGTCCTTTCCCTACGGTCTGTCTGGCGCCGATCACCGATCTCTCCGAACTGGCAGTCGAGCAGGGAGCGGCCAGCGTGCCGGCTCGGGAGATGTTGGCGCGGGGTGCGCCGGCCCTGGTGGGTTCGACCGGCCAAGTTCTGGCGATCCACGGTACCGGCGACCGCGTCGTCCCGGCCCGCCAATCTGTCAGGTTGAGCGACGCCCGTGTGGAGCTCCTCGACGATCTCGGTCACTTCGATGTCCTGGATCCGGCAAGGGAACACTGGCAAACCCTCACCGGCTTTCTCGAAGCGGCGTTGGGTTAACCCAAAACCGACTTGCCGGAGTTATCCACAGTTCGGTATGGTTTTCTGTTCCTGGGAGGCTGGTTATCCCCAGGGTGGAGTCATCGCATATGCGTTTGAGACGCTTGTCTTTCGTTGCCGGCTGGGCGGCGCTGATCCTGCTGGCAGTCGTTGGCTTCGCCGCGTTCGGAACACCGTCGGAATCGGCCCCACTTGGAGATGTTCAGACCGCAGGCTCCTCCATAGGCCACACCACCGGTGCCTACGCCGGTCTCACCTTCGCCTTCCTTGCTTCGGCTGGATCGGAAACGGACGCGACGTCCGCAGCAAACTCCAATAGCTCGACCGGGTCGGGATCCGCCGCATCGCAGTCACCTCCCACCACGGCTGTCTCGATGGAAGTTGATGCCAGCGGATGGCTCTCTCAGATCCAGGTTCGTGCCCTGGTGTCCGAGTATTTCACCGCGGCAGACGTCAACCATGCGGTGCGGGTGGCCTGGTGTGAGTCTCGATTCGATCCCGAGGCGATCAACCGTCGCACGGGAGGGATCGGACTGTTCCAGCATCTACCGAAGTATTGGCCAGAGCGAGCGGCGGCAGCCGGTTTCACCGGCGCCGAACCGACCGATCCGGAAGCCTCGGTGGCTGCCGCGGCCTGGGAGGTCTACCACGGAGGCGGCTGGGACGTCTTCAATTGCCGGGGCTGACTCGCCCGGCATTCGACCTCGTAAACGGGAAGGCCAGCAGGCTCAGTCCGACACCGGTGAGCCCCGCCAGTATCACGGCTCCCGTCCAGATCTCGATCGGCCACCTGATGTCCGAGAACTGCTCGAACACCACGAATCGGGTAGTCCACATCGCCGCAGGGACGAGGAAGGCAAACCAGCGCATGGCAAACCTTCGCTCATCACGAGGACGGGCATACCTGATTATGAGATCCACCGCGAGCCCGGCGACGAGAGGAGCCACCACATCCTCGGTGAATTGGTATCCCTCCAGGAGTTCCATCAAACCGCCGAACAGGCCGAACATGACCAAGCCCGATCCGAACGGGAGCTCCCACAACTTCATCAAGAGAAGCAGAGCCCCCACCCCGATCACGGTTGTGATCAGTATCGAGCTCATACCCACTATCACCGCATAGGCCCCCTCTTCTGAGCCGGGGACATAGGGGATCTGCATCTGATGGCTGCTGAACCCGTCCATGTATTGGAAGAAGAACCCCACCTCGGCGGCGCTCAAAGAAAGGGCCAACAGTGGTGGCCAGAAGTCCCGCAATCGAGATGGGTGGTATGAGGCATCACCCAGACGCGATTTGAGCGGACCGGAGAGATACATCAGGGAACCCACCAGAAGAAGCAGATGGGTCGGAGAGGTGAGGGCGTCTATCGAGACCTCTATCCCGAATATCGTGTGCCAGAACATGTCGCCGATCCCACCGGCAGCGAAGACGGCCAATCCGATGACCGAGGTCCGATAACCCTGTGGTATCGCATCGATGAGAGATGGCGCTCGCTCCCGATTTCGCAACACCAGATAGACCACCCAGCCCACCGCCGCGAGATACCCGGAATAGAGGATCCCATGCCAGGGAGTGAAGAACGTCTCCGGCGTGTCCAGGTTGCGATGAGCGAATCCGTCAACAAAACCACCTGCGGTTATCCATAGGCCAAGCAAGGCGCTTGTCAGATCCTGACGATGAGTCGACAACGAGCTGAGCTGCATCGGGGAGTCGGTCTCGAGCATGCCGACAGAAACTACCAAACCGGGGTCGGGCTCGGTCGTCATCGACCAAGATGCAGGCGATGCCTTACCCGGACATCCGAGCAGTCGAGAGATCCCTCGAGTCTCTCGACTCCAGGGACCGCGAAGTGCGCGCTTTCGTCACCGAGCCGGACCGGGTGCATCGCGTTTCCAGCGAATATGACGCGCTCGAAATGCTGCAGCGCGAAAGCCGGCATTCCCTTCCCCTTGCAGGTGTGCTCGTTGGCGTCAAAGACATCATTGGTGTCGACGGTCTGGAGACGCGGGCGGGTTCGGCATTGCCGGCGAGCCTGTTCGCCGGCCCTGAAGCCACGGCCGTCACCCGGCTCCGCGCGGCCGGGGCGCTGATCGCCGGTAAGACCGTGACCACTGAATTTGCCTTCTCCGAGCCCGGCCCGACCCGCAATCCGCGCGACCTCGAGCACACCCCCGGAGGTTCGAGCAGCGGATCCGCCGCTGCCGTGGCGGCCGACCTGGTTCGCCTGGCTCTGGGAACTCAGACGGTGGACTCGATCGTGACACCCGCCGCATACTGTGGGGTGGTCGGATTCAAGCCGAGCTTCGGACGGGCTCCGATCGACGGTGTCGTCCCGTTCTCTCCCTCAATGGATCATGTTGGATTGCTGGCTAATGATGTCGCCATGGCGCGGATGGCGGCCTCGGTGCTCATCGATGATTGGCACGTCCCGATCCCCCAGACCACCGCCGTTCTGGGGTTGCCTTCCGACGAGTATCTGGCCAATACGGAGCCCGGGGCCCTGGCCGAATTTCGCTCGACCGTTCAGGGACTCGCCGGATCCGGG
Source organism: Acidimicrobiia bacterium (assembly GCA_041599115.1). Classification (GTDB taxonomy): domain Bacteria; phylum Actinomycetota; class Acidimicrobiia; order Spongiisociales; family ZC4RG35; genus JACZUI01. The sequence goes on from JBFHXF010000038.1 coordinate 7,820, forward strand.
CTTCCGACCGTCCAGACCGAGGAGCCCGCCCACATCGATATCGTGGTTTCGCGCCACCGCGCCCTCAACGCCGCCGAATTCGCCCGGGTGCACCAGAAATGGTTCGCGAGGTACGGCGATCTCTACCGCCCCGGGACCAGGGCGTTCCTGGCCGAGGGCGAGAGCCAGGGGGATGAAGCCATTACTCGTGGCCGGCAAAGCGGGGCCGAGCTGAGAGGCCGGCTTGAAGACACTATGGATGGAGAGGGGATCACCGCCTGGATATCGCCCGGCGCCACCGGACCTGCCCCACACGGCCTGGACTACATCGGCGACCCCGTGATGTCCGTCCCGTGGACCCATGCCCACCTGCCGGTGGTGGCAATGCCCACCGGTTCGGCCGGCAACGGGCTCCCCGTGGGCATCCAACTCGTCGGACGGTACCTCCAGGACGAGGCCCTGCTCGCGGTGGCACTCATCGTGGAATCGGCCCTGGGGCGACTCGCGAGGTCCGCCACATCGTAGATTGACCCGATATGCCCGTTTCGAAGGTCATTGCCGCTTCCGACGCCGCCGCCGTCGTGCACTCGGGAGATGTCATCGCCAGCTCCGGGTACGGTGGGCATGGAATCCCCGAGCAGCTCCTGGTGGCGCTGGAGGATCGTTATCTCAGCGAGGGTGCGCCATCCGGTCTCACCCTGGTGCACGCCGCCGGCCAAGGTGACGGTGGCACCGAACGCGGGCTCAACCGGCTGGCGAGCGCGGGCATGCTCCGACGGGTGGTCGGCGGGTACTACGGCCTGGCACCGCGGCTGGCACAACTTGCCGTGGACGGAGAGATAGAGGCCTACAACTTCCCCGAAGGTGTCATCCTGCACCTCTACCGCCAGGTGGCTGCTGGATCTCCTGGCCTGCTCTCGACCATTGGCTTGGGGACCTTCGTCGACCCGCGCGTCGAGGGCGGCAAGCTCAATGCGGCCACTACGGAGGATCTGGTTCAACTGGTCGAATTTGGCGGCGAGGACTGGCTCTTCTACCGGGCATTTCCAATCGACATTGCCCTGGTGCGGGGTACCACTGCGGACCCGTTCGGCAATGTCACCATGGAACACGAAGCACTCGCCCTCGAGACGCTGCTCCTTGCAATCGCGGCACGGACCTCCGGAGGGTATGTGATCTGTCAGGTTGAGCGGATCGCCGAACCGGGGTCTCTCGACTCGCGCGATGTTCGTCTACCCGGGATTCTCGTGGACGCAGTGGTGGTCGCAGAGCCGGAACATCACATGCAGACCTACGGCACGAGATACAACGCTGCCCTGTCCGGCGAGCTCCGGGTTCCTGTCCGCTCGCTCGGTCGAATTGATCTCAATCAGAGGTCGGTTATCGCCCGCCGGGCAGCCCTCGAGATGAAAGCCGATGAAGTCGTCAATCTTGGCCTCGGTCTCCCGGAACTGGTTGGCCGCGTTGCGGCAGAGGAGAACATCGAGGACCTCATCACCTTGACGGTGGACCCCGGTGTCATCGGCGGAGTCCCTCTCGGAGGCTTGGACTTCGGAGCCGCGGTCAACCCCGATGCGCTGATCGACCATGCGTCAGCGTTCGATTTCATAGACGGCGGCGGACTCGATCGGGTCTTCTTGGGTATCGCGCAGTGCAGCGGCACCGGAGATGTGAACGTGAGCCGTTTCGGCGATCGGCTGGCGGGTTGTGGCGGTTTCATCAACCTCACCCAACGAACACCACACATCGTCTTCATGACCACTTTCACCAGCGGGGGACTCGTCACCAGGGTCGAAGACGGAGCGCTCCACATCCTCAATGAGGGGAAGGTCCGCAAGTTCGTGGATCAGGTTGAGCAGATAACTTTCAGCGCAGCCCGGGCCGTGGAAATCGGCCAACAGGTCATCTACGTGACAGAGCGTTGTGTCTTTTCGCTGGGACCCGACGGACTGCTGCTGACCGAGGTCGCACCCGGCATCGACGTCGAATCGCAGATCCTGGCATTGCTTCCCTTCACGCCGTCGATTGACGGGCCAACTCTCATGGAGCTTGCCCTATTCGACGAGGGGCTGGTGGGCATGAGAGAGCGAATGCTCGACATCGGCGTGAGAAAAAGGCTCAGCTACGACGAGAAAGCCAACACCGTCTACATGGACTTCGCCGGAATGCACATCCGGACGCGGGACGACGTGGAAGCGGTCGTAGCAGCAGTCGACGCCCTGCTTGGCCCCCTTGGTCGCAAGGTCAATTCGGTCGTCAACTACGATCGATTCGTGCTGGACGACGAGGCAACCTCGGCCTGGGCGGACGCCGTGCAATACGTGGCCGACACCTACTACTTGAAGGTCTCACGTCATACCACGAGCGGCTTTCTGCGTCTCAAACTCGGCAAGGAGCTGCGGGAACGCCGGCTGGAGCCTTCGCTGTACGACAGCGCCGAAGAGGCCCATCGCCAACTCGACTCTTAGGGCCTCATCGAAAGTCTCTCGACCTCACGGTATGCACCCCAATCGGGTCGAAGTCCCGGGCAACGATATTGGTGACACCGTCGTGGAACTCGAGCCGACCGTGGATTATCAGAGCCGGGCTCTTTCGCACAACGTGGCGATGCTTCGCCCAGACATCGGGCAGCACCACGATGTTCAACAGACCGGTCTCGTCTTCGAGATTCAAGAAAAAGACCCCCTTTGCCGTCCCCGGGCGCTGACGATGGGTGATCACCCCGGCCACCTTGACCCGTGAGCCGTTCCGCCGCATATCCAACGCCTCTGCCGCAGTCAGGCAGCCATCGAGTTGATCCCGGACAAAACTCATGGGATGACGGGACGAAACCCCGGTCGACCATAGATCGGCGCGATGTGACTCTTCCTGGCTCATCTCCGCCAGAGACGGCGACTCCACCCCGGGAGTGAGTGGCATACGCTCCGGATCGATCTCGGCAAGAGCCCCCGCTGCCCAGATCCCTTCCCGCCGCCCCAGACCAACCGACTCCAGGGCGCCGGAGGCGGCCAAACCCTGCAATGAATCCACATCGAGGCCGGTACGAAACGCCAGGTCTTCGGGTGCGGTGAACTCGCCACCGAGTATGCGGGCAGCTTCGATCCGGGTGATCTCCCTCTCCCCCAGATTGCGCACATAGCGAAGCCCCATCCTCACCGCCACCGGTGGGCGAATCGGATCCTCGACCGTCCCTCTCCCCCGTCGCCACTCCTGTCCGAGATAGCTGACGACATCTTTCCGGTCGGCCTCGATCGACTCGATTGTGCAGTCATGCCAGGAGACGTTCACATCAGGCCCCAGCACCACGACACCGTGTCGCTGGGCGTCCTGGACCAGCGAATTGGGGCTATAGAAGCCCATTGGCTGGGCGTTGAGCAAGCCTGCCAGATACTCCGTGGGATAGTGGAAGCGGAGCCAGGCCGACATGTAGACGATGTAGGCGAAGCTGACCGAGTGGCTCTCGGGAAACCCGAAGCTGGCAAACCCCTGGAGTTTCTCCCAGATCTCGTCGGCTGCCGCCCCGATGATCCCGTTGGCTGCCATCCCCGCGAAGACCTCATCCCGCAAACGTGCCATCGCCCTGCCGGATCGCTTGTGGGTCATCGCCTGGCGGAGTCTGTCGGCCTGCGACCCGTTGAACCCGGCGCATATCCGGGCAAGCTCCATCAACTGCTCCTGGAAGATGGGTACCCCCAGTGTCTTCTTCAGGATCGTCTCGGTGGAAGGGTGCGGATAACGAACCGGTTCTTCACCGTTTCGTCTCCGCAGATAGGGGTGAACCGACTGGCCCTGAATCGGGCCGGGTCGTATCAGGGCGACCTCGACCGCCAGGTCGTAAAAGGTCTTGGGCTTCATCTTGGGCAGCGTGGCCATCTGGGCCCGGGACTCGATCTGGAACAGACCGACGGTGTCGGCCCTGGTCATCGATCGGTAGATGGCCGCCTCCTGGGGTATGGTCGCCAGATCGATTTCGATGCCATGGGTGTCCTGGATCAGATCCGTCGCCAGATGCAGGGCATTGAGCATCCCCAGACCCAGCAAGTCGAACTTGACGATCCCCACCGCGGCGGAATCGTCCTTGTCCCACTGGATCACCGTCCGACCCTCCATACGCCCCCACTCCAGGGGCACCACCTGCCATAGGGGCCGGTCGGCGATCACCATCCCGCCCGAGTGGATACCGAGATGACGCGGATACCCATCGAGACGCCAGCAGATGTCAAAGATCATCTCGGCGGTCATTCCCTCCGGAAGGGGTGCGTCCATGCGCAACTGCGCAGGGTCACGGCTGTCGACGTACTTGGACAGGCCATCAACCTGGGCCTGGGTGAAACCAAAGGTCTTGGCGACATCGCGCAAAACCGAGCGGGCCCGGTAGGTGATGACATTGGCCACCATGGCCGCCCGCTCCCGCCCGTACTTGCGATAGCAGTACTGGATCACCTCCTCGCGTCGATCGGCCTCGAAGTCGACATCGATATCGGGGGGCTTCCCCCGTTCCTCGGAGAGGAACCGCTCGAAGGGCAGATGAAGCCGAATCGGGTCGACCCGGGTCAGACCGATGCAACGGCAAACCGCAGAATCGGCGCCCGAGCCCCGGATCTGACAGAAGATCTCCTGGGTGCGGGCAAAGTCGACCAGGTCTTTGACCACCAGGAAATAGCCGGGGAATTGCAGTCTCTCGATGATGTCCAACTCGTGCTCGAGACGACGACGCGCCATCGGGTCGATGCCGTCGTCGGACCCGGGATAGACCTCCCGCGCCCCCTCCCAGGTGAGGTGTCGCAAATAGTCCATCTCGTCACGAAAGTGCCCCGGCATGGGGAAGTCGGGCAACCGAGGTGCCACCAACCCGAGATCGAAGGCAAGCCGCCTCCCCAGCTCCCCACTCCGGGCAACCGCCCCCGGATAGCGGGCGAATCTCTCGGCCATCTCACCGGGATGCTTCAGATAGCGCTCGTCGCTGGCGGGTCGAAATCCATCTGCCGCCGCCAGGGTGCGGCGGCCTCCGATCGCCGCCAGAACCTCCGACAGATAGGCATCCCGCCGATCGTGATAATGAACCTGGTTGGTGGCGACCACCGACAAACCCAGCTTCTGGCCCACCTCCCACATCAGATCGTTTCTCGGGTCGTCCTCGGGCATCCCGTGATGCCACACCTCCATGTGAAGCCTGGATCCGAACAACTCTTTGAGTCTCGAGGCCTCCCTCAGGGCCAACCCCAGCTCGCCCCGTCCCGCCGCCCCGGGCACGGCACCGGAATGACACCCGGTGAGGGCATGCACCTCGACGTTGCCGGCGACGACCGAAAGATCTTCCCAGTTGTAGATCGGGTGGTCCTTCTCCCCCCTTAGTTGCGCCTTGGTGACGAGATATGAAAGAGCCCTGTATCCATCTGGGGATCCGGCGAGAAGCACAAGATGATCGGATTCGGGAAGATCGGTCGGTTTGGCCCCATGAGTGCGGACGCTGCGGCCCCTTCTCAGCCGCCCCTGGCCGCCCTTGGATCGTGCATACCGCTCCCGGTCCCACGATTCCGCTCTGGCCATCGGTTCGGATGGGCCCGACTGATCCGATTCGAGCCCTATCTCCACCCCGTAGATAGCGGGCAACCCGGTCTGCCTGGCGGTCTGCCAGAAGCGAGAGACCCCGTAGAACCCATCGTGATCGGTTACCGCCAGAGCCTCATACCCGAGTTCGAGGGCTCGTTCGACCAGATCTTCTGGATGGGAGGCACCGTCGAGGAAGGAGAAGTTGGTGTGACAATGCAGTTCGGCGTACCCGCTCACCGTCCACACTATATCGAACATGTGTTCGATGTATTCGAAGGGTAGGGAGCGACTACCTTGGCACCATGCAAGATGTTCCCGTGGCCATCGACGGTGGATTCTTGAACGTCTGGCATCGTGCGCCCGCAGCCGACTCCCCCACAGCCGTGCTTGTCCACGGCCTCACCGGAACCTCACGCTGGTGGACACCCGTCCTCTCCCACCTGCCCGAAGAGATGGGACTCATCATTCCCGACATCCGGGGACGGGGCCAGAGCTGGCAATCGCCCGGCCCCTACGATCTGAAGACGGTCGCCGACGACATAGCAACCTGCCTCGACCACTTCGAAGTGCCCGCCGCGGTGGTGGCCGGCTATTCGATGGGCGCCTGGGTGGCCACTCTGTTCGCGCAACGTCGTCCCGGCCGTGCCAGGCACCTGATACTGGTGGACGGAGGGTTCCCCATCCAGTTCGACCCGGGCTCGAGTCCCGAGGAGATCCTCGAGCAGGTAGTCGGCCCGGCCGTGGCCAGGCTCTCCGTGGAGTTCGCCACCCCCCACGCCTATCTCGACTTCTGGCGAGACCACCCGGCCCTGGTGGGGCGATGGGACGAGGCATTAGCCGAGGTCTTGAACTACGACATTCGGAAGTCGGGCGATGTCTGGCGAGTGCGCGCCAACCGTGACGCGATCGTGGCGGGCGGATCAGACTTCGCTCTGGACCCCGAGACGGTCGCATCCGGTATCTCAACCGCAACTCCTACGACCCTCCTGGTGGTAGATCACGGCATGACCGATCGACCCGGTGGGTTCACCCCTCTGTCAACGGCCCGGGAGGCAGCCGACTCCAACCCCAATATCGAAGTTCGGCTCCTGGAGGGCCTGAACCACTACACCCTGATGTTCGGGGCCGGAGCCGCCATCGTGGCCTCGATCATCGCGAGTCATGGCTAGCGTCATGCCCAAGGAGGAAACATGTCTTCAATAACCAAGACCATCCGCCTCTCCGGGCAGGCCGGCGGCTCGATCGAGGATGCCGTGAGAACCGTGCTCGCCCGGGCCGCGTCGACCGTCACTGATATCCAGAAGTTCACCATCGTCAAGGTGGGTGGCGTGGTCGACGAGTCGGGCGCACCGACACTGTTCAAAGTCACCCTCGACATCACTTTTGGGATCAAGGACCCGGTGGAGCACGGTTAGCGCCCACCGGACCGTCGAGGTCGTACACCCATGAACGCCCCTCCTCCTCGATCCCTCGGCGCTGGGATACATCTCATCCCTGCGCCGCTGCCTTTCAAAAGCCCGCCATGGGTGAATGCCTACGCCGTGGAGGCGGGAGACGGCCTTCTCCTACTCGACTGCGGTGCCGATTGGGCAGAGGGCAGGACGGCAATCCGGGAGGGATTCGCCACTCTCGGTCTGGAAGAGTCTGCGGTGCACACCCTGGTCGTGTCACACCTTCACCCTGACCACGTGGGGATGTCGGCGCGGCTAGTCGAGGAGTGGGGATGCCGGTTCGTGATGCACGAGAGGGCTTCGAAACTCGTCGAGATCTACAACGACACCCCCGGGTACATCCAGAGACTCGGGCGAATAGCGCTGACTCACGGTGTGCCCGAGGGGCTGGTGGCAACGGCTCTGGACGTGCGGCGTCCCGACTACATGCCGCTCATCAATCCGCCGGACCACACCGTTAGGGACGGCGAGAGGATCGATATCGGCGGCGGGCGGGCCCTCGAAGTGATCCACACGCCCGGTCACGAGCCATCTCATATCTGCCTGCGGGACTCGCGTACCGGGATCCTGTTCTCAGGGGATCAAGTTCTACCCCGGATCTCGCCGGTGATCATGTACGACGAAGAACTCGGCGACGTCCTCGGCGACTACATGGCTTCACTGAAAAAGCTGGTCGACATGCGGATAGGGGTCACCTACCCGGCCCACGGAACCATGATCGACAGGGGAGACGAGAGGGCCCGGCAGATCCTCCTCCACCACGACAGACGGCTGCTCGATATGGCCGAGCTGGTCGGATCGGGCAATACCGACGCCTGGCAGGTGATGTTGAGGTCCTTCACGCCCAATCTCGACCCGCTTCAGGCGCGTCTGGCATTCCTCGAGACCATCTCGCATCTCGAGCACCTCAGACTGACCGGACGGATCCGGGTGGAAGAGCACAACGGAAGGGTCATCTATCGGGCATGAGAGGCGCAGAAACCAAGCTTCCCATGTTTCCCCCCGGATTGAACACCCGTCCGGCAACCGACTCAGACCTCGAAGATGTGATCGGGCTGTTCCGTCTTGCCGAGAGGATCGACCGGGGAGAGGCGGAAACGACGCGAGAGGACACCGAGAGTGGCTGGCAAATGACCGATTTCGACATGCGCCGCCAGACCCTCATGGTGTGGAGTGGCGCCGACCTGGTCGCGTACGCCGAGTTCTACAACTGGCGGGCGGAGGCGACGGTCCACCCCGATCATCGGGGAAGGGGAATCGGCTCGGCCCTTCTCAGATGGACCGAAGCCGCCACACTGCTTCGTCAGCCCTTGGACGAGGAGGCCCGGACCGGTCAGACCATCGTCGATGCCAACAAGGGAGCTGCTGCCATGTTCAAGCGGGCCGGTTACAGCCCGCGTCATTTCTCATGGGCATTGCGTCTCCCAACCGATGCTGATATGACTGATCGCACCGTTCCGGCGGGGTACAGCATCCGGAGATTCGATCCGAATACCGAATCTCATGCCGTGTACCGAGTCATCGAGGACGCCTTCAACGAATGGCCCAACCGGACACCTACCACCTACGCCAACTGGCGCGCCATGATCACTGATCGCGGGGACTTCGACCCATCGCTGCTCTATGTCGCCCTCCATGGTGACGAAATCGTAGGAGTGGCCGTGGGTCTCCCCTATCCGGAGGAGGGATGGGTGCAACAGCTGGCCGTCCAGCGCGATCACCGCAGGCGAGGGTTGGCCAAGGCACTTCTCGGGGCAACCTTCGGGGAGATGCGACGACGGGGGTTTCCCGAGTTGGGCCTGAGCACCGACTCCCGGACGGGTGCGCTCGATCTGTACCTCGA
>JBFHXF010000039.1:0-16527 GCA_041599115.1 Acidimicrobiia bacterium
ACAAATACCCCAAGTCGAGCCTCACGCCGCCGATAAGGACACTATGGGTGGATTCGACGCGTCTTTGAGGGTTGCTGGGGATGCCCAGCCGATCGAGGCGCGTCTGGAGATCGATGCCGGACGTCTCCGGCTCAGGGCTGCTGATCAGATGATCGGCGACTGGCCCATCAAGGACCTTGATTTCCACCGGATCGGCCAGGGTTTTCGCGCCATCATCGAGGGTGAGGAAGTCCTGCTGGACATAGCCGACCCACATTCATTCGAACATGCGTTAGGGCTGAACCAGCCTCCTGCACCCAAGCGGGATTTCGATCGACTGAACAGAACACTGGTGGCGATCCTCTCCCGGGTCGACAGGACCCTTGCCGGCGCGGAAAAGAGGTATGGCCCGCTCTTGCCCCGTTGGGTGTTCACCCGGAGGATGGCGGGGTTGCTGGCGCTCGGCATGGTGCTGATGCTGGTTTTCCCGGGAGTGGCCTCCACCGTCTTGTTGGCAGTCGGTTTCACCACGGTGGTGTTCGGAGCAGTGGTCTACACCGACAACAGCTTGGCCGCAAAGGTGCTTCCCGGAAGGACAACCGCCGTCCACGTCTTGATCGCGGGTGTCGCGATCGTCGTGCTCGGCTTCCTGGTGGCGGTGATCGCTCGTTGAGTCATGAGTTATGAGTTATGAGTATTGAGCCAGAACTCACAACCCAAAACCCAAAACTCAAAACCCAGAACTCACAACCCAGAACTCAGAACTCAAACCAACTCGATGATGGCCTCTTCGGTGCCGTCGCCGCGCCGGGGCCCGAGTTTGGTGATGCGGGTATAGCCTCCGGGGCGATCCTCATAACGCGGCGCGACCTCGTCGAACAGCTTCACCACCGCTTCGCGGTTGGTAATCGTCTTCATGATGACCCGCTTGGAATGCAGATCGCCCTTGCGAGCCTTGGTGATGAGCTTCTCCGCCAGTGGCCGTACTGCCTTGGCCTTGGCGTGTGTGGTCATCACCTTCTCGTGCATGAAGAGATCGCTGGCCAGGTTGGCCATGATCGCCTTGCTGTGCGCGGGTGAGCCCCCGAAACGGGGGCCCTTCTTGGGACGTGGCATCAGAGGCCGCCGCCAGATCCTGCGTCGGCGAGACTGAGACCGAGTTCGTCGAGCTTCGCGGTCACTTCTTCGAGCGACTTCTGGCCGAAGTTGGTGATGTTGAGCAGATCATCGGAAGTCCGCTCGACCAACTCGCCCACAGTCTTGATCTGAGCGCGCCGCAGGCAGTTCCTGGGCCGCTCGGAGAGATCGAGGGCTTCGATGGGGAGCTCCAGATCGGGAGAGCCAGACATCTCAGGCTGGACCTCGCCAAGCTCGAGCCCTTGGCCTTCACCGATGTCGGCAAACAGACCCATCAGCTCACGCAAGGTCTTTCCGGCCGACGAAACGGCCTCACCTGGGTCGATCGCTCCGTTGGTCTCGATGTCGAAAACCAGACGATCGAAGTTGGTCATCTGACCCACCTGGGTGTTTTCCACCCGGTAGGACACCTTGCGAACGGGAGAGAAGATCGAGTCGACCGGGATGACTCCAATGGTCGAACTCGCCCCTTTGTTTCCGTCTGCGGTCCGGTAGCCGACTCCGGGAGCCACCGTCATCTCCATCTCGAGACGACCTCCTGCGGACAACGTGGCGATGTGGGCATCAGGGTTGACGATTTCGACACCGGCCGGGAGTTTGATGTCGCCCGCGGTGACCTCACCCGGTCCCTTGGCCGAAACATAGAGGGTCTGGATATCGACATCGTCCATGCGAACCACAATTCGCTTTATGTTGAGGATGATGTCGACAACGTCCTCCACGACGCCCTTGATGGTGGAGAACTCGTGCTGCACACCTTCGATCTGAATCGAAGTGATGGCGGCTCCGGGGATCCGAGAGAGCAGCGTGCGACGCATGGTGTTCCCGAGGGTGTATCCGAAGCCCGGTTCGAGAGGGGCCACGACGACCTTGGACCTGGTCGGCGAAAGGGTTTCCTCTTCGATCTGGGGGCGCTGAACGATCAACAATTCGATTACCTCACTTCGAGTAGAGCTCGACGATCAACTGCTCGTTGATGGCGGTGTCAATTTGGTCTCGTCGGGGTTGATCGAGGACGATCACCCTCCGTTCGCCGAGATCCACGGAGAGCCAGGCTGGAGCCTCGCGCCCCTGGGTGTCAACGGCGTGCTGGATGACGATTGCGTCCCGGCTCTTCTCCTTGACGGTGAGAACATCTCCGGGTCGAACCTGATACGAGGCGATGTCCACCTTGTTGCCGTTGACCAAGAAATGACCGTGGTTGACGAGCTGGCGGGCCTGGGGACGGGTGGCAGCGAGACCGGCACGCCACACGACGTTGTCGAGCCTTTGCTCCAGCAATTGGAGTAAAGCGTCGCCGGTTATGCCTTGCCGCCGGTCTGCTTCGACGTAGTACCGGCGGAATTGCCGTTCGAGAACGCCATACATGGTGCGGAGCTTTTGTTTCTCGCGCAACTGGATCAGATAGTCGCTCTCACGAATCCGCCCGCGGCCATGTTCGCCGGGCGGGTAGGGACGACGATCGACCGGGCACCTCTTCGATTGGCACAAAGGGGTACGAGCACGACGGCACGCCTTGTGACGGGGACCTGTGTAACGAGCCATATCAGCCTCTCCGACGCTTCTTGGGGCGGCACCCGTTGTGCGGGATCGGGGTCACATCTCGAATCCAGGTGACTTCCATGCCCATGTTCTGCAACGTGCGAACTGCGGTGTCGCGACCTGAGCCGGTCCCGCTGACGATCACATCGATCTTGCGGATGCCATGCTCTCCGGCGCGCCGGGCTGCTTCCTCTGCTGCCACCTGAGCGGCATACGGAGTTGATTTCCTCGAGCCCTTGAACCCGACCGAGCCACCCGATGTCCAGGCAACCGTGGCTCCGGTCTGATCGGTCACGTTGATGATGGTGTTGTTGAAACTCGCCTTGATATGAACTTGACCGTGGGAGATGTTCTTGCGCTCCCGTCGCCGAACCCGCTTGGCGCCTTGCTGTTTTGCCACGCTTTACCTACTTCCCGACTTTCTTCTTGCCGGCGATGGCCATGCGACGTCCCTTGCGTGAACGGGCGTTGGTGTGGGTGCGCTGTCCCCTCACCGGCAAACCGCGCCGATGACGGATCCCCTGGTAACTGCCGATCTCGATCTTTCTCTTGATGCTCTGCTGAACTTCTCTACGCAGGTCACCCTCCACCTGGAACGTGGCCTCGATGTAACGACGGATCCGGGTGACCTCGTCGTCGGTCAGCTCACGCACCTTGGTGTCCGGGCTGATCCCGGCCTCAGCACAGATCTGCTGAGAGCGGGTCAGACCGATGCCATAGATATAGGTGAGACCGATCTCAAGTCTCTTGTCTCTTGGAAGATCTACTCCTGAAATACGGGCCATTTGCTGTTATTGCCTCTCAGCCTTGACGCTGTTTATGACGCGGGTTGCTACAGATCACCCAGACGCGGCCACGACGCCTGATGATCCGACACTTCTCACACATCTTCTTTGTAGAAGGTCTTACCTTCATCGTTATCTCCAAAAACTCAAGACTCGCGCCAGAGGTCGCCAATCGACCCTGTCAATGCGTGCGCGAGCACTGCCAGGCCAGCGTCGTTCTCAACCTTGAACTGGGTTCGGAGGGCTGGAATCGGTGCCTGGGCACACTGTCCTGGACCGGATGACGTCGCACCAGACCCCAAATAGGGCGGGTAGGACCAACAAATGCTAACCAACTGCTGGACTCTCCTCAAATTGCATGACCGCAGGCTCGGGCCCGGCGGTGAACACCATTACCCCATCGGGTGTGATGGCCACGGTGTGCTCCCAGTGAGCCGACAGCGAGCCGTCTGCGGTCCGCACCGTCCACTTGTCGGGATCGACCTGTGTGAACCGTGATCCCATGTTGAACATCGGTTCGATACACAAGGCCATTCCGGCACGCAGTTTGATCCCTTTGCCCCTGACTCCGTAGTTGGGCACCTGGGGCTCCTCGTGCATCTCCCGGCCTATCCCGTGGCCGACATACTCCTCGACGACTCCATATCCGTGGGACTCGCCAACCTCGTGTACCGCCGCGCCGATCGTCCCCAGCCGGGCACCCTTGTGTATCTCTCGGATCCCGGCCCACATGGCCTGCTCCGTCGTGTCTATCAGCTCCTGCGCCTCGTCCGAAATCTCGCCGATAGCCATCGTGAAGGCGGCGTCCCCGTGAAACCCTTCGTACACCGCACCGGCGTCAACCGAGAGAATGTCACCCTCACGAAGCCGGTAATTCGAAGGGATTCCGTGGACGATCACGTCGTTGGGCGAAAGGCACACTGTCTTTGGGTAGCCCAGGTAACCGAGAAACGATGCCGTGCAACCCTCCGACTCGATGATTCTCGCTGCGATTTCGTCCAGTTGGTTGAGCGCCACTCCCGGCGACGCCGCCTCACGCAACGCTGAATGCACCGCAGCGACAACCGCTCCGGCCTTCTGCATCTTGGCGAACTCCCGGGATGACTTGATGGTGATCATGGGTTATGGGTTATGGGTTATGGGTTATGGGTTATGGGTTATGGGTTTTGAGTTTTGGGTTTTGAGTTTTGAGTTTTGAGTTTTGAGTCTGGCGCTATGAGCAATCGCCGAGAGGATCCGTTCGGTCACCTCACCGATCTCACCAAGACCGTCTATGTGCTCGACGATTCCCCTGCTCGCATAGAGCTGGAGAAGGGGAGCGGTCTGATCCTGATAGACGCCGAAGCGATTGCGAATGGTCTCCTCGGTGTCGTCGGCCCGACCCCGGGCCAACAGCCGCTTGGTCAGCTCCTCCACAACGAGGTCAAAAACCACGACGGTGTCCAACCCGTCTGACCCGATCAGACCATCGAGCGCCTCCACCTGGCCGATCGTCCGGGGAAAGCCGTCCAGAATGAATCCGTCGGCGGCGTCGGGCTGACTGATCCGCTCTTCCAGCATCGCCACGGTGATCGCATCGGGGACGTAGTCGCCCGCCTTCATGATGGCGTCCACCCTCAACCCCAACTCTGTCCCAAGCGAGACGTGATGGCGGAACATGTCCCCGGTGGAGACATGAGGGATCCCTAGCCGCAAGGCGACCATATCGGCCTGGGTGCCCTTGCCTGCGCCGGGAGGGCCGATGAAGAGCAATTTCATCCGGATTGCCGGCCGACTTTGCCCGTCGGTCTCCGGCCCGCTCCAGACCGAAGAGGGCTGGGGAAGACCTCGATCTTTCCGCTTCTTACGCCACACAACCTCGGGCAAACAGACGCCGGTCGGCCGGGTCGCCTGGCAGTGGAGGAGGCAACCGGGCAAAGTCGGCCGGGTCGGCTGGCAATCCTCACGTAAGGATTCCTTCGTAGTTCCTCATGGTCAGCTGACTCTCGATCTGCTTCATCGTCTCCAGGGCCACGCCCACGACGATCAGGATGGAGACTCCGGAGAAGGCGATGGAGATATTCCAGATGGCCCCGGCTATCGCCGGCAACACCGCGATTACTCCGAGGAAGATCGACCCGGGCAATGTGATTCTGTTGAGGATGAAAGAGAGATGCTTCGCAGTCTGGCGTCCGGGGCGAACGCCCGGGACGAACCCGCCCTGGCGCTGAATCATCTCCGCCTGCTTCTCGGGGTCGAACTGAATTGCCGTGTAGAAGTATGTGAAGAAGATGATCAAACCGAAGAGAATCAGGATGTACCACCAGCTGACGCCGCGAGCCCCGGCCCCCAGGTTCTGATCCACCCAGCGGAAGATCGATTGGACCCATGCCGCGTCCGACGGAATGGCCGTGATGATCAACGACGGAATCAGCAACACGGACGTGGCGAAGATGACGGGGATGACGCCGGCCGTGTTGACCTTGAGCGGGATATAGGTCGATTGCCCACCCCTCACACGACGCCCCCGAACCCGCTTGGCAAACTGGATCGGAATGCGTCGCTGGCCCTGATCCACATAGATGATGGCCCCGATCATCAGAAGGAACACTGCAATCACGACTATGAAGCGGATTGGCAGATTGGCGGCCACAGTCTGGGCCCAGATCTGACCGAAGATGAATGGGAACTGGCTGAGGATGGAGATGAAGATGATCAGCGACATTCCGTTGCCAACGCCACGTTGTGTTATCAGCTCACCGAGCCACATCACCATGGCCGTTCCTGCCGTCATCGTGAGGACGATCAAGATGACCCGCCCCGGCGTGTAGTTCGGAACCAGGTCGATTCCGTTGGTGAACCGGCCGGTATGAAACAGGAAAGTGAAACCCGTCGACTGGATGAGGGCGAGAATCACGGTCATGTAGCGGGTCCACTGCGTGATCACCTTCTGACCCGACTCACCCTCTTCCTGAAGGGTCTGGAGGCGTGGAATCACCACAGTCAAGAGCTGCATGATGATCGATGCGGTGATATAGGGGATGATTCCCAGGGCAAACACCGAGAATGACTCGAGGGCGCCGCCGGAGAACAGGTTCAGCAGACCGTAGATACCACCGGACTGCTGTTGGGTCTGAAACAACTCGACGGCCTGAAGGTCGATGCCCGGCACCGGAATCGTCGCCCCCAGTCGATAAACCCCGAACATCGCCAGGGTGAAGAGAATCTTCACCCTGAGGTCGGGAATCTTGAACATGTTGCGGTAGATATTCAGCATCTGGGTTATGGGTTATGGGTTATGAGTTATGAGTTATGAGTTATGAGTTATGAGTTATGGGTTATGAGTTATGGGTTATGAGTCGATCAGCTCGGCGGTGCCTCCGGCCGCCTCGATCTTCGTCTTGGCCGACTCGCTGAAGGCATGGGCCTTGACAGTCAGCGCTCGGTCGAGATCACCCTCTGCCAAGACCTTGACCCGCCCGCGATGACGGATGAGACCTCTGGCGCGGAGTGATTCGGGGCTCACCTCGGTTCCCGGGTCAAATACCTGGAGCGCTCCGAGATTGACGATGGCAAATTCCTCTTTGTTCGGGTTCTTGAAGCCGGGGAGTTTTGGCAAACGCATGGCAAGCGGCGTCTGGCCACCCTCGAATCCGGGGCGTAGGGAATTGCGCGCCTTGAGACCCTTGGTGCCTCGACCGGCGGTCTTTCCTCTTCGTCCACCCTCACCGCGCCCTACCCGGATCTTCTTCTTCTTGGAACCTTGCGCGGGCTTCAGATGATGAAGCTTCAGTTGATTCTTCTCACTCATTTGGTACCAGCCTCCTCGACCTCGACGAGATGCCTGACTCTTTCCAGCATCCCTCGGAGGCTTGGGGTGTCGCTGTGCTCTCTCGTCTGGTTTAGCTTCCTGAGGCCCAGCGACTCGACGGTCGCACGGGTCTTGGGTTTCTCACCGATCAGCGATCTGCGCAGGGTCACTTTCAATGTCTTCTCAGCCACCTCTCACCTCAACTGTTATGAGCGCGAAGCGACTCGGTCGAACGGTATGCATTCAGTAGACCTGGAGGCACGATGTCCTCGGCCTGTTTGCCCCGCAGTCTGGCGACATCGTCGGGACGCCGCTGCCCGATCAGGGCATTCATCGCCGCCCTGGCCACATTGAGATGGGTCGGGGAGCCCAGCGACTTGGCGAGAGCGTCCTTGATCCCCGCGGCCTCGAGTATCTGGCGAACGGCTCCTCCGGCAATTACGCCGGTACCGGGCGATGCCGGCTTGACCAGGACTTTGGAGGCGCCGTGCACCCCGGTCTGCTGATGGACAATGGTTTGACCGGCCATCGGGATGAGGATCATGGCACGTCGCGCCGTCTCCATCCCCTTCTGAATGGCTGCCGGCACCTCCTTTGCCTTGCCATACCCGATGCCGACCCGGCCATTGCCATCACCGACAACCACCAACGCTGTGAAGCTGAAACGACGTCCACCCTTAACCACTTTGGAGACACGATTGATCTGGATGACGCGCTCGTCGTATTGCTGTGCTTGATCTTGTGCCATGTTCAGAACTCCAATCCGGCTTCGCGGGCGGCGTCGGCCAGGGCCTTGACCCGGCCGTGATACTTGTAACCACCCCGGTCGAAGACGACGGCCTCGACACCGGCAGCCTTGGCCCGGGACCCGATCATCTGGCCAACCTTGGCGGCCGTCTCCTTGTTGAGATTGCTGGCGCGGAGATCGGCCTCGTGGGAGGAAGCCACCACCAGGGTGCGGCCATCGATGTCATCGATCACCTGGGCGTAGATGTATCGATTGCTCCGGAACACAGTGAGACGTGGGCGAGCCCCGGTCCCGCGGAGCGTCTTGCGGACTCTTCGATGGCGACGCGCCCGAGAATCCTTGCGAGAACGCTTCATCACTTACCTGCCTTCCCGGCCTTGCGCCGGACATACTCGCCGGAGTACCGGATGCCCTTGCCCTTATAGGGTTCGGGTGGACGGACTTTGCGGATGTCTGCAGCAACCTGGCCGACCAGCTCTTTGTCGATCCCGGAGACAATGATCTTGGTGGGCTCCGGCACCTCGAAAGTGATCCCGTCCGGCGCCTCGATTCTCACCGAATGGCTGTAGCCGACGAGTAACTCGATCGTGTTCCCGTTCAAGGAAGCGCGATAACCCACTCCTTGGATCTCTAGCACTTTTTGGAATCCTTCAGCCACTCCCTCGACCATGTTTGCCAGGAGGGCGCGGCTCAAACCATGAAGCGCCCTGGATTCACGGGTGTCGTCCGGCCGGGTGACCGTAATCACGCCTTCCTCGAGCTGAAAGGCAACCCGATCGTTGAATTCCCGCGACAACTCACCCCTGGCGCCCTTGACAGTCACATGGACCCCGTCGATGGCGATATCGACGCCCGAGGGCACCATCACCGGCGCCTTCCCTATGCGACTCATATCACCACACCTCGCAGAGGACCTCGCCGCCGAGGCGACGGCGACGGGCTTCCCGATCGGGAAGAAGTCCCTGGCTGGTGGAAACGACGGCCACACCGATACCGCCCTGGACTCGGAGGAGCTCACTCGCTCCCCGATACACCCGGTGGCCGGGCTTGGAAACACGCCTGATGCCCTCGATTGCAGGACGTCGTCTCGGCCCGTAGCGGAGGACCAACTCCAGCTCGGAGCGATGGCCTATCTCTTTGACGTCGAACCGGTCGATGAATCCCTCGTCGACAAGGATCCTCGCAATGCCAACCTTGATCTTTGACGACGGCATGGCGACGCGCTCATGACCGACCGCGACAGCATTGCGAATACGGGTAAGCATGTCCGCGATGGGATCAGTAACCATTGTCACCATGAAGCCTTTCTCACACCGGGCAACTCGCCCTGCGAGGCCAGCTCCCGGAAGCAGATTCGGCACATTCCGAAATCACGCAGATAGGCACGGGACCGGCCGCATCGCTTGCAGCGGTTATAGCCCCGCACCTTGAACTTGGGTTCACGGCTGGCCTTTACAACTAGAGATCTCTTAGCCATTCATCCCTCCTCAGACCACGGCCTCTGTCTTGCGAAACGGGAAGCCGAAGGCATCGAGCAACGCCTTGGCGTGCTCGTCGTTCGTGGCGGTCGTGCAAATCGTTATGTCCATGCCACGAGTGGTCGTGACCTTGTCGAAGTCGATCTCGGGAAAGATCAATTGTTCCGAGGCGCCGAGGCTGTAGTTGCCCCTCCCATCAAAAGCCTTCGGGTTGAGCCCGCGGAAGTCGCGCACCCTGGGAATGGCGACGGCAAGCAGCCGGTCGAAGAACTCCCACATTCGGGCGCCCCGCAGGGTCACTGAGACACCAACAGGCATCCCCTCCCTGAGCTTGAAGTTGGCGATCGACTTGCGAGCCCGGTTCACTCTCGGCTTCTGGCCGGAGATCAGACTCAGTTCGTCCATTGCCTGCTCGACGGCCTTCTTGTCTTGGATGGCCTCGCCGATCCCCATATTGATGACGATCTTGTCGAGCACCGGGATCTGCATCACGTTCTCGATTCCGAGTTCTTTCTGAAGCCGCGAGGCAATTTCCTCGCGGAACTTGGTTTTGAGACGAGGCTCGGTCACAGGTCACCTCCACACTTCACGCATACGCGGTGCTTGTGGCCCCTGTCGTCGATGCGGTGCCCGACACGGGTCGGACCGCATTTCTCGCAGAGAATCATCACGTTGGAGGCATCGATCGGCATGTCCTTGTCGATGATCCCGCCCTGCATCGTCTGGCCGGTTGGCTTGGTGTGCCGCTTGGAGGTGTTGACCCCCTCGACGAGGACTTTGCCGCGATCGGGATAGACGTGGCTGATCTTCGATTCGCGACCGGCGTCCTTGCCGGTGACCACCATCACCTTGTCGCCTTTCTTGAGCTTCATAACACCTCCGGGGCGAGCGAGACGATTCGCATGAACTTGCGGTCGCGCAACTCGCGGGCTACCGGTCCGAAAATCCTGGTGCCGCGGGGCTGTTGATTGATGTCGATGATCACACATGCGTTGTCGTCGAAACGGATGTAGGTGCCATCGGGACGCCGCGACGCTTTCTTGGTTCGGACGACAACGGCCTTCACCACCTCGCCCTTCTTGACGGTGCCACCGGGGTTGGCCTCCTTGACCGCTCCGACAATGATGTCGCCTATCCCCGCATAGCGGCGTGACGACCCGCCAAGAACCCGGATGCAGAGCACCTCGCGTGCGCCGGTGTTATCGGCCACCTTG
This sequence comes from Acidimicrobiia bacterium, assembly GCA_041599115.1. GTDB lineage: Bacteria > Actinomycetota > Acidimicrobiia > Spongiisociales > ZC4RG35 > JACZUI01. The sequence goes on from JBFHXF010000039.1 coordinate 10,674, forward strand.
AGGCGGGACTCTTGCTGAATCATCTGGCACGCTCCACGATCTCGACAACGCGCCACCTCTTCTGCTTTGACAGTGGACGCGTTTCCATGATGCGGACGGTGTCACCGAGATGAGCGTCGTTCTCCTCATCGTGGGCGTGGAACTTGGTGCTCGTGCGAACAATCTTGTCGTAGCGAGGGTGTTTGGAGGAGTTGGCAACGACGACCGTGACCGTCTTGTCCCGCGAATCCGAGATCACCACGCCGACGCGCACTTTGCGCCGGTTTCGGGTTGGGGCTTCAGCCATCAGGCACTCTCCTCGGCCATTGACGCTCCGTCTTCGGCCAGCTCACGCTCACGCATCACCGTGAGGATGCGGGCAATCTGTTTCTTGACCGCACCGAGCCGTGCGGTGTTGTCGAGCTGATTGGTCGCCACCTGGAAGCGGAGGTTGAATTTCTCCAATCTCGCCTCCTGGAGACTCTCCAACAGCTCTTCTTTGGTCAACTCACGCAGGTCGATCGTGCTCATGAGTCCTCCCTGCTGATGACCCGGGTCCGGATAGGCAGTTTGTGGCCCGCCTTCCTCATGGCCTCGCGCGCCAGATCTTCGGGCACGCCGGCCAACTCGAACATCACGCGTCCTGGTTTGACCACCGCAACCCAAAACTCCGGGTTTCCCTTTCCGGAACCCATCCGGGTCTCGGCCGGCTTCTGGGTGACCGGCTTGTCGGGAAATATGGTGATCCAGACCTTCCCACCACGTTTGACGGCCCTGGTTATGGCGACCCGGGATGCCTCGATCTGGCGAGCCGTGATCCAGCCTGCTTCCAGGGCCTGAAGACCGTATTCGCCAAAGTGCACCTGTGTCCCACCTTTGGCAACACCCGAGCGACGCCCGCGATGTACCTTGCGGTGCTTGCTTCTCTTGGGCATCAGCATGTGGGGCCTCGCTGCGCTCGGCGGCAATCAGTTCTGAATAATGGGTAAGAGGTCATTCTTCTTCGCCTTCACCGGCCGCCACTTGATCAACGACGTCGCTCGTCCCGGGCAAACCGGCGCTTGTCTGAGCCTCGGACTCGGCTGCAACCTGTGCAACGGTCTCCTCGGCGACTTCCAGCGCCTCGTCGGAAACAACAGTTTCGCTGATTTCCACAGTTATGTCTTCACGGGCGCTCTCGTACTCGAGCTCAGCCTCGGCGGCGGTTGGGCGACGCCCGCCACCTGCTTCGATCAGCTTGCGGCCCTCTGTCTTGCCTCCACCGGCCTCGATGAGACGTTTCCCACCCCCGGCCTCGATGAGACGCGGCTTGTGATCAACCCCGGCAGCCTCTTCGGCGCGGGACTTGATGCTCTTCTGGATCCGCCGGGCGGGCCCTCCAGTGGCCAGATCGGCCTCGGCGGCGATCCGCTCTCCAGATTTCCGGGCGGAGCGGACGACCTCACCCCGGTACACCCAAACCTTGACACCGATGGTGCCCACGGTTGTGTGGGCTGTGGCCGTGCCGAAATCGATGTCAGCGCGCAGCGTGTGCAGAGGAACACGACCCTCGCGGTACCACTCTCGCCGACCCATGTCGGAGCCGCCCAGACGTCCTTTGCACTCGACCCGAACGCCTTCGGCGCCCGCTTTCAATGCCGAGGCCACCGCACGCTTCATGGCGCGGCGGAATGCAATACGATTCTCCAACTGATCTGCGATTCCCCGGGCCAAGAGGGCGGAATCGAGGGCCGGGTCCTTGACTTCGAGGATGTTCAACTTGACCCGTCGCCTGGTCAGCGCCTCGAGAGCGTCACGCAAACGCTCGGCTTCACTTCCCTTGCGGCCGATCACCACCCCCGGCCGGGCGGTGTGGATATCGACTATCAACCGATCTCGGGTGCGCTCGATCTCGATCCGCGAGACCGCCCCCCGCTGCAGCTCATTCTTGAGATAGTCGCGGATATGCCAATCTTCATTGACGAAATCGACGTATTCCTTTGTCGAAAACCATCGTGATTTCCAATCGGTGGACACACCAATCCGGAACGAATAAGGGTGTACTTTCTGGCCCATCAGATCACCTCCTCATTCATGTCCGACACCACGATCGTGATGTGGCTGGTCCGTTTGAGTATCCGGCTGGCCCGCCCCCGGGCACGAGGGCGATATCGCTTCAAGGTCGGGCCCTCATCTGCGAATGCCTCGGCCACCACGAGATCCTCGGAGTCGAGAGCATGGTTGTGCTCGGCATTGGCAACCGCCGATTTCAGGACCTTGGCGATCGGCTCGGTGGCGCCGCGTTGGGTGAGACGGAGAACATGCTCTGCCTCGTGGACCGGAAGGCCCCGGACCAGATCGAGAACCCGACGTACCTTGTAGGGCGACTGACGAACGAACTTGGCTTGGGCTCTGACTCTCATCGCTTCTTCGCCGTCTTCTCCGCGTGACCACGGAATGTGCGCGTTGGGGCAAACTCTCCGAGTTTGTGGCCGACCATCGACTCGGTGATGTATACCGGAACATGCTTGCGACCGTCGTGGACCGCGATCGTGTGACCGATCATCTCGGGGATGATCGTGGAGCGCCGCGACCAGGTCCTGATCACACGCTTCGAACCCGAACGATTCAAATCGTCCACCTTCGCGGCGAGGTGATCGTCCACGAAGGGGCCCTTTTTGAGGCTTCTAGCCATTATCTCCGACCCTTCTTCGTGCGCCGCCGCACGATGTACTTGTTCGAGGCCTTGTTCTTGCCGCGGGTCCGCTTCTCCGGTTTGCCCCACGGGCTCACCGGATGTCGGCCACCCGAAGACTTGCCCTCACCACCGCCGAGCGGATGATCGACGGGGTTCATGGCGACACCGCGGGTCTGAGGTCGGACCCCCTTCCAACGCTTGCGACCGGCTTTGCCGAGCTTGATCAACTCGGCTTCGGTGTTCCCGACCTGGCCGACGGTTGCCCGGCTGTCGAGGGGCACCTGGCGCATCTCCCCGGAAGGGAGACGCAGCAGTGCAAGGGAGCCCTCCTTGGACATCAACTGCACCGCCGAGCCGGCGGCGCGTGCCAGTTTGGCCCCACCTCCCGGTCGCATCTCGATGGCATGGACGATCGTTCCGGCAGGGATGTTCCTCAGGGGAAGCGCGTTGCCTGGACGGATGTCGGCCCTCGACCCCGACTCGAGCCGATCGTCGACCTTGACGCCCAGTGGAGCGAGAATGTACCGCTTCTCACCGTCGGCATAATTGAGGAGAGCGATCCGGGCATTCCGGTTCGGGTCGTACTCGATGCTGGCGACGCGTGCCGGGACACCGTCCTTGTCGCGCCGGAAATCGATCACCCGGTAACGCTGCTTGTGGCCGCCGCCGCGATGACGAGAGGTGACCCTCCCATAGGAGTTCCTGCCGCCGGTCTTGCCCTTCTTGGCAATGAGTGACTTCTCCGGCTTGTCGGTGGTGAGCTCGGTGAAGTCCGAGACCGTCTGAAACCGCCTGCCCGGCGAAGTTGGTTTGCGCTTCTTGACGGCCATTCTCAGACTCCGAACAGATCGATTGAGTTGCCGGGGGCAAGGGTGACGACGGCGCGTTTGGTGTCCCTGCGACGCCCAACCGAATAACCCTGGCGCTTCGTCTTTCCCCTGCGATTCATGGTGTTCACCCGCAACACCTTCACATCGAATAGGGTCTCGACGGCCTCGCGGATCTCGCCCTTCCTGGAGCGGGGATCGACGATGAAGGTGTAGGTGTTCTTGTGCTCGATGAGGTCATAGGACTTTTCCGAGACAACGGGGGCGAGTATGACGTCGGTCGCATTCCTCATCAGGAGTCCCCCCCGTCGTCCTTCACAAAGTCTTCTTCACTGACCTCGTAGGTGGTGGTGCGCCCGATCGACCCGATCGTGTGGGACGTGAAGACAACCTGGTCCGCCCATAGCACGTCGTACGGCGTCAAGTGCCCGGGCTCAGAGAGGATCACATCGGGAAGATTGCGGAATGACCGGCCCGCCACACCGTCGAGGTGGCTCAAAACCACCAGAGTCTTGCCATTGGCCCCGACCGCCTCGAGGAAAGATGTCGCCTGTTTTGTCTTTGGGGCCGACCAGTCGAAATCTTGCACGATCTTGACTGCGGACTCGGAGGCGCGGGCCGATAGCGCGCTGCGCAACGCAAGACGCTTCATCTTCTTGGGAGTCCGCTGGGTGTAGTCACGCGGTTTGGGCCCATGGGCGACGCCGCCTCCCACCCAGTGGGGTGCGCGTATGGAACCCTGGCGAGCCCGGCCCAGGCCCTTTTGACGCCATGGCTTTCGCCCACCACCGCGGACCTCGCCACGGGTCTTTGTCGATGCGGATCCGGATCGCCTCGCAGCGAGCTGGGCGGTGATGACTTGATGTAGAACGTCCATGTTCGGCTCGATGCCGAAGATGTCGGCATCGAGATTGACCTCACCGACCGGACTGCCATCGGACTTGAAAAGGGGCGCCTTGATATCAGCCACGGGCTTTGACCGCCTCTCTGATCAGGACTACCGACCCGTTCGGACCGGGAACCGAACCTCCCAAGAGCAGCAGATCCCGCTCGGCATCGATACCCACGACCTCGAGGTTCAGCGTTGTCACCCTCTCGCCTCCGAGTCGGCCGGCCATGCGCATGCCCTTGAACACCCGGGCAGGCGTGGCGCAGGCGCCGATCGAGCCTGGAGCGCGATGCTTCTTGTGATTGCCGTGCGAGGCCGGTTGGCCGGCGAAATTGTGCCGTTTCATCACGCCCGCGAAACCCTTGCCCTTGGATTCACCGGAGACGTCGGCCTTTTGGCCCTTCTCGAGGATCTCGGCGACACGGATCTCCTGGCCCACCCGGTAGGCCGCGGTGTCATCGACGCGCACCTCCACCAGGTGTCGCGCCGGGGTGACCCCTGCCTTGGCGTAGTGTCCCGCAACAGGCTTGTTGACGTTGTTCGCCTTGATCTCTCCGTACGAGAGCTGAATCGCCGCATATCCGTCGTTCTCCGGCGTCTTGATTTGGACGACATGACACGGACCGGCCTTGATGACCGTGACCGGAATTGCCCGAGCCTCGTCATCGAATACCTGGGTCATCCCCAGCTTCTGCCCGAGGATGGCGTTCATGACGAGCTCACTTCGTTCGCAGTTCCGAGTTTTGGGTTCTGAGTCATGAGAAGAACCCATGACCCATGACCCATAACCCATGACTCAAAACTCACAGCTTGATCTCCACTTCTACGCCGGCGGGGAGGTCGAGACGCATCAACGAGTCCACCGTCTTGGGGGTGGGGTCGAGGATGTCGATCAGACGCTTGTGGATCCGCATCTCGAAATGCTCACGCGAGTCCTTGTGCACATGCGGTCCCCGCACCACGCAATAGCGATGGATCTCCGTCGGCAAAGGGATCGGCCCGCGAATCGTGGCCTGCGTCCGCAGCACGGTCTCGGTGATCTTCTTCGAGGACTCATCGACCACGTTGTGGTCGTAGGCCTTCAAGCGAATTCGTATCTTTTGGTCTGTCATTTGTTGATTTTGGTGACTCGTCCGGCTCCGACGGTCCGTCCGCCTTCGCGGATGGCGAAACGGAGTCCTTCGTCCATGGCGATCGGGGCGATCAACTCCACCGTCATCTCAGTGTTGTCCCCCGGCATCACCATCTGGGTGCCTTCCGGCAGGGTGACCGCACCAGTCACATCGGTAGTCCGGAAATAAAACTGGGGGCGGTACCCCGGGAAAAACGGGTTATGCCGACCCCCCTCCTCCTTAGTCAACACGTAAACCTGAGCTTCGAACTCAGTATGAGGGGTGATCGAACCCGGTTTGGCCAACACCTGACCCCGCTCCACCTGATCCTTACCCACACCCCGCAACAAAACCCCCACATTGTCACCAG
>JBFHXF010000040.1:0-16022 GCA_041599115.1 Acidimicrobiia bacterium
CAGGCGGGCGATTTCCTCAGGGCTCAACGCGACATCCACGGCGGCCACCGCCTCCTCGAGATGAGTCACCCTGGTCACACCGACGATGGGAGCGGTCACACCGGATCTCGAGAGTAGCCACGCCATAGCCACCTGGGCCCTGCTGATCCCTCGCGAGCCGGCCACGTCTCCAACCGCGTCGATCACCGCCCTGGTCGCATCGTCGTTGTCATACCACTGTGGGGTGAAGCTGTCGCTGGCTCCGCGGGTGGTGGCTTTCTGCTGTCCGGCCGGGCGGGCCAGCAGTCCCCGGGCGAGCGGGCTCCAGGGCATCAAGCCCACGCCCATGTCGAGGCACAGCGGGATCATCTCGCGCTCTTCCTCGCGGTAGAGCAGGTTGTAGTGGTTCTGCATCGTGACGAATCGAGTCCACCCGCCGAGATCGGCAGTGTGCTGGGCCTTGGCGAATTGCCAGGCGGCCATGGAGGACGCCCCGAGATAACGCACTTTCCCGGAGCGGACACAGTCGTCGAGGGCTTCCATAGTCTCTTCGATAGGTGTCGAGTCGTCCCACCGGTGGATCTGATAGAGGTCGATGTGATCGACACCGAGACGTCGCAGTGATGCGTCGACGCCGTCGAGTATGTGGCCGCGTGAAAGACCCTGGTCGTTGGGTCCGTCACCCATGGCGAAGCGGACCTTGGTGGCAATCACATAATCCTCACGCCGGCCAAATGTGGCCTTCAGGAGGCTGCCGGTTATCTCCTCGCTGACGCCCCGGGAGTACATGTCGGCGGTGTCGAAGAAGTTGACCCCGGCATCCGCCGCCGCCTTCACCACGGGCTCGGCCTCGGTCTCCGGGAGGACCCAGTCCCGCCACTGCCGATCGCCGAAGGACATCATGCCCAGGCAGATCCGGGATACTTTCAGTCCTGCATTGCCGAGTGAGACGTACTCCACGCCGCTCCTTGGTCGGGTGCTGCGAGGGTAACTGTCCCGCTGCGGCCGGGATCCCGCGTCCGAGGCAACAATTCGGCGAAGGTCTGGCTAGTAGCCGTACCCGCTAGTGGTATCCGAGGGCGTCTTCCCCGCGGATGGTCCGATTGGGACACCATCGGCTCCGACCACGAACCAGACTCCGTTTATGCCCTGGCCGCCAACGTCGCCCGGTGAGGCGTCGGGGGCAAACCGGTACAGGGGTCGTCCGTCGATTGTCATTTGGTCGACACCGTCGGTTCTCATGGTCGAGCCAAAAAGTGAGGCATCCACATCGGAGCCCACGCCGGTGTCCGCCGGGACAGGCGGCCAGGTGGCAGCACACGATTCGTAGCAGGTCGACTGGCCCGCGGTGTCGTTGGTCAATACGTACAGGGTGAAGCCACCCGGGTCGACGAGGATCTTCCCAAGGCTGGTTTGAGCTACGGAGATGGCTGCCGTGTCCGCCTCCTGGGACGCGGTGGGGGTGCTTGTCGGGAGAGATGGGGCAGAGGTCTGGACACCCCCTCCATAACCTGATCCGAGCCCACAGGCCGACGTGAGGAGGCCGAAAGCAGTCAAACCGACCAACCAGCTACGAAGTGTCATCGAGGCATTCCATCTCATGCCCGTCCATACGTCGCCATTCCGATTTCGGTTCTCCAACAGCTCCCGGTCGGTCCGGCCGACCTCAGCGGAACTCAAATGCCCAGCAGGCCGGAGAAGGCAAGATTCGAAACGTCCAGCAAAATGATTCGATCGACCCGTGGTGTCCGTTTTTCGCCGAGCGAGCCTTTAGGTGTCATGACAATGGGGGAAAGTTTCGAGTCGGTCCTGACCGCTGCGAAACTCGGTCAAGACTGGGCATGGGCCTATCTCTATAGGGAGATTGCGGGGCCCGTGACCGGTTTTCTCCGAGCCCGTGGCGTGTCCGAACCCGAGGACGTCGCCGGCGACGTCTTTTTCGAACTCGCCCGGTCCCTCGATCGATTCGAGGGTGACGAGTCCGCTTTTCGCACCTTTATCTTCGTGATCACATACCACCAATTGGTCGCTCATCGTGAGACGCTGAGACATCGACGACCGAGGTCGGCGCTGGCCGACGAGATTCTCGACCATCTCCGCGACGAGTCCGGTGCCGCCGGTCTCACCCCCGAGAGTCCCACCATCGAGGAACTCCAGAGAGCATTCGAGGTGCTCACCCCCGAGCAGAGGGATGTTCTGTCGCTCCGAATCATCGCTGGGCTCAGCCTCGAAGAGACCGCCCGCGTGGTGAACCGGGGTGTCGGCGCTGTGAGAAAGCTGCAACGTCGGGGAATGCTCAAGGTTCGGGGACGACTGTCCGGACAGGCGGTGGCCATATGAGATTGCTCCGGAGGTTCATTGCCCGGATGTGGTACGACCTCATTGATCGCGACATCGAGCGTTTGCTGACCGGCAACGAGCCGCACAACTCAGATCTGATCCCGCTCAGGTCATTTGTGTCGACTCTTGCCGACATGGGCAAGGCGCCTCCTTCTCCTCAGTTCGTCGATGACCACGCCTCCCTGACGGCGATGATGATTCGCGCCGCACGAGACAAAGGTCTGCATGACGAGGCCCGGCGCCCGGCAGCCAATCTCTGGCTCGGGCTGAGGAGAAAGACAGCCGCCCTCCTCTACGGTTTGATCATGGTCAGCGGGCTGACCGGTGTGGCCTGGGCGGCAAACACCGCGATCCCCGGCAACTGGAACTACGAGATCGACCGAGCCCTGGAAGGCTGGGGGATCGGGGCCGGCGGGGCCACCGAGCGCATCGAGGAACTCGTCGTCCTCAATGAGGAGGGTAAGGCGTCGGTCGCCCTGGAACATGTCGTCGATGTTTCGCCCGAAGCGATGGGCGAAGCGGCTGCGGCCCTGACGGAGGCGTCCGAGACAGTCGCTTCACTGGAGCGGGGCAGTCAGATCTCGGCCGAGGTTCGTGAACGGTTGACAGACCTTTTGCGTTATCTCGAGGAGAACCGGGGGCAGATCGACGGCAGAACTGTCGCCGAATACGCCCATGAGATCACCGACTCGGTGAAGGGCAAACCCGAGAGCGAGCCCGAGGAGGGCGGCAGGCAAGCCGAATCTGAGGACCATTCAAATCCGAAAGAAGCGTCGGAGAAGTCCTGATCGACGGTTAAGCGTCGGAGCCGAAGACGCACCCTAGGGCGTGCCAACTCAGATCAGTCAGCTTGAAGCTGCCGGAAGAAACCGGATTGTTATCCGGTGGCGTCACAGTGGACATCGAAGGTTGTGGGAATCTCCGGACCGGGAACTTCAAGGGTGACGACAGTTGACCCTCTTGCCCGGCCGGTCTCGGGGTCGTACATCTCGAATACCATCGCCGCCGGAGGTGCTTCCAGACGCTCCGCTCCCTCGATCACGAAGATGGAGAGGGACGGCTCGGAGGGCTGACGGGATGGGGGACTGGCATGCCGGATGGTGAGGGTGTACTCACCGTCCGAGCCGTCAACACCGAAGTAGTCCACCGCTACCTCGCAGCCCGTCAGCGCGAATTGGTAGGTCGCCCCTTCAATCGACACCGAGGCGGTCCCGGCGGAAGCAATCCGGGTGGACGACGGCACCGGAAGGTTATCGACCGTGGCTTGGGTGGACTCATCGATCGAAGGCCGACTGGTGCAGGATGCGATGTAGATGAGACCGATCAAGGCGAGGTGACGGGCAATCCAGGGGAGACGTCGGCTCACCACGTTGCAACGCCGTCGCGTCTCGGCGGGTTCCATCAAACTGACAGGAGGTCCCGTCTCGAAGAGGCTGGCGCTAATTCAGGGCCGCAGTCAGAACATCGTCGACGGTCTCGGCGATGTGGAAGGTGAGTTCCTCCTTCACCTTGTCTGGCACGTCGTCCAGATCGACCTCGTTGCGCCGCGGCAGGATCACCTCGGTGAGACCGGCGCGGTGGGCGGCCAGCACTTTCTGTTTCACTCCGCCGATTGGCAGAACCTTGCCCTGCAGGGTGATTTCGCCGGTCATCCCCACGGTGTTTTTCACTTTGCGTCCGGTGAGCAGCGAGACCAGTGCCGTCAGCATGGCCACCCCGGCCGACGGCCCGTCCTTGGGGACCGCTCCGGCGGGCACGTGGAGGTGGAACTTGCCCCTCAGGGTCTTGGGATCGATGCCGAGGGCAGGGCCGTGGGCCTCGACGTAGGACAGGGCGATCTGGGCCGACTCTTTCATCACGTCGCCGAGTTGACCCGTCAGGGTGAGGCCGGGCTCGCCTTCCATCGTCGTGGCCTCGATGAAGAGAACATCACCGCCGGCACCGGTCACGGCCAGACCGGTGGCCACACCCGGGACGTCGGTGCGGTCGGAGGCCTCGTCTTTCCAGACCCTCGGCTTGCCCAGATAATCCTTGACATTCGGCTCGTCGACCAACACCGCCAGTGAGGACTGGTCTCCCGAATCCTGACTCTTGGCCACCTCCATGGCGACTTTGCGAGACAGCTTGCCCAACTCACGCTCCAGGTTCCGGACACCGGCCTCTCTGGTGTAGCGATCAACGATTGCCGCCAGAGCACCCTCGGAGACTTCGAGTTCTTCTGGCTCCAGCCCGGCGGCCCGGAGTTGACGGGGGAGCAGGTGATCGCGGGCGATCTCGACCTTTTCGTCGTCGGTGTAACCGTCGATTCGAATGACTTCGGTCCTGTCGAGCAGGGCCGCGGGAATGGTCTCCACCATGTTGGCGGTGGCGATGAACAGGATCTCCGAGAGGTCGAGGTCGACTTCGAGATAGTGGTCCCGGAAAGTGTGGTTCTGCGCCGGATCGAGCACTTCGAGCAGAGCAGAGGAAGGATCGCCGCGCCAGTCCGCTCCGACCTTGTCCATCTCGTCGAGGAGAAACACCGGATTCATGGTCCCGGCCTCGGTCAGTGCACGTGCCACCCGTCCCGGCCTCGCTCCGACATAGGTCCGGCGATGACCTCTGATTTCGGCTTCGTCTCTCATGCCTCCCAGGGCAACTCTGACGAATTTCCGCCCTAGAGCGCGGGCCACCGACTCACCCAGGGAGGTCTTGCCCACCCCCGGCGGTCCCACCAGCAGCAGAATCGCTCCGGCATTCCTCTCGCTCTGGTCGGTCAGACCCCGTTCATCGCGGAGTTTGCGCACGGCAAGATGTTCGACGATGCGTTCTTTAACGTCGTGTAGTCCGGTGTGGTCGGCGTCGAGCACTGTCCACGCCTCGTCCAGGTCGAGCCGGTCCTCGGACTTCTCGCCCCACGGGATGTCGAACATGGTGTCCAGCCAGGTGCGTATCCAGGAGTGCTCCGGGGACTGCTCGCTCATCCGCTCGAGACGATCTATCTCCCGGCCAATTGCTTCGGCGACCTTTTCGGGGAGCTCTCTCTCGTCCAGTTTGGCGCGATACTCGGAACCTACGTCGCCTTCCTCGCCTAGCTCTTTCTTGATGGCTTCCAATTGCTGGCGGAGGATGTATTCCTTCTGGCCCTTCTCGATGCTTTCGGCGGCGTCGGCACGGATCCGACGTCGCAACTCGAGGTCGGCCAGCACTTCTCTCATCCAACTGAGAAGAAGTCCGAGACGGCGGCGAATATCCAGCGCCTCGAGCAGCTCGACCTTCTGTTGGAGCGAAAGGTCGGGGGAGTAGACGGCGAGATCGGCGAGTTGCGACGGATTGTCCATTGAGAGCAACCGCTCGCCGACACCGGCCAGACCCCGACTGTCGAGGACCTCACCCACCACCGCCTTGTACTCGGTGACGAGTTCCTCGAGCTCATCGTCGACGATGTCCACTTCGGGATACTCTTCGGCCTCCACCCACAGGGCACCTGCCTCGTCCACCGATCCCGCCCCAACCCGTGCCCGGGCAACCCCGGACACGACAACGTTCCCGGATTCGTCCGACTGCTGGATGTCCGCAATCGTGCCCACAGCCGCATAACGACCCTCGAGACGGGGTACGAGCAGCAGCCGTCCGTCCGATCTGGCTGCGGCGGCAAGGGCGATCTTCCCCTCATCAGTCTCGATCCGGACCGTCACGACCATGTGGGGGAAGACCACACCATTGTGCAGCGGAAGGACCGGGAGGGTCAGCTGGGCGGTTTCTGGCATCTGGTGTGTCCTTGTGAGATTGTGTTCCGGGTAACTGTCGTCTGGTGGAGTCTATTCCTTACTTGAGTGTATATCACTCAGGTTTGATCAGCCTGATGGTGTAGCCCGGGCGTTCGTCATGTTGGTGGTCACCGGAGCCAGGTCCCGCTTTCTGATAGCTTTGACAAGTTCACCACAAAGGGAATTCGCATGGGTCTTGGTTTTGGATTGCTTGGAGCCCAGATCAGACCGGGGGAGACCGACTGGTCCCGGGCCTACACGGAGGCCGTGAAGCTCGCCACGGAGGCCGAGCGTCTTGGTCTGTCTTCGGTGTGGACAACAGAGCACCACTTTGTCGACGACGGCTACATGCCATCCCTCCTTGTCTTCAGTGCCGCCCTGGGCGCGGCCACCTCCACGATCGAGATCGGCACAGGTGTTGTTCTGGCGCCGCTGCATCATCCCCTGCGGCTGGCCGAGGATGCGGCCACCGTCCAACTGCTCAGCACCGGGAGATTGGTCCTGGGGCTGGGTCTCGGTTGGAGCGAGGCCGAGTTTGCCGGTTTGGGCGTCGACATCCACCAGCGGGGAGCGGCTATGGAGGAGATCCTCCAGATCCTCCCTCACGCCTGGTCCGGCACACCTTTCAAATACCAGGGGAATATCTTCTCCTTCCCGGAGTTGGCGGTCCGTCCAACTCCTCCCACACCGATCCCGATAGTCATCGGCGGTGGCGCCGAAGCCGCTATTCGACGGGCGGCACGCTTGGCCGACGGGATCTTCTCCAACGTGCCGGAGGATCAACTCTTGCAACAGGTGGGTTGGATAAACGACGAGTGCGAGAAGATCGGCCGGGACCCGTCGTCCCTGCGGATAATCCACTATTCGGTGATGTTGCCGGGTGAGTCGGAGGCGGCGGCCTGGGAATACGGGACGAGACATGTCTGGCACATGATGTGGAAGTACTCGGACATGGAGGCGTCAGCCTCGCGTCCGGGGCCTCCGCCGCCGGCGCCACCCTTCGATGCCGCCGACAGGGCCCAGCTCTTGGGGAGGTCGACCCTGGCCGGCACCAGCGAGCAGATCGTCGAGGCTTTGCATCACATCCGAAGCAAGACCGGTGTCGACGTCGAGTTTGTCGCCCGTAGCGCCTTTTCCACCATGCCTTATGAAGATCAGGTGGCCCTGATGCAGCAGCTTGCCGAAGAGGTGGCACCCCACGTCTGACACGCACGACGGGCTGTTCTGGCCCATCCCTGTAATCTCGTAGCTTCGGGTGTTGATCGGCAAAGGTCGGGTGTGCATGCGCACGTTCGAAATGCATCGGAATGGGGTTCTGGACTCTCTTTCACGGGGGTGGACCAGCATCCGCCGCAACCTGGACAGACTGGCGCTCGGGATGTTCGTCACTTCTGCGGTGGCGCTGGCAGTTGCGCCGGTGTTTCTGCCACCCTCGTACTCCTGGGTCGAGAACACGGTCAGCGAGTCGGCCGGGCAGGGTGTCCGAGGTGCCTGGCTGGTCCGCTCCGGCGTTCTCCTGACTTCATTGGCGGCGGTGCTGCTCTCGGTGCGCGCCCGGGGCTTGTGGAACCGATCATGTCGGACGGCGTTTCGTTTCTACGCCTTCGCCCTCCTGGGCGTGGCCTTCTTCGCCGACGGTCCATGGAACAAAGTCCCTTACAACAGAAGTGAGGCCTTCTTCCATACCTTCTCCGCCTTCTGGGCGGCGGTGGGCTTTGCCCTCGGAGTGCTGGCGGTCAACCGAACCCGGTCCCGGGATGCCCGGCTGACGAAGGCCTTCGACTGGGTTGTGGCCCTCGGAACCGGGATGATCCCGGTGGCGATGCTGGTATTCCTCGGCCAGGCCGGCCTGCTCCAGCGGCTCCTCGCCGTTGCCGGCTACACCTGGCTCATTCTCGAGACGGTGCGTATCGCCAGATTCAACGAGGTTTTGGCACGCCCTTACCGCCGGACCTCATGAGGTGGGCCGGATCGTTCCTCGCGACGGTTTGTCCGTTAACCGACTCTCGCTGTCGCAGCTCCCGTAGACGGTGGCTTGATGGTTCGAGTCACACAAGAAAGCTGGGATAGCCATGGACATCGCCGTCAACCTCGTCGAGTCGTATCTGCGTCTCAACGGCTACCTGACCATCACCGAGATCGACGTGCAGCATCGCGGGCCGAACGGGAAGTACGAGTCGATCACAGACGTCGATCTGCTTGCAGTGCGCTATCCGGGTGATCTATATGCCGCGGACGTCGATCACGAACCAGATGACCGACTATTCCTCATCGACGACCCCGGGCTCTTCCTCGCCAGCGGGATGATCGACGTGATCGTCGGGGAGGTGAAGCAGGGCGCGGCCCGCTTCAATCCTGCGATCACCCGTCACGAGGTCCTCCATCAGATGCTGCGGAGGTTGGATTGGATCTATGAGGACGGTCTCGTCGACATCATCAAGGCGTTGCAGACATCCGGAGTGTCGGAAACTCAGGGCAGATCAGGCGCGGTGATCAGAACCCGTCTCGTTGCGTTCGGGGCATATCCGGGAAAACCAACCATCGAGACCGTTCCCATGGGCCATGTGTTCTCCCAGGTCGTGGGTTATCTCGAACGTTTCGAGGATGTCGTGCGACCCAGTCAGTTCAGCGCCCCGGCCATGGCCTTGCTTCACCTCATGGTCAAGTGTGGTTACACCCTGGTTGAGAAGGGTGCGGGCAACAGCTGATTGGGGTTTCCCGATTGATCTTCATCTGATTGTTCGACCTGCCCTTTCACCTCGGGATTCTCCGGCTAACTTGAGGCGAGGATGGACACCGAGAATCTTTCTCTTCTGGCGGCTGGGTTGCTCGTCTGGGTGGCGATCGTCCATCTCGTGATGGCCTTTGGAGTTCGTCGTGGCGAGCTGGTGTGGTCGGGTCGATACCCCAGACTGCTGACGCCCCCGTTCAGATGGCGAAGTGTCTTCTATGCGGTGTTTCTCTCGTTTTCCGCCTGGGTTCTGGTCGCCTTCGCAGGCGTCGTCGACATCGCGCCTGTTCCCGCCAACTGGATCCGATCGGCCGGGTGGGTGGTGTCGGTGTTCCTGGCGATCGCCGCGGTATACAGCATCTTCCGTGGCAGCAAGTGGGAGAGATTGGCCTTCGGGCCGATCACTCTCTTCGGTTCGATTCTGGCCGGCTGGCTCACTTTCGGCTGACCTAGGGCCCCGGGGGATCTCCAGGTCGGGTCGGCTCGGATCCCTCCACGTTCCCGTGGCAGAATCCCTGCCATGGAGCGTGACGTCCTCGATCGTTTCAGACTGGGAGATGAATCCGCGGTCAAGGCGGTCTACGACCGCTTCGCCGGGCCGGTCTTCGCCGTTGCGGTAGCAATCCTCCATGATCGAGATCTCGCAGCCGACGCCACCCAAATCACCTTCCTCAAGGCATGGCGAGCCAGCTCGACCTACGACCCGACGCGCGATTTCGCTCCCTGGATCTACGCAATCGCACGTCGCACCGCCCTCGATCTGTATCGGAAGCGACTGCGAACAAGGACGGGGAGCGAGGTGGACATCCCGACGTTCCCGCCCGGGCTCGAGGCCGTCTGGGAGATCTACGAGGTGAGGCTTGCCCTCGATCAACTGCCGGATGATGAGAAGCTCATCGTTCGCCTCAGCCATTTCGACGGTCTCACTCACGACGAGATAGCTTCGCGGCTAGGCATTCCGCTGGGAACGGTCAAGTCGAGGTCGCACCGTGCCCACCGGAGGCTGGCCGAGTTGCTCCGCCATCTGGAGGAGGTGTGAGGCCGGTGAACCAAGTGGGCCCGACCTGCGTAGAGGTAGCGAACAGTGGAAACTGAAGACTCACGGCGGGAGAAACCGCCGACATCGGCCGGCTTCGAGGAGGGGGCACTGCCGGAGACGACACTCGGCGTGCTCCGGGACTCCGCCACGTGGTCCGAGCCCCCGGACGGCGTCGTCGATGTGGTGTTGGCATCGATCCGGGCCGAGGCCCCTGCTCCATCCGCAAAGCCGGCAGGCAGTTTGTCATGGCGTCCGCTGGTCGCGGCTGCAGCCGCGGTGGCAGCCGTCGGGTTGTTCATTGCCTTCACCGGCGGTACCGACGACCTGGCTGGCGACACGACGGTCGTTGCCGCGCAGGGATCGGGCCTTGCCCCCGATCTCGAGGGCACCGTTTCGATTCGACCAACCGGCTCGGGTTGGTGGATCAAGTTGGAGGTCGTCGACCTTCCCCCTGCGCCGGCAGGGGCCTACTACGAAGGATGGGTCTGGAGCGGGGGAGAGGGTGTCAGCATCGGGACATTTCACATGCGGGGAGAATCCGGGCCGGTCACACTCTGGTCGGGCGTCGACCTGGAGGATTATCCGCGGCTCACGGTGACCCTGCAGCAAGAAGGAGAGGGCGCCGAGCCTTCCGATCAGGTCATGATGCAGGCCGAGTTTCCCCAACCACCTGCCTGATCATTTGCATCATTCAACGCCCCACGCGCCCGGATCCCAGAGATGGCTCCGCGAACCGACCCGCCGGGCCGTTCGTAATGTCACCGAATACGAAGGGACATATGGATGAAACTGACCGGTCTTCTCGTGCTGACATGCCTCGCCGTCGCCGCTTGCGGCGGTAGTGCCGCCACCACGACCCAACTCGCCGCGACGAGCACAACTGCGCAGGCCGCGGCCACCACGACCACCATCGCGCCGGTGGCCCCGACCACGACGGTTGGCGACACGACGACAACAGCAGTTCCCGCGACCACCACCACCGTGGTTCTCGGACCGGATGCGACCATCGACATCGTCAATTTCTCCTTCTCGCCCAAAAACGTGACCGTGGCCGTGGGAACAAAGATCACCTGGACCGATCGGGACACCGCCAATCACACCACCACGGCCGACGGGGGCCTCTGGGATTCGAAGACCTTGTTCGAGGGGGCTCAGTTCACCTTCCAGTTCGATCAGCCCGGGGTGTATCCCTTTCACTGCAAGATTCATCCGTCGATGAAGGGGACCGTGACCGTCGTTGGGTGAGTTGCGCTCGGGTTGACCTGAAAGAGCCGCATTCCGCGCGAGGAATCCGGTAAACATCCCTCTATCAACTACCTGTCCTCGGTGAAACGTCTCGCTGCGGAGACTCCCGACACCCGTAACCGGGTGGTGGACTTCCTGCGCGTGATGTCCATCCTCGTGGTGATCTTCGGGCATTGGCTCATGGCCGCCGTGAAGATCGTCGACGGGGAACTGGTTCCGGGCCACCTTCTCGAGTTGACCACCTGGACGCATCCCTTGACCTGGGTGCTCCAGGTCATGCCGGTGTTCTTCTTCGTCGGCGGCTACTCGAACGGCATTTCCTGGAGATCGGCCATCAGCAAAGGTGAGTCTTACGGCTCCTGGCTTCGGGCCAGGCTGCGTCGACTCACTTTGCCGGTTGTGCCGCTTCTCATCGTGTGGGGAACCGGAGGATGGTTGGCGCTTCGGCTTGGCTTCGATTGGGAGCTGCTCCAGACGGCCTCGCGGGTGGCGCTGGTTCCCACCTGGTTTCTGGCGGCCTATGTGGTCATCGTCACGTTGGCGCCGGCGGGTCTGTGGATCTGGGACCGGTTGGGGTGGTGGTCGATAGCCATCGGAACGGCCCTGGCCGGACTTGCCGACTTGTCGGCGATCGGAGGCGGCGTAGTTGCCGTAGGTTTTCTCAACTACGTCTTCGTTTGGGGGACTGTTCACCAACTTGGCTATGCCTGGCTCGACGGGAAACTGGACGGGTGGCCCCGCCGCTCGGCGCTTGCGGCGGTCGGTTTTGCCGCCACATTGGCATTGGTTTGGCTCGGCCCCTATCCGGTTGCCATGGTGGGTCTGGACACCGCCCAGGTGACCAACTCCTATCCGCCCCGCGTCACCCTGGCCTTTCTCGGCATGTTCCAGACTGGTCTCGCCCTCTTGTTCGAACCGGTGTTGGCAAGAACCTTGCGTCGCCTCAGGCTGTGGACCTTCGTGGTCGGCGTCAGCTCCCAGATAATGACCTTGTACCTGTGGCATCTGACCGCCATGGTGATCGCCATCGGGATCGGGATGGCCTTCGGTGGTTTCGGATTCGGGCTGGCGCCATTGTCCATGGTGTGGTGGCTGACCCGTCCGGTCTGGTATGCGGTGCTTCTCGTGCTGACCGTGGGGCTGATCGCCGTGTTCGGCAGGTTCGAGCGCCCAGTGCGTGATCTCCGACCTCCCCCCGCCTGGTGGCGCCCCGTTCTGGCAATGGTGTTCATGTGCGCCGGGCTCGGGTTTCTCGCCGCCATCGGGATCGCCGACGAGGACGGTCTCAACGGATTGGTGCTCAGTCTGCCGATCATCGGGGTGATCGTCGGCGGGATCGCCCAGATGCCCTCACCGGGCGAAGTTCCCCGTTGAGCTCCTGGCGGGGCGATCCTGCTCGTCGCTTCAGGTCCTGGCCACCTCGATGGCCCGGGCGCCGAAGTCGGCCTCGACGTGTTCTTTGAACCTGTCGCCGTCCCGAAGGAATTGCTCCCTCATTCGACTCAGGACCATGGCAGCGAGCCGGCGGCGCACGGCCGGCCCGGTCAACCCTCCAACCTTGAAGGTGACAATGGTCCTGGGGCCGTCGGGCTCCAGTTCGATTACGTTGACGACCTGGACTACGCCTCCCATGTTGGGTATCCGATCGCGGGTGACCAGCCGCTCGAACGGCCGCCACTCCAGTATCAGCTGGGAGACCACTCGATCGCCGTGATAACACTGGAAGGTGCTGCCTCGGTCGATTCGACCCTGGATCAGATCGACTACCTCCTGACGATCGGAGCCATTGAGCGTCTTGCGGAATCGGACATCGCTGAGGTAATCCCATACCACCTCTCGAGGGGCATCGATGACAAGCGAAGCAGATACCAGGGTGTCGTCGGGCGAGAGTTCGACAATCGGATCATCCTTCTTCGACTCCCAGACGGGATGCATGTCCTCGACCCACACCACGATTTCACCGACGTCGTCGTAGCTGAGCTGGAGCGGTGCCATCCCCTGTTTCATTTCGTCACCCAGCGCGGTCATGGCTGTCTCGGTATAAGCGGTATACGCCTTGATCCCGGTGTCGGCCGTGATCGTGTTTTTCAGCAGGCGGTGAGTGACCACGACGTCGTTTCCGAACAGCTCCTGGTGATCGCCGATTTGCTGAATGGCAAAGACACCGTGATTGACGAAGAACTTGAGGTCCAAGGTGGAGACGTTGGTGCAGGCCTGACAGCCGCAACTGTTGTTGATGACCATCAGGTTGATCGCCCGCCGGAAGGCCACGTAGGTCGACTCGATCATGTCGATCAGCGTCTGTCCCTTCAGGAAGGCGGCATCCGGTGAGTAGGAGAGCACCGCATCACCTTCCAGCTTGGAGACCACCAGCGGGGGTCGGGTCCCGTCGACAAGGACTTCTATCAGGGACGCCAACGTGTCCCGGGCATGTTCAAGCTCGGATTGGTTGAGAAAGACGCTGTATCCGCTGATGTCTGCCATCAGCAGGAAGCCATGTTGCGAGTCGGTCATCTAGTTGTGCCTCCGACCTGGAGCATACGTCTGACGTCGATTCCACACATTGCCGGAGCCCCGAGAGCCAGGCCGTGACGTGCAACCAATTCGCACAGCTCGATGTCTAAATGGCACGAACCCGAAAGGAGCATGTGTCAACATCCCCATCATCCAACGCCATGCGTAACCGGTGGGTGATCCACGACATAGTAATTGGCCTGCTGGCAGGTGCCGGAGTCGGTTCGATCGTCGGGGTGATTATCGCCGTGAGGGTGTCCGACAACAGCATCATCACGCTGATCGGCGCCATTCTCGGCGCCTTCGTCGGGCTCTACGCGTTGATGAGAACTCATCGATCGGGCGAGCGCTTTCTCACGGCCACCGTGGTCATCGTGTGGATCTTGTTGGTCCTGTCTGCAGGTTTCATAGCGCTGTTGGTCAATGCCATAGTCAACTTCGAGTAGGACCCCATCCCCGCAGTCGTCGCGGCGCCCGGTGTAGGTTCGGTGCTCCGATCCGCCCTGAAGGAGGAGACATGACCGACCATCCCTATGCCGAAATGTACAAGAAGGCGTTTACCGACTTTGGAGGTGAGGACTCGGGAGAGCGTCTAGCCGGGTTCCTCGCAGACGACGTCGTCTGGTGGCAGATCGGATCGACCGAGCCGCTCCATGGCAAGAAGGCGGTGATCGATTCGATGTCGGGGATCCCCGCGGAGGTGGACTTCAACGTCGATATCCACGATGTGGTTTCCAACGACGAACACCTCGTCGCCCTGATCGTCGCCACCGTCGGCACGGGCGACCAGAGTTTCGTCTATCGCACCGCCGAGGTCTGCCACGTCGCCGACGGCAAGATCACCGAGCGGTGGGCGTTCTCCGACGACACCCAGAGGATCGACGAGTTCTTCTCGCAGTTCGGGTAGAAACCGGCCTTCGCCAGATCAGTCGGTTTCGGACTCCCCAAGTGTGCGCCTCAGCATCTGTGGCAATGCACGGTTCTCATCCCTGCGCGCCGCTTCCTTGCCCCTCGTGACATCTCGCAGCGAGCTCATGGCGGTATTGCTACAGGATCAGACTTGTGTCAGTCGTCCGGTTGTGTATGGCAAGGAGCGATTCGCCGATCAAGGATTCGAGGGCTTCACGATCGATGTCGCCGAGTTTCTTGATGTAGAGACATGACACCCCGGTTCGGTGTTTGCCCAGCTTGGAGAGGTACTCGCCGTACTTGTCGAAGCCGGTCATCACGTAGATGGTGAGGTCTTGTTTCCGCGGCGAGAACCCCACCTTGAACCAGGTGTGTTTCTTGCCGTCCCTGGTCTGGTAGCTGTACTCACCGAAACCGATGATGGAGTCGCCCCACATCGTCGCCGGGTCGCCGGTGAGTCGTTCCAACATCTCGACCAGCTCGAAGCAGTCCTCCTGCTTGGTCTCATCGTCGACGGATTCGATGTAGGCACTGACATCTCCGTCGTTCTTCTGAGTCTTCAGCTCTGCCATACCCTGACACTAAGCGAACGTCGGGATTGAGAGGCTCGGAGATGCCTGATGCCACCGAGTCCGTTGAGGAGATCCACAGGTGCCGGTACTCGTGGTCAGGTGACGAACTGGTCGATCAGCGGGAGGAATCCCCTCAACTCCCATTCCTCGGCTCGCTTGCGGGCCTCCTCGAGGTAGTCCTGCTTCTTGGGATGATCCCCGGGCAGGAAGTTGGCCGTTCCGCTCAGATACACCATCCGGACGAACGGCATGTCCGGTTCGAGTGCGTTTGCGATCATCTGATCGATCTCGGCGAGAGGTGCTTCCGTGGCGGCCCCGATCTCTGCAAGAGCCACCAGGAAGTTGCGCTCTCGAGGGAAGCGCGGGTGGTACCGAGAAAGAAGCTCCACAACTTCGATCACCGAATCCCGGTCGCCCGAGACGGCGGCAGCCGTCGTCAATGGCCAGGCGACCGGCTGGACCCGGAACCAGTCGGCACCGTTGAATTCGTTCAACGTCGCCAGTGTCTTCTCGGGGTGTCCGGCGAACAGGTCCAGGCTCATCTCGCCTGATCTGATCCAGGCCATCGCCTGTGGGTCCTTTTGGTCGCTCATGGCCTCCGACTCGGCGAGCAGATCCCCGGCTTCACCCAGATCTCCCCTCAGCAGGGCGGCCTGCGACTCGTAGAACCGGCGGGTCGCCAGGGCGTCGTCGTGAGCATGCAGCCACATCGGGTCGTCGTTGATTGCTTTCATTGCGTCAAATCGGCCGTAGAGGGCATGGGCGAAACCCTCCTGGGAGAGATGCCACAGGATCAGGGCCCGGGTGCCCGACCGGCGCGCCGTCTCCAACGCCTCCCTGGAGACACGGTCCGAAAGAGCTTCGTCGATGGAACCAAACAAGAAAGCCAGGTTGTTGCGTCCACGCGCCGAGACCTGGGTGAGGTTGGCCTGGTCGGCGAGGGC
>JBFHXF010000041.1:0-15856 GCA_041599115.1 Acidimicrobiia bacterium
TTCCGGCGGTTCGGTTGGGTTGTCACCTCACACCTCCATACGGATACATTCGGCGGGACATTCCTCGGCTGCCTCGACGACTTGGTCGAACAGCGAGTCGGGCACCCGTGCCCGACCCTGGTAACCGTCGGGGCCGTGACCGGGACCGTTCTCTCCATCGAAGATGACGGTCTGGCCGAAGAAGCGTTGGTCCTCCTTGACAGCCCAAATCCCATCCGGTCGGGGATGGAACACTTGGGGGACGATCTGGGCACAGGTCCCGGCGCCTGTGCATTCCTCGGGTTCAATCCAAACTTTGGCCACTGAGCAATCTCCTCGTTGTCTCAGGAAACGATGGCCCGAACATCATCAAGACCTCCTCAAGGCGGAGACAACCAATTCTCAAGCCAGACCAGGGGAAGAAGAACTCCACTCAGGTCGTCAGCAGGCGGCCACTGTCAGCGACGGGACTATGTCTTGTCCGTGGCCGCGCAATCCCATCTCTTGCCACCTGTGGAAAACTCGATAGCCTCGACAGACGCAACCCATGAGCAGAGCCATCTTCCCCCAGAACGTGATCGCCATGATCTGGGACTTCGACAAGACATTGATCCCCGGCAACATGCAGGGACCCCTCTTCGCGCGCTATGGGATCGACGAGGTGGCCTTTTGGGATGAGGTCGATGGCCTCGAAGAGTGGTATCTGAGCAGGGGCGCCTCGCGCGTCACCCGCGACCGGCTCTATCTAGACCACATCCTCACCTATGTCCGCGAAGGCAGGATGCCCGGTCTCGGCAACGCACTACTCCGGGAGTTGGGAGGGGAGATCTCCTTCTACAGCGGCATTCCCGACTTCTTCGAAATAGTGAGGAAGCGAATCGAGTCGGAACCGGCTTTCGCCGAGCATCAGATCACCGTGGAGCACTACATCGTGTCGACGGGGTTGCGAGAGATGATCCTTGGCTCTGCGGTGGCGCCTTCCATGGAGGATGTTTGGGCCTGCGAGTTCACCGAGATGGTGGCTCCACCCGACTATCGGAGCCATCAGGGCCGGCTCTTCTCTCCGGATGGTGAGATCAAGCAGTTGACGTACACGATCGACAACACCTCCAAGACCAAGGCGCTGTTCGAGATCAACAAGGGCTCGAACAAGAATCGCTCGATCGACGTGAATGCGAAAATGGCCCGCGAGGACCGTCGGGTTCCCTTCCAGAACATGATCTATGTAGCCGACGGCCCATCTGACGTGCCGGTCTTCTCCATAGTTGAGGCAAATGGCGGCCGAACCTACGCGGTCTACAAGCCGGGCTCGGAAACGGAGTTCGAGCAAGCGGCCCGGCTGCTCGAACAGGATCGTGTCGACGCCTTCGGAGAGGCCGATTATTCCGAGTCCTCGCACACCGCTATGTGGCTCATCCATGCCGCCGAAGGGATCGCCAACCGAATCGTGCGCGACCGCGACGAGGCGTTGAGCGAGCGGGTAGGCCTGCCCCCGCGACACGTCACAGAGTAGAGACTTGGACACAGTCGAGTTCTCAGTCGAGACCGGCGATAGCTCCGAGATCGTCGATCTGACCGATCGCGTCTTCCGGTTCTGTGCCGAGAGGGGAGACGGGCTGGTCTCGGTGTTCGTACCGCACGCCACCGCCGGCCTGGCCATCATCGAAGTTGGAGCCGGCAGCGCCCAGGACCTGCTCGCCTCCATCGAAGAGGTGTTTCCCGCCGATGAAACCCGCTGGCGACACCGCCACGGCAGCGCCGGCCACGGCCGGGACCATGTGCTCCCGGCCTTTCTCAGCCCCAGTCTCACCGTTCCGGTGGTTGCAGGACGTCCCACCCTCGGTACCTGGCAATCGATAGTGATTGTCGACACGAACGGTGACAACCCGACCCGTCGAGTGCGCTTGTCGTTTCTCGCCGGCTGAATCCGCTAGAGCTCTTTCCGCATGAAGGGTCTGGTCTCGGATCTTCTGGCCAATTCGACAAAACCGCATTGCTCGAACATCGAGGCAAATCCCATCCAGGACCAGAAGTCGGGCATCCGATCGCTGCGGGGCTCAACCGGATAACCCTCGATCACATCGGCACCCCGCGATCGGGCGTAACGAACGGCCTCCGAGAGCAACTCTGAGGCCACGCCGCTGCTCCTGTGTTCTTTCGGGACGACAAAGCAAGTGATGGCCCAGGCGGGGCGATCGTCGATGGGTTTGGCAACCCGGGAACGGGAGAGCCGGCCGTACCAAACCCGTGGTCCCACTGCGACCCATCCGACCGGGGCCCCTTCTCGATAACCGATCAACCCGGGAACCGTTCCCGACTCGACGATCTCCCTCATCACGGACTTGTTGGTTTCGCCCCGGGACTTCTCGAACTCGGCACCGGTCTGCCGGTAGTACATGCAGAAACACCCGGCGTCACCCCCCTTGGGACCCATCACCAAGAGAAAGTCTTCCCAGGTGTCCGGTGTCAGCTCCCTGACTTCCATGATGTCCCACGATAAGCGCCCGGCGGCCGACCTGACGCACGGGCACGAACTCGGCGCGGCGTGTTCACGAATCGTCTGATCGACCCATCAACCTGCAAAGCCTTGCTGAACCAGCCCGCCCCGTAATCCCCCACTGGAGGTGTCCCGACACCGATAATCGGGGCATGGAGCAGATCGCCGCATTCCTCGGCACAGAGGCACCGTTGCTGAAGAAGCTGCTCGGGTCCATCATCGTGGTCGTCGGGCTCTTCTTGGTGCGAACCGCGATCTTCCGGCGTATCAGGAAACAGACGGAAGACCACGACAGCCAATATCGGGCGCGCAAAGTCACCACGTATGCAATGACCATCACCGCGGTGATCACTCTGGCGCTCATTTGGATCGATGCCTTCACATCGGTGGGGACCTATCTGGGTCTGGTGTCGGCGGGTATCGCCATCGCCCTTTCCGACCTGCTCAAGAACATGGCCGGCTGGGGTTACATCCTGGTGAGAAGGCCCTTCCGGGTGGGTGATCGAATCGAGATTCAGGACCTGCGCGGCGACGTAATCGACATCCGGCTCTTCCGGTTCACCGTGATGGAAGTGGGCAAGTGGGTCGACGCAGATCAGTCCACCGGGCGGCTGGTCCATGTCCCCAACGGACTTCTCTTTACCAACCAGGTGGCAAACTACACCGAGGGCTTTGCCCAGATCTGGGATGAGATACCGATTCTCATCAGCTTCGAATCCGATCATGAGCGGGCCGAGGCGCTGATACGCCAGGTGCTCGTCGAGAAGGCCCCCGATCTCGAGGCCGACGCCCGGGCGAAGGTTCGCGAGACGGCCCGGGTCTATCACATCAAGATCGGGGCGCTCACCCCGACGGTCTACCTCTCGGTCCGGGACAGCGGTGTGCTTCTGACGGCGCGCTACCTGGTCGATGTCCGCAAGCGACGAGGCGTCCAGTCAGATATCTGGCGGGCGATCCTGGAGGCATTCCACAACGAGCCCACAATCAGCCTCGCCTATCCGACAGTCCGCACCTACCTCGAAGGGCCGATTCACGTCGCCGAGCCAACCGTTGAATGAGGTAGAGCGGGCGATTGCTTTACTCCGCGACGCGGACCAGATCCTGGTCTTCAGCGGTGCCGGGATTTCGACGGAGTCGGGAGTACCTGACTTCCGCGGTCCGGATGGGCTGTGGACCAGAGTCGACCCGGACGACTTTCACATTGATCGCTATCGGACTGAACTCGAGCTGCGAAAGCGCGGCTGGCGCATGCACCTGGAAGGTGAACTCTGGGGGGTCCGTGCCAATCTCAAACCCAACCCGGGTCATCTGGCGATCAAGCGGCTCGCCGACGCCGGAAGGCTGGCCGGTGTGGTGACACAGAATGTCGACGGTCTTCATCATTTATCCGGTCTCGATGACGACCAGGTGGCCGAGCTCCATGGGAATGTTCGTGAGAGCCGATGTTTGGGCTGCATGCGGACCTGGCTCACGGACGAGGTCCTGACCTGGGTCGAGGCCGGAAACGAGGATCCTCATTGCCCGGATTGTGGGGAGCTCGTCAAAACCAGGACTGTGATGTTCGGCGAGATGCTGCCGGAAGAAGAGACCCGCAAGGCAATGCTCTTTCTGGCATTGGCTGACGCGGTGGTTGTTGCCGGATCGACTGTTTCCGTCTGGCCGGCCGCAGAAATCGTCCTCAAGGCTGCCATGCGCCCAATCCCGATTGTCATCATCAACCGGGGGCCTACGGACGCCGATTCGTATGCCTCGATCAAGATCGACTCCGGGATCGGAGAGACCCTGCCCGCAATCGTGGACGGCATCCTTTCTTGAATGCGTGTGCAGGGGGACCGGCCACACCGGCCCCCCTGCACACGCAACTCGCTTTCGATGTTCGACCGCAACCTGAATACCCTTGAGACATGTCCGATTACGCGCCAAGACTCGACGACATCAACTTCAACCTGAACCACGTCGCCAACCTCGAGGCCGTCTCCAAGTTGAACGGCTACCAGCACGCCGACCCTGACACCGTCGAAGCGCTCCTCGACGAGGCTGGCCGCTTCTTCACCGAGGTCATGTCCCCGCTCAACCGTGAGGGAGATGTTCGCGGATCAGTGCTGACCGACGCCGGGACGGTGGCAACGCCCGAAGGTTTCAAGGAGGCATACCGTAAGTTCGTCGACGCCGGTTGGGCTGCAGTTCACATGCCAGAGGCCTGGGGTGGTGGAGGCATGCCATATCTCGTCGGGGTCGTGGTCGAAGAGATGTTCAAGACTGCCAATTTGGCCTTTGCGCTATGTCCGATGCTCACTCACGGGGCCGTCGAAGCGCTGGTGGCACACGGGTCCGACGACTTACAGGAGCGCTACCTGAGACCCATGGTCACCGGCGACTGGACCGGAACGATGAATCTGACGGAACCGGAAGCCGGATCCGATCTGGGTGCAGTTCGGACGCGGGCCGTGCCCCAGGACGACGGGAGCTACCGGTTGTTCGGCACCAAGATCTTCATCACATGGGGCGATCAGGACCTCACGGAGAACATCATCCATCTCGTCCTCGCCCGCACCCCCGGCTCCAAGCCCGGGACGAGAGGGATTTCGATGTTTCTCGTGCCGAAATTCATTCTCGACCCGGATGGGTTGCCCGGACAGCCAAACGACCTGGCCGTCGTCTCCCTCGAGCACAAACTCGGAATACACGCCTCGCCAACATGTGTGATGTCCTTTGGTGACTCCGGCTATGGGGCTTTGGGTTACCTCGTGGGTGACGAGCAGGACGGAATGCGCAACATGTTCACCATGATGAACGCCGCCCGCATCGGGGTGGGCATGGAAGGCGTCACCATCAGCGAACAGGCTTACCAGAAGGCCCTGGCGTTTGCCCGTGATCGTGTTCAGGGCCGAGCCATCGGAGCGGATTCGCATGAAAGCGTGGCGATCATCGAACACCCTGATGTGAGGCGGATGCTGCTCACCATGAAGGCCTATGCCGAGGCAACGCGGGCCTTGCTCTACGTGTCGGCGGAGACTGCGGACTTCTCGCTTCATGCCGACACTGCAGAGGAACGAACCGCAGCGAGCAACCGAATCGCACTGCTGACACCGATTGTCAAGGCGTGGTCCACCGACATCGGAGTCGAAATGGCCTCGATGGGGATCCAGGTTCACGGAGGCATGGGGTATATCGAGGAGACAGGGGCCGCGCAGATTCTCCGTGACTCGCGAATCGCGCCTATCTACGAAGGCACAAACGGCATCCAATCGATCGACCTGGTCCTCCGCAAGCTCCCGCTGGAGAACGGAGCCGTTCTCACGTCATTGATCACAGAAATGACGGAGGTGGTCGCTCGTATGAACAACTACGACCAGTTGAGCGTGTTCCGCGACAACATGACGGAGGCAATCCAGGGTCTCGCCGACACCTCTAGCTGGCTCGGCGAGCGGCTGGCCAAGGGAGACATTCAATCAGCCCTCGCAGGTGCCACCCCCTACATGAAACAGATCGGCACCGTCGTGGGCGGTTGGCTCATGGCGCGTTCGGTCCTCGCAGCGCTGGGGCAACCAGCCGGATATGACTCCCGCTTTCTCGCCTCCAAGATCAACACCTCCCGTTTCTACGGCGAGCAGCTCCTCCCGCAAGCCGCCGGGATGATCGCGGCCGTCAAGGCGGGCTCGGAGATACTGCAGTCTCAGGTGTTCTAGCGCCCTCTAGGCTCCTTGGTCTTGGAGCTGAAAGAAAAGGTCATTGTCATAACCGGAGGCGGCAGCGGCATTGGGGCCGCGATGGGGCGTCGTTTCGCTCTAGAACATCCCCGCGGCCTTGTCATAGGTGACATCGACGGCGAGAACGCCCGGACACTCGCCGCAGAAGTCGGCGCAATGGCCGTCGAGGTCGACGTGTCCGACCCCGCGGCCAACGATCTGTTGGTCGACATAGCCGAGGAGCGCTTCGGGCCAGTTGACCTTTTCTGCGCCAACGCGGGAATCGGGTTCCCCGGTGATGAGCAGACCCACGCCGATCATTGGCACCGCATGTGGGAGGTGAACCTGATGTCACACGTATATGCGGCGCGCCGGCTCGTCCCGGGCTGGCTGGCCCGGGGCGAGGGGTACTTTCTGGCGACTGCCTCTGCCGCGGGGCTCTTGACCAATCTGCAGGCAGCCCAATACTCGGTCACGAAGCACGCGGCTGTTGCCTTTGCCGAATGGCTCGCGGTGACCTATGGCGACTACGGCATTAAAGTCAGCTGTCTATGCCCCATGGGCGTGAAAACCCCGTTTCTCGATTCCGCGGATGAGTTCCATGATCTACTGGATCCCGACGCCATTGAGCCGGAGGTGGTCGCCGAAGCAGTGGTTTCAGGGCTGAAACGGGAAGAATTCCTGATCCTGCCTCACCCGGAAGTGAGCCAGTTTGTCCTCAATAAAGCCTCGGACCCCGACAGGTGGATCCGGGGAATGCAAAAACTGAGGCGAAGCGTCTTCCCTAAATGAAGAATGAGGGACAATGAGGCCATGAGTAGACGACCAGTAGTCGTGACTGGCGTCGGAGTGGTTGCCGCACCGGGTGTGGGGATGGACGACCTGTGGAAGGGACTCCACCAACCTCCCGGCCAGGGGTCACGCCTCGTGGAGGGATGGGACCCGGAACCGTGGATTCCGAAACGGGAGAATCGGATTCTCGACAAGTTCACCCAATTCGCCTTGGTGGCGGCGATCGAGGCCTTCCAACAAGCAGGGGCCATGCCCGACGACCGCAATCGTGTAACTGTGTCGATCGCCACCGGGATTGGCGGGCTCGAATCCTTGGAGATTCTCGTTCATGCCTCGGATGAAGAAGAACCCCGCGTATCCCCGTTCCTGATACCCATGATGATGGCCAACGCGGCAGCAGCCGCGATCTCGATCAAATACGGGTTTGGCGGACAAGCGTCCACCCCGGTCGTGGCCTGCGCCGCAGGATCCCAGTCGATACTGGAAGGACTTCGCCAGATCGAGTGGGGCTATGCCGACGTGGCGGTGGTTGGGGGAGCCGAAGCGGCCGCGCGGCACTCAGCACGCGAGGGTTTTCGCGCGGCACGGGCCCTTTCGCCCACCGGCTACGCAAAGCCATTTGATGTCGATAGAGATGGGTTCGTGATGGGTGAAGGAGCGGCCGTCCTAGTACTCGAGAGTGAGGACATCGCTCAGGCTCGCGGCGCCACGCCGCTAGCCAGGATTCTGGGGGGTGCCTCAACAGCAGACGCCCATCACATAACGGCCCCTCATCCCGAAGGTGACGGAGCGGAGAGAGCCATAAGGCTCGCCCTGGAAGATGCCGCCATGTCGGCGGACGACATCAGTTATGTCAATGCCCACGGCACCGGCACCGATCTCAACGACAGAACGGAGGGCCTGGTCATCGCCCGCGTATTTGGAGAGAGGCAGCCGGCGGTCTCATCGATCAAGGGAACGACCGGACACGCCCTGGGAGCCTCGGGGTCCATCGAGGCGGCGGTCACCGTCGAGGCCATGCGGAGAGGCGAACTGCCGCCCAATATGGGACTTGAGAACCAGGATGGGCAGATACCGCTCACAGACATCGTCCGTGACACTCGAGAGTGGGCACCCGGTCCGTCGCTGTCCAACTCCTTCGGATTCGGCGGCCACAACACCGTCCTCGTCTTCGCCCCGTATAGCAGCCGTTAAGCTGATCTCGACGGGAGCTCGGTGAGACCGGGCTGAGAGGGGGCCTGACAGGCCCCGACCGGATGAACCTGACCCGGATAATGCCGGCGCAGGGAAACCGCACCGCACTCCCGACAGACAGGAGTGACGCCGTGCGAAAAACTGCAGCTTTCATCTCAGCGCTGGTTCTGTTGACAGCATGTGGCAGCCCGAGCGGGACCAGTCCGAAGACACTGCGTCTCCTGGCACACGACTCTTTCGCAGAAGGGGTGACAGACGCCACATTCTCAGCATTCACCGAGGAAACCGGGATCGGGGTCGAGGTGATCGCCTCGGGCGACGCCGGCTCGATGGTTAATCAGGCGATTCTGTCGAGAGACAACCCGTTGGCGGATGTCATCTTCGGGATAGACGACACTTTCCTGTCTCGGGCTCTGGACAACGGGATTCTCAGGCCTTTCAAGTCTGCTCTTCAGGACACGGTGCCGTCCGGCTTGGCTCTCGATCAGACGGGACGGGCCAACCCGATTGATTTCGGCGATGTGTGCATCAATTATGAAAAGGCCTGGTTCGAGTCCAGCAACACCCCGATACCCGAGAAACTCGACGATCTTCGCTCCCCGTCCTACGCCGCCTTTCTCACGGTGGAGAGCCCGGCTACATCATCGCCCGGCCTGGCGTTCATGCTCGCGACTATCGAAGAATACGGGGAGGACGGCTGGCTCGATTTCTGGCGCGACTTGAAGAATGCCGGCGTGAGAGTGGCACCCGATTGGAACACGGCCTACTACGGGGACTTCCACCCGTACGGCGGGTCGAGTTCGATGGTCGTGTCGTACGCTTCTTCCCCGGTCGCCGAGGTGGTGTTCGCCGACAAGCCGATCACCCAATCTCCAACCGCAGTCATCGACGCCGGCTGCTACCGACAGGTCGAGTTCGCCGGTGTTCTCGAGGGAACCAAATATCCCGAAGCCGCCGGGAAGCTGATCGATTTCATGCTCTCTTCCACCTTCCAACAAGGCATCCCGCTCACCTGGTTCGTCTATCCGGCCAATTCCACGGTTCCCTTGCCGGATGAGTTCGTTGCCTACACGACTTTGCCGGATAGACCAGCTCAGATGGATCCGGCAAAGATCGCCGCCAACCGGGACCGTTGGATCTCCCAGTGGTCCCGGGTAATGGAGGGTTGATGACAACCAAGAGGTGGGGATGGTGGCTCACCGCGTTGGTACCCACTCTCTTTATTGGCTACTTCTTCCTCTACCCCGTTTCGCGGATCCTCTCGCTCGGGCTCTCCGAATTCAGCGTGGGTTCCACGGGACTCGAGGCCCGGCTGTTGCGGGTCGGGTGGTTCACCCTGTGGCAGGCGGTGGCGTCGACGGCACTGACCCTGGTGTTCGCTGCCCCGCTGACCTGGGCGATCTCCCGTTACGAGTTCCGGGGTCGCAGGCTGGCGTCGGCATTAGTCACTGTGCCCTTTGTCCTTCCGACCGTCGTGGTCGGATCCGCGTTCGTTGCACTCGGATGGCGGGACTCCATCTGGGCGATCCTCGCAGCTCATATGTTTTTCAATGCCGCGGTGGTGGTTAGGACCGTCGGCACACTCTGGTCACGTCTGGACCCGGACCTTCTCGCTGCTGCCCGGGTTCTCGGCGCCTCGTCGAGCGAGGCGTTCCGACGGGTAACTCTGCCGCTGCTCAAACCTGCGTTGGCCGCAGCCTCATCGATCGTCTTCTTGTTCACCTTCACGTCGTTCGGTGTCGTGCTCATCATCGGGGGCTTTCGCTACGCAACACTGGAAGTGGAGATCTACCGGCAAGCTGTCTCCCTCTTCGACCTTCCCCTGGCGGCAGCCCTTGCAGTGGTTCAACTTGTCGGAGTCACTTTTGCCCTCTACCTGTACACCAGATACCAGGATCGACATGCCCGCTCATGGACGTTGCGCGCAGATGCGCGACGGCTTCGGGCCAGCGGTCGGACGAAAGTCGCACTTGGTTTCGCAGTCTGGGGAACCCTGGCCGCCCTGGCCATTCCCCTGGGTGGGCTCATAACCCGATCCCTCGGGACCCGCGGCGCCTACCGGACCCTGTTTGAGAACAACCGCGTTGTGGGCGTGCCCATCGAATCGGCCATCCACAGCATGACTTTTGCCCTTATCGCTGTCGTCGTTGCCGCCTTGGTCGGGGTCATGTCCGCGGCAGTCATCGCGAGCCGATCTGGACCCTTCTCAAGGTGGTTCGATCTGACCCTCATGCTCCCGCTGGGCACGTCTGCCGTAACAATCGGTTTCGGTTTCATCATCGCACTCGACTGGCCAATCGATCTGAGGGCGTCATACATCCTCGTCCCATTGGCTCACGCTCTGATTGCGGTCCCTTTCGTTGTGAGGGCCATGGTCCCCACCCTGAAGGCAATCCCGAGCGGGCTGCGGGAGTCCGCCGCGGTGCTGGGAACTTCGCCGGCAAAGATGTGGTGGCGTATCGACCTGCCGATCGCCGCGAAAGCCGTCCTCGTCGGAGCGGGTTTCGCTTTCGCCGTCTCGCTGGGCGAATTCGGTGCCACATCGTTTGTCGCCCGGCCGGCAACAGCGACTATGCCGGTGATGATCTTTCGCCTCCTTTCCCGGCCAGGTGCGACATCGTTGGGTATGGCGATGGCGCTTTCCGTCGTCCTCGCCGCGATCACGACTGCGGTGGTCATGTGGATCGATCGGCTGCAGGTCGGTGAGCTGGGACGGTTCTGATGCTCGAAGTCAGTCAAGTCACCGTTGACCTCGGTGGACAGCAGGTTCTGAAAGAGATCGATCTGGTGGTCCAGACCGGGGAGATCCTTGCCATCCTCGGGCCATCCGGCTCGGGCAAGACGACACTTCTTCGGGCGATCGCAGGTCTGGTTCCCATGAGCAAGGGAACCATACGGTGGGCGGGTGAGGATGTCACCAACGTGGCGGTTCACCGTCGGGGATTCGGTCTCATGTTCCAGGGCTACGCCCTATTCCCTCATCTCGACGTCGCCGGGAACGTCGGCTTTGGAGTGCCTAAGGAGACTCGTCGCGAGCAAATTGCGGCCGCCCTCGACTGGGTTGGTCTGGCAGGGTTCGAGAACAGGGAGATCGAAGAACTGTCGGGTGGGGAGAAGCAGCGGGTGGCCCTGGCGAGGACTCTCGCGCCCCGGCCCAATCTCGTCATGTTGGACGAACCGCTGGGCGCTCTCGACCGGAGCTTGAGGGATCGACTGGTCGGCGACATTCGACAGTTGCTCGAGGAACGCGGCGTCACCGCCATCGTGGTGACCCATGACCGCGACGAGGCCGAGGCGATGTCAGATCGGATAGGCCTCATGCGGGACGGGAAGATCATCCAGGTGGGACGTCTCGACCAGATCCTGACAGAGCCTGCCGACCCCTGGGTAGAGGACTTCCTCTCATGAAGAAAAGGCCCCCGGAATCCGGGGGCCCTTTCCCTACCTGGGAGATACGGGAGAAGTCGTCTCAGGCAGCAGGTGCATCCTCACCCGGGCTCACAGAGTCGGCGCCAAAGGGATGGTGCCAGCCGAACGGCGGGTGGTCGGCAAAGATCTCACGGAGCTCGTCCACGGTGATCACCCCATCGTCGAGGTACTGCGACACATCGATCTGGGCCAGAGGACTGTCTTCGGGAAGGTGTTGGATCAGTTGGTCGTATTCGGCCTGATCGATCCCCCCATCATCGAGGAGGGCGCCGAATCTCGCCCCTTTCTTGAAGGCGTTCCAACGGGGATGAGGGCGAAGCGCCCGGATCTCAGCGACGGTCAACTCCCCGTCTGCCCAGGCCTCGTCATACTTCTCATTGAAGAAAGGGTGGTCTTCGGGCAGCTGTGCCGCCTCGGCCTGGGTGATCACGCCGTCCTCGAGCAGGCTCATGGTCAGTTCCCTGACGGCCTGCCGCTCGGCTCTCACCTCGGCAGCTTTCGCCTCGGTGGCCGTGATGATGGCGTCCGCCTGGTCCTGGGTGATCGTCCCGTCGCCGACGAGCCCGGAGAGGACATCGGATAGGAAGGACAGACCCCGCTGGAAGAAACCGTCTTCCTGGGGTTCACTGGTTCCCTCCTCGGCCAAGGCAACCGCCGGCGAGGAAACGATCGAAGTGACCATCCCGGCGCCGACGAGAAGGCCGCCTACGACCAGGGCGGTGATGATCTTGGTTCTCATATGACACTCCTTGTATCTGGCATCTGGGCAAAGTCTTCCCGACGTTTGTTAGAGGTCGGTGAAGACCGGGTGATCAGTTCTTGCGTGTGCAACCAGGCCGGTCACAGCCGTTTCCCTGCACACGCAAGTCATTGCGTGTGCAACTACGCCGGTCAGGGCCCTCCCCCTGCACACGCATCAGAGGATGAGCGACTCCATCTGTGCAATGAACTCGCTGGGGATACGCCTCGGCTTGCCCTCCAGATCGGTGAGCGCGGCGACCACCTCGACCGTTGCCACCACCTCATCCCGGCGGAGCATCATCTGATACCAGGTCGATTTCACCCGACCGGTACTTGCGATCCAGGTGTGAACGGTCAGTTCCTCGCCGTATCGAGCGGCGGCGTGAAACCTGGCGGTGAGTTGAACCACCACAAGTTGGAATCCCTGCCGCTTGAGATAATCGAGCCCGAAACCCATCTCGGACAGAAACTCGATCCGAGCCGTCTCAAAGTATGAGAAGTAGTTGGTGTGGTTGACGTGGTCGTAGGGGTCGAGCTCGTAGAAGCGCACCTTCAGCGAAGTGGTGTGCACCTGGCGATCGGTCGGGATCTCGAAAGACAACCGCTCTCCTCGGATTCGGGGCATCGAGGCTACTCTCGATCCAATGAGGGTCTGGCAACTCAACGACACCAACGGGATCGACTCCTACGTTTTAAGCGAAGCCCCCGAACCAGAGCCCGGACCCGGCCAGATTCGCCTGAAACTCAGGTATTCCGGACTCAATCATCTCGACCTGTGGGTCTCCCAAGGACTTCCTGCCCCCAAGAATCTCCCCCACATCGGCGGCGCCGACGGCGCCGGTATCGTCGATGCCATCGGTGAAGGCGTGGCCGGCTTCGATCTGGGCGACGAGATAATCATCGATCCTTCGATGTCGTGTGGGAATTGTGTTTTCTGCAGGAACGACGACATCGTCTATTGCGATCAGTTCGCCATCCTCGGGGAGCACATCCCGGGCACATTCGCCGAAAAGATCGTCATCCCCACGATCAACGCCGTCAGGAAACCCGAATCCTTGAGCTGGGAAGTGGCGGGATCATTCGGTTTGGCCAGTGGCACAGCCCTCCGGATGCTGGAGAGGGCGAAATTGCGACCTGAGCAAACACTCCTCGTTGTCGGCATCGGTGGCGGTGTGGCCACCGCTGCAATGACTTTGGGTCTGGCATACCGGGCAAAGGTGTACGTGACATCGCGTTCAGCGGACAAAGTCCAATGGGCCATCGAGAACGGGGCGTCGGGCGGATTCGACTCGGCAGCTGAGTTTGGCAAGGAGATGGCTGCACTGGGTGGAGCGCACCTTGTGATCGACAACGTCGGCCCGGCCACCATGCGTCAATCGATGAGGGCTGCCAAACCCGGGGGAAAGATCGCCATTTGCGGATCCACCAGCGGATCCAGACTGGACCTCAGTGTCCCCTACCTCTTCTTCCGCCAACTCGAGCTGATCGGGTCCTCCATGTCGTCACATGCCCAGTTTGCCCGTGCCACCAACTGGACGACGATGAGCGATCGCAAGGTCCCGGTGGGACAGATCTTTGCATTTGACCAGTTACCCGATGCCCTCCGCTTTCTCGACTCTGGAGAGCAGATCGGAAAGGTCCTGCTGCGTCATTCCGACTGACGCCATCTCTCCAGGTCAGCCATGTTGTCTGGGCTCACGACGCGTCCAACCCGTCTTGAGCAGCCCGGCCCCGTCGATATACTCCCTGCGTCACCCCCGAAGAACATCGGGTTTGACGATCCCAGGGCGCGTAGAACAGCCTGGAGTGTTCGCCGGCCTGTCAAGCCGGAGGTCGCGGGTTCAAATCCCGTCGTGCCCGCCAGCCGGATCCCTCGAGGTCCGTCTGGGAGGTCAGGTAGCTCAGTCGGTAGAGCGCTGGTCTGAAAAACCAGAGGTCGACGGATCGACGCCGTCCCTGACCACGAACGAAACCCCTGCCAACGTGGGGGTTTCTTCGTATCTGAGCGCTCGATGCTCTCCAGCTACTCCTCGATAGCTCCGCTCGGTTTGAGCCCGGCCGTTGCCACCAGGTTCGGAAGCGAGAGCCTCACGCAAGCATCAGCAATCAAGGGGGTAGACAAAGCAGCGAAAGACTCTCGGAGCGTCATCCGAACCCAACCTACCTCGACCTACGCACCGTTAGTGATGTACGAGGCTTGACTAGCTGGAGACCTAGTCGACCGGACAGGCTTCAGAAGCTGCCCGGCTCATGCCGACCACGGTGCAGACCGAGACCAAAGTGGTCGCTGTCAACCGAGGCATGCATCCCCACTGCCGTCCGGAATCCCCGGGTGATGTAAACGGCGAAGACGCCGGCAAGGAGCAACACCAGGGCCGGGACGATTAGGTGATCCTCAAAGCCCGTGAACGGAAGGGTCTCGGCCACGACCTCGTCGTCGCTCGGCGTCGCCGGGGCAAAGGACTCTGTCGTACCTGATGTGATATCGCCGGATCCATCATCGGGACCGGGATCGGAGACCACGGCTTCGACCTCTGGATCACCTGAAGGCGGGGTGGTGGTTGTGGTCGCCGCAGCCACAGTGGTGGTCGTGGTCGACTCGGACGCCGTGGTGGTGGTCGACTCGGACGCTGTGGTGGTGGTCGACTCGGACGCTGTGGTGGTGGTCGACGTGTCTGCAACCGTCGTAGCCGTGGACTCTACGAGGCAAGTACCAACGTAGTCCTCCTCATGACCGGCCCGGGGAGTCCCGTTTTCATAGAAGTGACCTGCTTGTCCGTAAACCGCTGTGTAGGGAAGGGTGAGGGTGAGAAACTGGGTTGTGCCGTCTTGCCCGGCGGCATGACAGATAGTCACCTGCTCGCCGCCCACTCCAAACGCCGCCATCGGCGCGCCAAGTGCGAAGAGAAGCCCCGCAGAAGTCAGAATGCCGGCTATCCGAGCTAGACGCGTGCGATACGGTGTGAAATGAATCCCGGCGGGAGTAAGCGATCTCATGTGAGGGTCATCGACCGCTGAAGGGCAGGAGCAGAGGTCCATTCCCTGGATCACTGAGGTGACTAGTCCCTGTCTAAGCCTTCGCTCCGGAGGGAGCCGTCTCGACTAGAGAGCTGGCCGCCCCTCGTTACCGAGGATCTCCTCGAAGTAGCTCGTGTACTTGACTCCTGAATCTGCGGAGATGACCACCACCAGGTCACCGGCGTCCGCCGGGATCTCGGTGGCAGCGTGGACGACGGCGCCGGTGGACGGACCCACCATGAGAGCCTCCCGGCGCCAGATCTCTTTGGTCGTCCGGTAGGCGTCGTCGTCCCCGACGACAATCGTTTGATCGATGACCGTCCGATCCAAGAGCCCAGGCTCCCGAGCCTCACGAAAGCTCTTCATGCCC
Organism: Acidimicrobiia bacterium; assembly: GCA_041599115.1. Taxonomy (GTDB): domain Bacteria; phylum Actinomycetota; class Acidimicrobiia; order Spongiisociales; family ZC4RG35; genus JACZUI01. Next base: position 15,710 of record JBFHXF010000041.1, read on the forward strand.
GGCAGGCGATGCCCCGGCTCTGGCTCGACACCGATCACCTGGACCGAAGAGTCCATCTCCTTCAAGTAGCGACCCACACCGCTGATGGTTCCGGTGGTGCCATACCCGGCGATGAACCACCTCACCCGTCCATCAGTCTGTTTCCAA
>JBFHXF010000042.1:0-15723 GCA_041599115.1 Acidimicrobiia bacterium
GCAATCCGGCTCACCGCGGCGAGCATCGGATTGCGCTACGACCAGGGGGCCACGGTCTCAAATGTCATGGAGGCTCGCCGATCCGGGGGACTGCTTCTTCAGTTCACCTCTTGGCTGACCACTCCGCTGGCGCGCGTCCCCGCCGAGGTCTCCTGGCGGTTTGACTCCGACGTGGCCCGCGCCAGGTTCGCGTCCGACTTGCGCCTGACCACGCGTCCCGCGGAGGAGCCATCGATGGTCACCGATCCAAGGGGCCAGCTCGTGCTGGTGCCGGGAGTAGTCGGCGCCACCGTCGACGTCGACGGACTTGTCGATCAACTCGAGCACATCGACCTGATCGCACCCCCCGGGCATTTCGACGCGACACTGGTCGATCTCCTTCCCACCGTGAGCGACGCCGCCGCCCGGGATGAAGTCGCCCGGCTGACACTCTTGACACGCGCCGGAATCAGGATCAGCGTCAAAGGAGAAGCCGTCCGACTCAGCGGTGAACATCTGCGGTCACACTTGATCATCACAGCCCACCACGGGCATATAGACGCCGGATTCGACCTCGCCTCGCTGCAAGACGGTCTCGAGGCTCACTTTCGCAAGCCGGTTTCTCCGCCCATCAAGCCGATTCTTCGCGTGGTCGACGGTGACATCGAGGTTCTAGAGGCAGGGCGGCCGCCGCAGGTCTGTTGTGATCCAGGGTCGGCCGGGGTGATCGCGAATCTGATCCTCACCGGTCAGGCGCCACCATTCATCCCGGTCGTCTTGCGGCCGCGGGGGCTCGAGGACCCGATTCAGCGTGCCTACGCCGACGGGTCACTGATAGTCGAACAGGTTTCGTCGTTCACGACCAAGCACAGCTGCTGCGAGAACCGGGTCAAGAACATTCATCGCATCGCTGACATCGTGGACGGGATCTACCTGTTGCCCGGGGAGGTTCTATCGCTGAACGACTATGTCGGCCCCCGAACTGCCGACCGCGGGTTTGTCGCGGCGGGTGCCATCAGGGGAGGCATCATGACCGCCGAGGTTGGGGGTGGAGTCTCCCAATTCGCCACGACATTCTTCAATGCCGCGTATTTCGCCGGATTCGACTTCGTGGAGTATCGCAGTCACTCGATCTATTTCTCCCGATATCCCTACGGGCGCGAGGCCACGATCTCGACACCGGGGCCCGACTTGGTGATCGAGAACACCACAGGCTTCCCTGTCCTGATCGATACCGACTACACCGAAACCACGATCACCGTGTCGATGTACTCGACGCAACACATAATCATCGACGAGCTGGAACAGCGGACCGCCCGGCGGCGTGCCTGCACCCACGTCGAGACCGACCGGCGGCGCACTTATGACGACGGTCGGGTCGTGGTGGACACGATCGTCGCCGACTACCGACCTGCGGAGGGGATCGACTGCAACGGCAAACCGATCATCGAGCCGGCGGTGTAGCCCGAAGAGCATGGGCGAGCTGACCCTCCAGGAGGTTCAGCCCCTTCCACCCGCCAGCCTGATGGCCTCGGGACTTCTCGCCAGCCGAACCATCGCCCATATGCCGGCAGCAGGGCCGATCGCCAGGACTGGAAACGCCCACCGCCAGCCGATTGATTCGGCAATGGCCGGGACGCCGCGAATCGTCACGAGAGTCAGCAGGAACCCTGCTGCTGTCTGCAGCGTCAAGGCCGTGCCCCGTACCCCGGCATCGGCCGTCTCGGTCACCATGGTTGAGAACTGGGCGCTGTCCGCCACGACGCTGAAACCCCAGACACTCAATACCGGGAGAACGACCCACAACGAGAGGCCAAAGATCAGGGGTGTCACCAGAGCACAGCTTCCCGACATGAGCATCGCCGCTCCGGCGATGCGAGTTCTGCCGAAACGGTCGGCTATCACACCGGCTACCCAGGATCCCGCACCGCCAACTGCAATCACGGCAAAGGCGATCAGGGATTCTGAGCCGTAATCGCGCCCACCCTCCCGGGCGGAGGCAACCAGGAAGGTCGCGACCCAGGTCCACATGGCATACAACTCCCACATATGACCGAGATAGCCGTAAGTGGAGAGCCTGACCCCGCGGTTCTTCACAACACGACTCACCTGGTCCCAGCGGAATGGTTGGCTGGGCACCTCGTAGGGCCCGTCGGCGACACGGGTCATGATTACGGCCGCAACGATGGTGAGTAGGGATGCAGAGACGACCACTCCACGCCAATCGAGACCTAATCCCCTGACGAGGTGAGGCGAAGCGGAGCCAACCGTGAGTGCGCCGACCAGAACTCCGAGGGCCATCCCCCGTCCTCGCTTGAACCAGCCCGACATCACCTTGAGACCGGCCGGGTAGAGACCGGCGAGGAACATACCCGTCAGGAAGCGAAGGCCGAGCCCGAGAGACACCGATGCCGAATCAACTCCAAGAAGCCCGAGGTTGACTGCGGCCCCGCCCAGAGCACTGACGACGAACAATCTCCGACTTGGGACCGTGTCGGTGACGCTGAATATCGCCAGCAGGACGGCACCGGCCACAAAACCCACCTGGACTGCGAGGGTGAGTCCGGCTTCCTCTCCCGCGGAGAGTTCCCACAGTGAAGCCAACTGTGGTGAGACTGCAGATGCCGAGAACCAGAGACTCAGGGCGAAGAGCTGTCCCAACGCCACCAGTCCCAGGGCCCGCATTTGGGAGGAGCCAGGGAGGCCGGGCTCCTCCTCGCTCACGGCCCGAATGTCGCGGCCGTTCTGCCCTGGACAGCAATCGCTCCCAGCGATGGATCGTCCCCGTAACCGAGCAGGTTGAACACCAGGAGAACGATGGCGAACACGACCACCGCGAGGATCAACCCCACCAGCCACGCGGGTCGTCGTCGTTTCTCTCTTGCCATGTCTCCCATTGTCGCTCCTCGATACCGATAAACGGTTGCATGCCCGACCCGGCGGCAGACTTGTCGCCAATCCGACCATCGGCCGGGTCTACGCCGGCACACGACAAGACGCCCCGAGAGGTCCTCGGGGCGTCGTCGAGTCTGCTAGGAGGAAGTGATCAGGATTCGATGGCGTCCCGAACGGTGCCGACCTCGATCTTGCGCGCCTTGGCAGCCTCCACGATGGGGATGACAAGGGTGAGGACTCCGTTGTTGAGCGAGGCTTCGATGCGGTCGGCGTCGAGACCCTCGCCGAGGTAGAACCGGCGGGAGAAAGTTCCAAACGGACGGTCGCGGACCACCATGGTCTCATCGTCGGTGTCTCTCTGGGGCCTCTCCACTGCCACGGTCAGGGTGTTCTTCTCCACTGTGATATCGATGTTGTCGTCGGTTGCACCGGGGACGTCCATCTCCAGGAAGTAGCGATCCCCTTGCCGGTAGACATCGGCGGCCATATAGCCGCGTGTCTGCAGATTGGGGCGATTCAACCAGTCAAAATCCTGAAAAGGGTCGAATCTGGTGAGCATGTGCTGCAAACCTCCTCTTAGGTAGGTGTGGGATGTCATTACCCCATGGATTATGCATGACAAAATCTGATATGTCAAATAGCAGATTTCGTAAGTCTCACTACCGTGATGACCATCCCAGATCCATCACCACCGGTGAGCCGGTGATGGTTCTCCCCGCTTCGGTGAGGAGAAAGGCCACCAGATCCGCCACCTCCGAAGGCTCGATCATCTCTTTGACCGCGTGCGGGCCCAGGATCACATCCCGCAGCACCTCGTCCTCACTCATTCCGTGGGCGGCGGCCTGTGCCGGTATTTGAGCTTCCACCAGGGGAGTGCGGACGTAACCCGGACATATCGCAGTGACCCTGATGCCGTGCTCGGCCCCCTCGAGAGCCAGGACTTTGGTGAGACCCAACACCCCGTGTTTCGCCGACACATAGGCCGTCTTGAAGGGCGATGCCACCAACCCGTGGACTGACGCTATGACGATCATCTGACCGCGACCCGACGTCTTGAGATGTTCCCACGAGTATTTGGCAAGCAGGAAAGGGCTGGTCAGCAACACACCCACCAACGCATCCCAACGGTCCTCCTCGAAGGACTCCACCGGCGAGACATGCTGAAACCCCGCGCAGGGGACAATGAGATCTAGCGCCCCGAGGTGATCCAGGGCGGCCTCGACCGCCCGACGGTTCCCCTCTCTGGTGGTCAGATCTGCCTGAATGGCCGTGCCCGGGCCATCTGGGTCGGGACGGAGGTCGACCGATAGGACCTGGTGTCCGTCATCCACAAGACGCTGGGCGATAGCCCTCCCGATACCACTGGCGGCCCCGGTCACCAGGGCGTTTCTTCTCTGAGTCATCCGCTGAAAGTAGTGCCAATTACCATGCCGTGGTGCAAGAACTCGCTTCTCTCCCGGTAAACACGCCGATCCATCGACCAGACCGACGCCTGACCGCTCCATTTCACCTGGTTGGCACGGGTCGCCCGTGATGAGTGGCTCGGGACTGCAAACGATCGGATGGCGTGAGTGGGTTCAATTGCCGGAGTTCGGAGTTGTCGCGATGAAGGCAAAGGTCGACACCGGGGCCGACAACTCCTCGCTTCACGCCTTCGACATCGAACGGTTTGTCCGTGGCGACACCGAGTGGGTGCGGTTCGCCATCCACCCGCGGCAGCGCTCGAAGAAGTCCAGGATCGAGTGTGAGGCACCGATCGTCATGGATCGAAAGGTGAAGAACCCTGGGGGCCGGACAGAGTTGAGGCCTGTGATCCGAACTAAGTTGATCGTTGCCGAACAAGAGATAGAGGCATTGGTGAATCTGACGACCCGCGATGAGATGAGTTTTCGAATGCTCTTGGGACGTCGCTCGGTGAGAAAGCACTTCCTCGTCGACCCGGGTCGGAGTTACTTGGGCGGGCGCCCACCCAAGAACGGTCTGAACGGCTCATGAAGATCGCCATTCTGTCAAGGAACTCCGGTCTCTATTCGACACGCCGACTCAAAGAGGCGGCGAGGGACCGTGGTCATGAGGTCTCGGTCGTCGACTACCTCCGCTGCTACATGGAGATCACCGCTCGCCGGCCCAAGGTGCTCTTCAAAGGTGAGGAAGTGCGACCCGATGTCATCATCCCCCGCATCGGTGCCTCCTACACGTTCTACGGCACCGCCGTGGTGCGGCAATTCGAAATGGCTGACGTATACACGCTGAACAGCTCCCAATCGATATCGCGGTCGAGGGACAAGCTGCGTTCCCTGCAACTGCTCTCGCGGGCCGGAGTTGGACTCCCCACCACCAGCTTCGCCCATTCCACCCAGGACATCAGTGGGATCCTCGATGTGGTCGGCGGGGCTCCGGTAGTCGTGAAGCTCCTCGAGGGAACTCAGGGTCTGGGGGTAGTCCTCGCCGAGACGAAGAAGGCGGCCGAGTCGGTCATCGGAGCCTTCCGCCAGCTCGACGTCAACATTCTCGTTCAAGACTTTGTCAAAGAAGCAGGCGGCGCCGACATCAGGGCCTTTGTAGTCGGGGGCAAGGTGGTCGCGGCGATGAAACGCCAGGGGGGACCCGGGGAGTTCAGATCGAATCTGCACCGGGGCGGTTCGTCCATGCCCATAAAGCTGACGCCGAAGGAGAGGGCGACGGCTGTGCGCGCTGCGAAGACGATGGAGCTCAGCGTCGCCGGGGTGGACATGCTGCAATCCTCAGAAGGCCCCATGGTCCTCGAGGTCAATTCGTCACCGGGACTCGAAGGGATCGAAGCTGCCAGCGGGGTTGACATCGCCGACGCCATCATCGAATACGTCGAGGACAACGCCGGCATGGGGTCGAGCCGGCACACCGGTGGCTGATTCCCGCAACGGCCCCGTTTCGGTGGGTGGGGTGACCGTCCCCCCTGGCCGCAAGATGAGGATCGAACTTCCTTTTGCCAAGATTCCCACGGGGTCGGTGGAGTCGCTGCCGGTGGCCGTCGTCAACGGACGATCCTCCGGTCCCACCGTATGGCTTTCGGCGGCAATCCACGGTGATGAACTCAACGGAATCGACATCGTTCGGCGGGTCCTGCAGGACCTCGATGCCAAGAATCTCAAGGGGGCCCTCATCGCCGTCCCCATCGTCAACCCTCTCGGTTTCATCATCGAGTCGCGCTATCTGCCGGATCGACGCGATCTCAACCGCTCTTTTCCAGGATCGCCACGCGGCTCGACCGCAGCGAGGCTCGCCCATCTCTTCATGACCGAGATCGTGAGTCAGTGCAGCGTCGGCATCGACCTGCACACAGCCACCAACCACCGCACCAACCTCCCCCAGATCAGAGCCAACATCGATGATCCGAACACCTTGAAGCTTGCCAAGGCTTTCAGCGCGCCTTTCACCATTCACGCCAAGCTGCGCGACGGCTCCCTACGTCAGGCCGGGTCAGAGGTGGGGGCCACGGTCCTGCTCTATGAGGCGGGCCAGGCACACCGGTTCGACGAGGACGCCATACAGACCGGGGTGATCGGCGTGATGAGGACCCTGCGCTCGCTCGGGATGATCGATATCCGTCTGCCAAGGGCCAAGCCGACACGGCTGGTGAGGAGGACGCGATGGGTGAGAGCGCGCCGGGGCGGTCTTGTCCAGATCTTGGTCAATCTGGGCGACTACGTCGAGACCGGCGACCCGGTGGCCTCCATATCCGATGCATTCGCCTCCCGACCGACCCAGGTCAAAGCCAGCCAATCAGGTTGGGTGATCGCCCAGACTCTCCGACCTTTGGTCAACTCGGGTGACGCTCTGGTTCACATTGCCACATCCCAGGGGCCGGACTCAGATGAACCTGCAGAACGGAAGCGCTGAGGCTCGCTGACCGTCGTCCCGCCGTTATGAGGCCTTTTCGACAACCTCGAGCCAGCGGCGGCGAATCGACCTTCTCTCTTTCGAGGTGTGGCCGCCCCAAACCCCCTCGCCCTGGTTGGTCTCGATTGCCCAGGTGAGACATTCCGAGGCGACCGGGCAGGTGGAACACACCGCCTTGGCCCGAGAAATCGCCAGAACATCCTCGGCGTCGGGGAAAAACGACACATCATCGCCCACAGACAGACATGCCGCGTCGTCACGCCAGGGAGTGAACTTCACATCAAACATCGTTCCCTCATCATCTGCTGAAACCGATAAACGCAGAATCAAGTGGTTTCTGTTCCCGATTTTTCCGATGATTCGGTTCTCACCAGGTAGCGGTGTCGTTTGGCCCGAGTCGCCCCAACTCGGACCTGGCCACAGACCGCCGATGCACCTCATCCGGTCCGTCGGCGATCTGCAGCCATCGGCCCAGGGAATACATCGAGGCGATGGGGAAGTCGGCGGTGAACCCCGCCGCTCCGAACAACTGCATTGCCCGGTCTGCCACATAGGTCAAGACGGCTGGGGCAACGACCTTGATCGCGGCGATCTCGGTTCGAGCGCCCTTTGTCCCCACTTGATCGATCATCCATGCGGTCTTGAGCACCAGCAGCCTTGCCTGCTCGATGCGGATGCGCGATTCGGCGATCCACTCTCTGACCACTCCCTGCTCCGAAAGGGGGCGGCCGAAGGTTGAACGCGCCTGAGACCGCTGCACCATCAAGTCGAGACAACGCTCGGCGGCCCCAAGCGACCGCATGCACTGATGGATGCGCCCGGGCCCGAGACGAGCCTGAGCAATGGCAAAGCCACCACCGATCTCACCGAGGAGACTGGTCGCGGGGACACGGACCGAATCGAATCTGATTTGAGGATGCCCTCCCCTGTCCTGGTAGCCGAACACCGTCGGCTCCCGTTCGACCTCGACCCCCGCAGTATCGAGTGGCACGATCACCATCGACTGCATCCGGTGCGACTCGCCGCTGGGATCGGTGACACCCATGACGATGGTAACTTTGCATCGCTCCGAGGCGGCCCCCGAGCTGAACCACTTGCGCCCATTGATGATGAGACTCTCCCCCTGAAGCTCGATGCTGGTGGTCAGGTTCGTCGGATCCGAGCTCGCCACATTTGGCTCGGTCATCGAGAAGGCCGAGCGGATCTCGCCGGCCAGTAGCGGCACCAGCCACCTCTGCTTCTGCTCGGGAGTGCCGAACATGTGAAGGATCTCCATGTTGCCGGTATCCGGGGCAGAGCAGTTGAGAGCTTCTGGGGCGATATGTGGGCTGCGCCCGGTGATCTCGGCAAGCGGCGCATATTCGAGAACAGAGAGGCCGGCGCCATACTCAGGATCGGGGAGGAAGAGATTCCACAGGCCGCGGGCACGAGCCTCCTTCTTCAGATCCTCGATGATTTGCGGATGATGATGTGGGTCGCCGGATTCGTCCATCTGGAGGGCGTAGACCGTCTCGGCGGGGTAGACCATCGTCTCCATGAAATCGAGGAGAGCGTTTCTGAGTTCTTCGACCCGCGGGCTGTAGCTGAAGTCCATTTGCCACAGAGGCTAGCCGTCGACCTGGTCCGGCTCCTCGCTGGAATTGGTCATCGTTGCGGCGTCGTCGTATGTCATGGGTGGCAGGCCGACTGGCGGCCGGCGCGGTCGTCTTCGGACGAACTCGTTCCAGAGCAACCATCCCGAGATCAGCGCCGCGAAGAACAGACTCAGATAGAGGGACACGGCCAACGCCACGACCGCCGCAGCCAAGAAGATCGCATCTGAGATCTTTTCAAATCGGCGAGGGGCCACCTTCTCGAGGATGGAGATGAGCAGATGGCCCCCGTCCAGGGGTCGCACCGGGAGCCAGTTGAGCAGCCCCCAAAACAGATTGACCCATATGAGAGAGTTGATCACGTAACCGCCCGTCCCCTGGAAAGGGCCCGAGAAGTGAGCAACCAGCCAAACCGCGGCTCCGAATGCGACCCCCACACCAGAACCTGCGGCGGCGACGAGGGCCCTGCGGCCCGGTCCGAACTCCTCGGCCGGAACGGACCAGCTGGTCAGGCCACCCATGGCATTGAGCTCTATATCAACCGTCGACCCGAAGTGACGGGCGGTCAGGGCGTGGCCCAACTCGTGTATCAGAATGGAGAAGAAGACGATCACGATCCAGATCAACATCCTGCTGAGCGATCTCGTCGAAAATCCCAGCAGTGCCGACACAACCAGGAAGGCGGGTCGCACTGTCACCGGGATTCGGGAAACTCGGAACGAGATCATGATCACATGATGGTCGATCGCCTGGTCTGTGAGCCATCGAGTCCAGTTACCCTCACCTAATGCACGATCATCTTCGGGCGGCGGTCGCGGCAGAGATGCCACAACTCAAGTCGCTTCTCTCCGATCTCGTGCGCCTGGAATCTGTGAGCGCCCCTGGTTATGACCCGGCGAAGGTTCGCGAGGCGGCCGAGACCATCCGAGACCATCTCGCAGCCAACGGCTTCTCCAACACCCGACTGCTGGAAGGCGGCGGTCATCCAGCGGTGTTCGGCGAGATACCGGCACCGGAGGGCGCCCCCACGCTTCTCCTCTACGCCCACTACGACGTGCAGCCTCCCGGGCCGATCGAAGATTGGGAAACCGGGCCCTTCGAGCCGTTCGAGCAGGATGGCAGGCTCTATGGGAGGGGAGCTTCGGACGACAAGGCAGGGATCGTGATGCATCTTGGAGCCATTGCCGCCCACGGAGAAGGGCTTCCCGTAGGAATTCAGCTCTTCTTCGAGGGAGAGGAAGAGGCGGGGTCGGAAGGCCTGGACCAAATCCTGGCCGAGAATGGTCACCTGCTACACCCCGACGTGATCGTCATCGGCGACGGAGGCAATTGGGAGGTGGGGGTTCCCGCCTTTCTCACCTCGCTGAGAGGGGTGGTCGCCTGCTCGTTCGAGCTCCGCACCCTCGCACAGCCGGTTCACTCCGGCCAGTTTGGCGGGGTCTACCCCGATGCCCTGAGTGCCATGACCAGGCTCCTGGCAACCCTCATGGACGATGACGGCAATGTCGCCATCGAGGGATTGAAGAGCTACGAGGTCGAGGGTCTTGACATGCCCGACGAGATGTTCCGCTCTCAGGCCGGCGTCATCGAGGGTCTCGAACAGATCGGCTCGGGCTCGATCCCATCCCGTCTGTGGGCCCGGCCCGCGGTGTCGGTACTGGCGCTGGATGCTCCAAAGGTGTCGGAGGCCATCAACCAACTGGTGCCCGCGGCCAGGGCCAAGGTGAGTCTCCGAATCGCGCCGGGAGAGGACACCGCCGCCGCTCTCCAGGCCCTTAAGAGCCACATCCTCGCCAACGCCCCATGGCGGGCGCGGATCGAGTTCCTCCACGAAGAGAAGGGGGAGCCCTCCGCACTCGATCAAGACAATTTCGCGGTGACAGCCTGGAGCGAGGCCTTCACCGAGGCTTACGGGACCGAGCCTGTCGGAGTAGGGGCAGGAGGATCGATTCCTTTCATCGCGACGTTCTCGGAGATGTTTCCTGGGGCACCGATCCTTGTGATCGGGTGCGGCGACCCGACTAGCGCCATCCACGCTCCCAACGAGAGTCAGGACCTCGGGGATCTGGAGAAGTCAGTGCTGTCTGAGGCCATCGCCTTCTCACTTCTCGCCGATCGTGTGAGCTAGCTCAGCCCCCTGTGGCGAATCCGATCTGACGCCAGGCCTCATAGACCACAACCGCCGCGGAATTAGACAAGTTGAGCGATCTCATCCCCGACACCATGGGGATTCGGAGATGAGCATCGATCCATGGCAGGTCCTTGACGTCTTCGGGCAGACCGACCGATTCCGGTCCGAACAGAAAGGCGTCACCGGCGATATAGCCGGCGCTGGCATAGGCCAATTCGGCATCAACGGTGAGTGCAAAGACCCTTGGGGGTCGTGTCTGCCTCTTCCAGGTCTCCAGATCGGGAAACACCGAGACCGAGGCCTTGTCCCGGTAGTCCATTCCTGCCCTGCGCAGCCGGGTGTCGTCCATCTCGAAGCCGAGCGGCTCGATGAGGCTGAGCCTGCATCCCGTAACCGCGGCAAGTCGCATCGCGTTGCCGGTGTTGGGCGGTATCTCGGGATGGAAGAAGACGATGTCAAACATGCTCAGCGGACATCGAACAGACGCATCTCGGTGTCCTCGACCTCCCGCAAACCGTCGTAATCGATTTCGATCGCCTCGAGACCGCGCGCCTCAGCCAGGACGCGGGCTTGTGGCGTGATGATTTGCGCGGTCAATATCCCCCTCGAAGGGGCGAGCCGGGGATCATTGTTCAACCGCTCGACATATCGCGCCAACTGTTCGACACCGTCGATATCGCCGCGGCGCTTCACTTCAACGGCCACAGTCCGGCCCGAGGCATCCGAACAGAGCAGATCGACTGGACCGATGTCGGTGGGGAACTCCCGCTTGAGGAGGCTGAGGCCCTCTTCGAGCACCCACGGACGGTCCGCCAGTAATTCCTGAAGTTGACGCTCGACGCCATCTTTTACCAACCCCGGGTCGTCTCCCAAATCGTGAGTCACGTCTTCGAAGATCTCCTCGATCTGGATCGTCAGCCGCTCGCCCCTGGCATTGCTCACAACCCAGCGATCCTCCAGAGTCTCGATTGTGTTCGGTGCGATCATCCAGTTGAGTGGCTTGGAGGCATTGCCGTCAGAATGGATGGCCAACGTCCCATCGGCTTTGACCATGATCAGACGAACGGCCTCGGGGAGATGGGCGTCGAGTCGTCCCGTGTAGTCGACCGTGCACCTGGCTATGACCAGTCTCACTGGGTGGCGAGGGTAATGGTCTCGTGGATCTTCCTGGCTACGAAGACGCACACCACGAAGAGGACGCCTACTCCGGCCCAGCCCGGCCCATAGACGCCGAGCCGATCCACGGACAGCCCCATCAAGGGGGCCCCGGCCCCGATTCCGAGCAAGAATCCGAGAAGGACCACCCCGGTGCCCCTGCCAACCAGTTCGGGGGGTGAGAAGTCCATGACGGCCAGCATTCCCACCGCGTTCCACGCAATCCCCCCTGCGGCGAAGAGCACGGCAGCGGGAATCAGCACCCAGGAGGGAAGGACATCGGTGGCAGCTAGCACGAGCAACGCGGCGGAGACAACCGCCTCGGCGGCGAGAACCACAAGAGTTCTGCCGTGACCGAGTCTTCCCTCGGCGAGAGAGCCCCAGACGATGCGGGCGATGACACCCACCAGGCCGACCCCGGCGATCAGCCATCCGGCTTGAGTGCCGGTCCATCCCTCCGCTTCCTCGGCAAACAGAGGGAGGAAGGTGAACATGGCCGAAGTCGCCAGCCCGGAGACCGTCCCGTAGAAGGTGATCCACTTGACGATGGCGGGGAGGGCACCGGCGGCCTCCCTGACGGCAGCGGTCCTGCCCGGCTGCCGGGGCCGGTTCCACATTCCGGCCAGCCCAAAGGCCGGGACGACGAGAAACGACATGACGGCGACTCTCCAACCCCAGAGAGCGGTTAGGAGTGGGAGAAGGAGCCCACCCAGAAAAGTGCCCATCTGGACTCCGGACTGCTTGACACCGGTGAGGATCCCGCGACTTCCGACCAGTGTGTTTTCGACGATCAGCGCATTGGTGGCCGGATTGCTCCACCCCTGGGGACCACCACTGATGATGGCTCCCGCCAGCAGGAGAAGGTACGTCGGTGAAATGGCGATCAGACCGATGCCGACCATCCCGGTGAATAGCACGCCGATCGTGGCCCGTGCCGCTCCTATCCAATCGGTGAGCCTGCCGAATGCAGGGGAAAACAAGGCACCGGTGACTCCTGTCGCGGTGACCAGAGCGCCGATCTGCCACCTCTCCACGCCGAACTCGAGGATGAGGTTGGCGGCGAGCACGCTGAAGACCACCTGGGGAAAGGTGGCAATCCCCATGGTGACCGCCGTGATGGAGCCTAAGGCCCGCCGACTGAGAGGACGCATCGCTGCGAAACTAGGCGAGAGCTATCTTGATGAGAGGTAAAGAGATGACGCGCCTACTGGTGGGTACTGAAAAGGGCGGTTATGTCCTGAGCAAGTCCGCCTCGGGCTGGGCCGTCGAGGGCCCGATGTTCCCAGGGTGGAAGGTGACAACCTTCGGGCGCGCCCCCGACGGGACCTTCCTCGCCGCTGTGGCCAGCAACTGGTTCGGCGTCGGGATCCACCGGAGCAACGATCTGCGGACTTGGGAGCCAATTGACAGCCCTCCGGCCTGGGAAGAAGGTTCGGAGCGAAAGATGGAACAGATCTGGCGTTTCCACACCGATGATTCTCGGATCTTGGCCGGCGTCGCCCACGCCGGGCTCTTCGCGTCCGGCGACAATGGTCTCACCTGGTCGCCGGTGGCCGGTCTCAACGAGCACCACACCCGAAAGGATTGGCAGCCCGGCGCGGGAGGGCTGACCGCACACCGCATCCTCACGGCCGGCAAGAGAACATGGGTGGGGATCTCTGCTGTCGGAGTCTTCCGGTCCGACGACGGCGGCGAAAAGTGGGAGCTGAAGAATGATGGCGTTCCCCCAGCGGGCATCCCGGAGGACGCCCCGCGGCCGGAGGTCGGCTACTGCGTGCACGCCCTAGCCCAGGATCCGGACAGACCTGATCACATCTGGCGTCAGGATCACATGGGAATGCACCGTACGACAGACGGCGGGGATAATTGGGAGCGGATCGCAAATGGCCTCCCGGCCGATTTCGGCTTTGTCATCTGGCGGGATCACGGCAGTGGCCGTCTCTTCACGGTTCCGCTCGAGTCGAGTGAGAACCGACTTCCAGTTGATGGGGTGCTGCGCGTCTACACGTCAGACGATGATGGCGACAGCTGGTCAGTTTCGGGAGCCGGATGGCCTCACGCCCCCCAATTCACCGGGGTGCTCCGTGGAGCTTTTGACGGCGACGGCGCCGGGCTCTTCGCCTTTGGCACGACGGGGGGAAAGATCTGGATCACGGAGAACAACGGCGATTCTTGGGAGTGCCTCGCTTCGTCGTTTCCGCGGATCGCAGCGGTCTCACTTCTCTAGTGGCCCAGGTACGACTTCCCAGGGTCCTGGAGCCAGCCGCGCGGAACGGCCTGAAACATGAGATTGAAGGGGGTACCTTGATCGAGGTCCTCGATCGGCTTTTCGCTCGGGAGCCGGCATTGAAAGGCCATCTCCTCGACGAACAGGGTTCCATCCGGCATCACGTGCTGATATTCGTCGATGGGACACGGGCCGACCTCCAGGCTGCCGTGGGTACGTCGAGCGAGGTCAGGGTTCTTCAGGCCGTCAGCGGAGGCTGATCGGGAGCCGTCTTTGCCTTGGTCCGCCGGGTGAATACGAACCACAGTGCATAAACCCCGACCAGGAGAAGAACCACTCTCAGGATCTGGCTATCGATCAACACGAATGCGGAGAAGCTGAGAGAGGCCACGATGGCGATTGCGGCCAACCATTTCATTCGCATGGTCAACCCACCTTCTCTGTACCCGCTGATGATCCGACCAAAGACCTTGTGGTTCATCATCCAGGAATAGAACTTGTCGGATGACATCGAGAAGAAGAAGGCGGCGAGGATGACAAAGTCGAACGTGGGAATGCCGGGAAGGAAACTGACATACACGAAGCCGAGGCAGATCAAGCCCAGGATGAAGTAGATGCCGCGAAGGAGCTTGCTGCGAGGCTTGCGTGACGCGACCAAGCGGTCGGTGGTGCCTTCCATCCGGATGAACCTATCCGGTAAGGGTTCTGACGGCGAGTCGGAAAACACGCCATGGGGTCCCCGAGCGACTGCGGGTAGCGTCGGCAGGGCGGTGAAGTCACAAGTTTTGCCGATCAAGCAAATCAGCAGCCTCGTTTCGGAGGCCAAGCCCACCAGTAGTCCTGCCGCCTTAGGCGACACTCACCGGTTGGGTTCTCACGGGGCCGATGTCGCAACAAGGGTATGGAATCTGTCTTGGGCGGTTGGTATGCTCGAACATATGTTCGATACTACGGGAGGGATACCGAAGGGTCTTGCGGAGATGGCTCCAAGCCCTTACCTGGCGGCGGTCCTGTCAGCGGTCGAAGTGGGATCTTTGTCGGGTGCCGATGTGGTCACCGTTTTGAAAGCCCAATCCCGGTTGTTGTCTCATCTTCAGGCGCAGCTGATGACGTCGATGGTGGAGGTGTCTCATCGGGTCGACGCCGAATGGGGGTCTTGTTCCGAAGCCGGCGAATTCGCCGCAGACGAGATCCGGGCGGCGTTGACCTTGACCCGCCGCTCCGCCGACAGCCAGCTGGCATTGGCAACAGAATTGCGGGAGCGTCTCCCCCGGGTGTGGGAGGCGTTACACCGTGGCGACATCGACCTGGCCCGGGCACGAACCCTGTGTCAAGCCACCAGACACCTCGACGACGACAACGCCGGGATGGTGGTCGACCAGATCATCGAACAGGCACCCGGGTTGACCACCGGTCAGATCAACGCCGGAGTGCAGAAGCTGTGTATCGCCGTTGACCCCCACCAGGCCGAAGCCAGATATCAAACCGGGTTGGAGAACCGCCGGGTCGTCGCCGAAGCCAACCCCGACGGCACCGCCAACCTCTACGGGTTCGGACTCCCCCCACACCGGGTCGCCGCCATCCGCAAGAGGATCAACGACGCCGCATACAGTCTGAAAACCCGAGACGAAACCCGGACCATCGACCAGATCCGAGCCGACATCTTTCTCGACCTGCTCGAAGGCGGAAACCACACCGCCGGGCGGGGTGCCATCATCGACATTGGAGTCGACCTCACCACCCTGGCCCGTCTCGACGACAACCCCGGCCAAATCCCCGGGTGGGGACCGGTGATCGCAGACATAGCACGACAGGTGACCCACGACCAGCCCGACGCCAGTTGGCAGGTCACCGTCACTCACCCC
>JBFHXF010000043.1:0-15476 GCA_041599115.1 Acidimicrobiia bacterium
CTCCAAGCGCGTCTCCCGGGTGGCTTACCTCGCCGGTGCCGGCTTCGCCCTCGGCGTGCTCGGATCCCCGCTCGGGCCGGATCACCCCATCGTCGCCATCGGGGGGCTGGCGTCCCTTGTCGGGTTCGTGCTCTGGGCGATCTGGACGCGGGCCGAGCTGGAGTCCTGAGGAAACGAGATGGTGAAGGCAGCCACCTACGACCTGATGTACCGGTGGTGGGCACCCTGGGATTCCGTCGGTGTCCGCACGGACCTGCTCGACCTGCTCCAACGCGGCGATGTCGATCCGTCTCGGTACCCGAGGGCAATCGATCTGGGGTGCGGCACCGGCGCAAATGTCGTCCATCTCGCGTCGGTCGGTTTCGAAGCATGGGGCATCGACTTCTCGGAGGTGGCCGTGACGAAGGCAAGACGCCGGGCTGCCGACGCCGGTGTCGAAGCTCGATTCGTTGTGGGCAACCTCACTGCCCCGACCATCGACGGTGTCGAGGGTCGGTTCGACTTCATCGTCGATTTCGGGACGCTCGACGACCTGAGAGGATCGGCCCGGCAAGCAATGGCGAGGACCGCCACCCGCCTGTCGA
The DNA here is from genome assembly GCA_041599115.1 of Acidimicrobiia bacterium. Classification (GTDB taxonomy): domain Bacteria; phylum Actinomycetota; class Acidimicrobiia; order Spongiisociales; family ZC4RG35; genus JACZUI01. The sequence goes on from JBFHXF010000043.1 coordinate 585, forward strand.
GGCCGGGCTCCAAGTTCCTCGAGTACTGCTTCTATGGCCGCAAGGAGGACCTTCCCTGGATCAGCTTCAGCGGCACTTCGAAAATGAGCCACATCGCCCCGGGCGAGCTGGAAGAGCTGTTCGGCGACGACTGGGCTGTCGAGCCCTTCGCGAGTTACCCCGGGTACCGGATCGCCGCGTTTCTCCTCACCCGAAGGTAGGCCCTCGGTCCTCCTAATTCACCTCCGGACGACCCGGGCGGGCAGTAGTCTGACGGCTGCGACGCCCTGTTCCGCATGAAGCGCTGCAGAAAAGGAGGGATACACCATGGTCAGAGTTTCCACACCGACCGAGCTGCCTCTCTCCGACCACACCTGACGGCCATTCGCTGTCGCTCCATTGGTTGGCCGGGCGCAGACCCCGCGTCGGACCATCCCAAAGGAGCATTTCCTTGCAGGATCAAGACATCGAGTACTTCCTCGACGAAGGGCTCATCGATGGGGTCATCAGGCCCCTCAAACAAGGTAAAGAGGCCAGTGTCCATCTCTGTCGCGCCAACCCGCGCACTACCGGGCATGAACTTGCTGCGTTGAAGTTCTATCACCCTCTCGACCGCCGCGATTTTCGTGACGAGACCCTCTACCGGGCTGGGGAGTTCATCAAGGAGCGCCGGGTGCGGGTTGCTCTCGAGAAGAAGACCAGGTTCGGCCGCGAGGTGCGGGGCGGCCTGTGGGTCTACCGGGAATGGGAGACGCTGTGCAAGCTGGAGGGCACCAAGGTGCCCAGCCCCGACCCGATCGCATCGACCGACGACGCGATCCTGATGACCTACATAGGCGATTTCGACGTCGCCGCTCCCAGACTCCATGAGTTTCGCCCGTCGTCTCCGGATGAGCTCGAGGGTCTGTGGATCCAGCTTCTCGGGGCGATAGAGCACATGTTGTTCCACGACGTGGTCCATGCCGACCTCTCTCCCTACAACGTCTTGGTCTGGGAGGGGAAGCTGACACTGATCGATGTCCCCCAGGCCGTCGACCCCAAGCTGAACAGTCATGCCCAGGACTTCCTCACCAGGGACGTCCAACGTCTGGGCAGCTGGTTGGACAGGGCCGGGTTCCATCAGCCGTGGGAGGCAATTGCCGGGGACCTGTGGACCGGCTGGCTCCATGCCGACCTGGTGCCGGACGACCTTCGATGAAGGTGCGCTCACCCAAGGAGCTTCGAGCCGCCTAAGACAACCTACTCGGATGGATCGAAACTTGGAACACGTCCAGCCTCATCGGTTAAGTCGAAGCTGACGAAGTCTCCACGCTCCAGCCCACCTGGTTCATAGGAAATGACCGCATAGGAGCCGCGCTCGCCCCCGCCCAGGCCGGGGCTGCCGATCGCAACCGTCTCCTCCTCGCCCGGGTCCACAACGGCGGGAGCCCATCCCGGAGCCTCTTCCCCGAGTACTTCGGGATAAACGACGTAGTAAGCCACGACCAACGGGCTGGACACGGCTGGGTCGTCACTCTCGTACACGACCTGCCGACTTATGTCGATGACCCCGTCGACCAGGGGTAGATCAGCAACCTGGCCGATATTCATCTCGACTATGACGAACTTCAGCGGTGAGTCGGTCGCGTTCACCACGTTGATCTTGAACCACTCACCGGTGTGGACCATTGTCGCTGGCATCGCGCTCCATCCCGTCGAGTCGACCCGAATCGTGGGCCCGATCGTCGGCTTGGAACACCCGGCCACCATCAGCGCCAGCAGAAACGTTGCCCAGAACCGGGTACGTCGTGTTACCGGCGACTCGCCACCTCCGGTCGGTCGTTGCTTATTCACGAACGCTCGATCACGACGAATGCCCCAACCTCAAATTGGCCAGCCCGGTAGTCGAGGATGACGATCGGGCCGGATCCCCACACCGCCGCGACGATCGAGTCTCCCGGCGCCAGCTCAGGAGGCTGGGCGATCAACCCGGTCTCATCGACAAAACCCTCTACACCGGGATAAGCCAGGTTGAAGCTCGTGTGGCTCGAATCCGACGTTCCACCTTTCTCGATCTGGACGAGACCGTTCAACACCGGAAGATCCAGCGGGTCACCGTCTATCTGGTCGAGGACAACCGGGCGGATCGGCTCGCTGCCGGTATTGGTGATATGAATCTGAACCGGCCCGTCGCCGGTGGCAAGTGGGTTGGGGCTGGCGCTCCACACTTCCTCCGCCTCGACATCCACCGTGACGACCTCCGCTGGTGGTTCGGGGCAATCCAGGTCTACCGCGTAGCCGGCGTCCCGACCCTGGCTTTCCAAGGCGGTGCAGGCCGCGCCCAGCGCCGCGTACAAGCTCCCGATCTCGGCCGGCATGGGAACCAACGGGTCGAATAGGGGTGTCAGCAGGACCTCGAATTCGGTCAAGTCTGTTAGTTGGGAGACACGATCACGAAGAGTTCCGTAGAACGCCCGGGATGAATCCACAAAGGCCACATGGGCTTTGGCGAACTCGACCGGCACCTCCAAAGCAGCGATCTCGTCAACACCGTCGAGATAGATCCCAAAGGTGCCGAGCCAGTATCCCCTCTGATACTCAAGCATCTCTTCAGGGGTCGGTTCAGGTGGCGGATCGGGCTCCTCCCCTTCAGGGACAAAGTCGTTATAACCCTCGCCAAATACCTCGAGGTTGTACTCATCATGGAATCCGGAGAGCCGCTCCTTGGTATCTGCCTCGCTGTTGATCAACTCGACGAAATAGGCCGAGGGGTCGACATCCGATGAGCTTGCCGCTTCGCCGGCCTTGGTCGTGGTCGCTTCCTGACTTCCGGCAGGGTCGCCACCGATGGCGGTTCCACACGCCGCGACCACGAGCGCAATAGCGGCCAACCACGTGCCAACTCTGGCGTATCTCATCGAATCACACTCCACACACGTGTCAGAAGAACGATCCGTCCACAGGAGTCTGCTCACGAGTCTGCACCCGTACCATTGGTCGGAGCCACCTCCGCGGCCGGGTCCGTCATGAATCTGACGACGACCCGTTGACCGGAAATGGTCATGCTCGATGCGATATTCGGATCGCCTTCGGGGAAGAAGGCGATCTCGGCGTACTCGCGGATGTCGTAGCCGAGCGGGGAAAGGGTGAACGCACACACCGCCGTCTCTCCCCGACGGAAGAGAACCGATGCAGCCCCGGATGCCTCGGTTACCTCTCGACCGTTGAGCAGCGGAACGACCGTGGTCGCGGCATCCGGAGCGCCGGTCGGTTTGGTGACAACGAGTCCACTTCCGGTTTCGATACCGGCCAATGGTCCGGAGCCCCTGCAAACCCCCGATTCGTCCACCGTGTAGTCGTCGGCGAGAACCACCGTCACTTGGACCGGCAATGACTGAAGGTCCTCCAAGGTCGCCGGGATGGTCGTGGTGGCGTCATTGACCACTGGAGTCTCTGTGGGTGAGACCGTGAGCATCACCGCGGCGATGATGATCAGGAGTGTCACAGTGGAGGCGACGACAAGGCGACGACCTCTTCGTCGTAGCTTGATGATCCTTTCCAGCCTCTCCACGGTGTCGACTTCCCGTCTGACCCGTTCGGCAAGAGCAATACCCAGGTTTCTCATATCATCGGATCTCATGTCTGGCCCCCTACCGTCCGGGCCAGAACCTCACGGCCCCGCTGCAAGTGGGTGCGGACCGACGACTCCGAGATGTCAAGGACCTCCGCTATCTCGGCGGAACTCAGGTCATTGACGTAGCGAAGCACAATGGCTTCGCGTTGCCGCTTCGGCAGCCGTCTCACCTGGTCCCAGAACTCCGCATCCTCCAAGGGGTGCGGGCTCAACGGGTGGACACCACCGACCACATAGCGCTCCAGGGCCTTCATCTCGCTGACGCGTCGTCGCAGCCAGGAATTGGCCAGATTGATGGTGACCCGGCGCAGCCACGCACCCGGCTTGTCGTAATGGGATATGGAGTCCCAAGCCCGAAACGCCCGGAGACAGGCCTCCTGGGCAAGTTCCTCCGCCGCCCAACGACTGCCGGAGATCGCATACGCCACCGAGACCATGTTGGGGAACTCGCGGTGAAAGAATGGCTCGAAGGGCTCCGCGAGTCTGACAACCTGGAGCTCAGCATCCCAATAGGGTGATTCCTGTGGCATCCGTGATTCGTCTCATTGATGTGTATACACACGCAGTGAACTCGGTGCTCGTCTACCTGGCCTTTGGGGCGCGCCGGAGCTGCATGACGTGACCGGGAGCGGCTACGTCTGACCCTGGCAACTCAGCCAACCGCGATATGTGCGAGTCTGTTCGGATTGAGCACCACATACAGCGACGTCACCGACCCCTCGTCGATGTCGAAGACGATCACCCCGTTGGGCCGACCGTCCAGCAGCCCCATGACGGCCGGTCGCCGGCAAGACGACTCAAATCGCGGGACTCTGGTTGTCAGCGACGACCTTGCCGATGGCCCACCAACCCACGAACAGGGGGACAATGGCGGTCAACACACCCACCCGGGGAGACACGAGATCGGCCACCCCGCCATCGACCAGCGCGGCGAGGGGCCGGGACCCGAGAAACGCCATACTCCATAGGGCCATCACCCTCCCCCTCATGTCCTCGTCGAGCCGATGCTGGAGGTTGCTGTTGGTGGTGGTGACCCCGAGGAGAAAACCGACCCCAGCCCCGAAAAGCGCGGTCAGGACGACCATCTCATTCGGAGCGACGGCGTAGCCGATCAAACCGATCGCCAGCGCGGCCATTCCGAGACGTGTCGTCGACTCCGAGCCGAACCGGCGTCGGATCCGACCCACACCGACCGACGCCAGGGCAGCGCCGGCGCCGAACGCTCCAACCTGGAGGCCCACAAACGATTCGTCGCGACCGAACAGTTCGGCATAGGCGGGCGAGAGGGTGTTGGGAGGGTCGCCGGCCCAGCCGATTGCCATGGTGGCGAGCACGATCCACAACATCGAGCGATTCTCCCTGACGTAGGCCAGGCCGGCTCTGACCGACCGGTCGCCCGCCGAACGCTCAGTCGAATTGGGTCGAATCAGAAAGAGGACGACGATCAAGGGGATGAAGGTGATGGCGTTGATCCCGAAGGCCCATGCCGCGCCGGCGGCGGCGACGACCACACCGGCGAGGGCCGGTCCGATTGCCCGGGCCAGGGTGAAGCTCGCCGAATTGAGAGCGATTGCGCCTTCGAGGTCGGGCCGGTCGACCAGGGCCGGGATGAGGGCGTTCATGGCGGCGGTCCCCACCGCGTACCCCAGGCCGATGATCCCGCTGGCGGCGAGGACCGGCCAGATGCCGGGCAGCTTCTCCACTCCCTGCAACCCAACCCAAATGGCCAGACCCACCGCACCCGCCGTCGAAATCGCCTGCGCCAGGATCAAGAGCTTGCGCCGGTCGAACCGATCGGCCATGGATCCGGACCAGGGTGAGAGAACCAGCGTGGCGAGAAACTGATGGACGCTGACCGTGCCGACCAGCGTGTTGGACCCGGTGAGTTGGAACACCACGATCCCGGCGGCCACGTTCTGGAACCAGTTCCCGATGTTCGAGGTGAAGTTCGTCGCAAGATAGGGACCGAAGGTCCGATCCCGAATCAGACTCTTCGACGTTCCACGCCTCGCCATTCAGGAGCCTGACCGCAGGTAGATCACATGCCCACGTTAAAACGCCGAAACCTCTCGCTCGGCAGCGCCGACACCCACCGATGACCGTGGGTATGCGTCTTCGATGACGACGTTGTAGAACATCTCTTGCCGCCAGGGAGTCATCTCGAACCACTGATCCAGCAGGGCCGCCCACTCCTCCTCCCCCACCGGTTGCCCGGACCACCGGCCGCCGTGTCTGAACTGATCAAGGAGAAGAGCCACCTGGTGGGTCCCTGGTCAATAGCCGAGCGCGTAGGAGACTGCAGCACAGACCCGTCACCTCTGCCGGTATGGTTCAGCTCCATGCTGGATGGGTGGTGGAAGGGCCTGATCATCGGGGCCGTGGTGGCGGCCGGCTGTAACTCCACCGTCGCCGGGACCACCACCACCGCCACCACTGCCGACATACCGACGACCACCAGCTCGCCGGCGGTGACGGTTCACCCCACGACGACCCTTCCCTACGTGCCGCCCGAGCACCGCATCACCATCCGGGACGGTGTCTTCGTCGATGACGAAACAGGTGGGCCGTTCGTTCCCCGGGGCGTCGACTACTTCGTCATTCGCAACGGGAGGGATCGTGTGATCGAACCGGGAGTATTCGATGCAGAGCAGATGGACGCCGACTTCGCCGTGCTCGCCGAACGTGGCTACAACACGGTCCGGCTCTTCTTCGACAGCTGCGGTTGCATGGGCAAGACCAGCGGGATGGGGCTGCGTGATGACACCCTCGACACCCTGGCCGAGACGATCGCGCTGGCCAAGAAGCATGGCCTGGTGTTGCTCCTGACCTCCAACGATCTCCCGGATGAGGGCGGTTACCGGAGACTTGCAGGCCAGGACGACTCCGAGTTCTTCCCCGGATACCGGAACAGCGACTTCCTGACATCGGCGGGCCACCAGGCCATTCGCACCTATTGGGACGATCTCCTGACCGGGCTGGTCGAGCGACGAGCGCCCCTCGAGGCGGTGCTCGGCTGGTCGATCCTCAACGAGCAGTGGCTCTTCACCGACCAGCCGCCGCTGAGCCTCACGGACGGGATCGTGATGACCGCCACCGGGACCTACGACCTCTCCATTCCCGACCAGAAACGAGCGATGGTGATCGACGCCGTGCGGGCACTGGCGTCGGGAGTCGCCGACGTCATCAAGACACATGACCCGGCGGGGCTGGTCACCATGGGCTTCTTCTCCCCGCAGTTTCCCAATGAGACCGGGATCGGCGGAACCTGGTACGTCGACACCGCCCCGCTGGTGGAGGATTCGGACCTCGACTTCTTCGACTTCCACGCCTACCCCGGCGAGGACATCGGGATCGGCGAGATCGGCGAGAACTTCGGGATCACCGACGGCAAGCCGGTGATCATGGGAGAAGTGGGGGCCTTCATCCACCGGTATTCGACGGTTGAACGAGCCGGCCTCGTCGTCCAGAGGTGGATCGCGGATTCCTGTGCCGCCGGTTTCGACGGCTGGCTCTACTGGGGGTATTTCCGGGCACCCCTGTCGGACGCCACTTGGGGCCTCACCGACGCCGACGGCTTCCTGCTGGACGCTCTTTCCCCCGTCGCCCAGCCCGACCCCTGCGAACCGACGCTCGTCGACCCGAACCTGGCTGCTGGACGACCAACCAGGGCTTCACATCAGCTCGCGGATCAGCCCGCTTCGGCTGCGGTCGACGGCGACCCCACCACCAGCTGGAGTTCCGGCGCCGACGCTCCGGGCTGGCTCGAAGTCGAACTCGATGGTGTCACAGTGGGTTCGGTCCGGCTGACCGTCGCCCAATGGCCCGCGGGGCGCACGGTGCATCGGGTTGTGCTGTTCACGTCGGGCGGCGGCTCCATTGACCACACCTTCGACGGCGACACCGCCGACTCCGATGTGCTCGACTTCGAACTCGACGAACCACTGGCCGGCGTCGTCAAGGTCCGAATCGAGACGTCCCGCAGCCCGTCATGGGTGGCCTGGTACGAGGTCGAAGTCCTCGGCCCCTGAGACGACGCGGCGTCGCCGCCGGCGTTGCCCAACCCTCTGGTAAAGGATTCCGAATACCATATGGTCTACCATATGGTCATGGCAAGAAAGGAAGTGCTGGTCCAGCTCGACGACGATCTCGTGGAAAAGCTGGACGAGATCGCCAAACGGGTGTCGGTGAGCAGATCGGAGCTATTGAGACGTGCCGCCCTTGCGGTCATCGAAGCCGATGATTGGGCGCAAGCCGACAGGCGGCTGGTCGAGGGCTACGCCAAGTACCCGCCCGACCCGGTGTTGCTCCGGGCGTCCGAGAATCTGGCTGCGGAGACAGTCCCTGAGTGGTAGCTCGTAACGAGATCTACTGGGCAGACCTCGGAGCATCCGGCGGGCGCCGTCCCGTCTGCGTTCTCACCCGCGACGTGGTGATCTCGGCCCTGGATCGGGTCACCTGCGCGCCGATCACACGGAGAGTAAGGGGGATAGCTTCCGAGGTGGAGGTAGGTCCCGAGCACGGTCTGCCCCAGAAGGCGGTCATCAACTGTGACACCATCGTCACCATCGGCAAGAAGCGACTCGACTCCAGCCCGGTGGGGAGCCTCGACGAAGTCACCAGAGCCAAGCTCGACCGAGCGCTGCGCTACTCACTCGACATCATCTACTGATCGGTTCGACCTGACCTCGCGTGGATATGAGCGCCTGCAATCAGCTCTCCGGCCGCCTGCGCTGCCGTGTTCACTTACCCCGACCGGCCCAGCCGGACAGCGACCAGCCACAACCCGACGCTGACGACTTCACCGCCGAGGAGCGCGCCGCCATGAAGGAGCGTGCCAAGGAGAAGAAGGCCTTTCTGGTTCGGTCTGGCCGGGCTGGTGCCGGCGGAATGGCCTGGGTGTTTGGCCGGTTCGAGCGACCCGACCTCGACCCGGCGAAGAAATAACAGGACGTGGAGGAGTTCTACGCGCTCCGACCGCGGGTGTGCGACGCACTCGAGTCGGCGAGCGCGGTTCATTCGAGATGCCTCAGGGCGTGGGACGCACCGGTTCCCGAATCACCAGTCCACGACCGGCATCACGGCTCGGGTTTGGCGGGCAGGTGCCGCACTCCCGGCAAACGACACCGGTCAAACCACGGCCATGGCCCGTCTCGCGATGTGGGTCTCGGGACCGGCGTTCCACGATGGCAGGGCGCGACACAGCTCCCGGTTTCCCCTGAGGCTTATCCCGCCCGATCGGAGTGCGGCGCCCCAGTCGAGCAGCCCCAGGTGCCAGCGGGCGAACATCACGGGATCGGCGATCGTCACCACGACGTCGTCGCCAAACCCCGGGTCGATCCGGCACACCTCGATCCTTCCGTTCTCGACCAGCAACCAATCTCTGATGGCACGTCCGTGTCTGTCGGTGTGATCGAATCGGACAAGGACACGCCCACCGGGCAGAGCGTCATGCTTGGTGAATTCCTCGACCCAGGTCCAGAGGATGATGCCGACGTGGGCATGCTCGTCGAGCACCTCGGTCCAGCGGTCACCCCACTGCCCGAGGGCCTCGAGAACTCTCCAGGCGTCGGCGCCGGCCTTGGCTAGCTCGTAGTAGGAACCGTGCCCGTCGGGTTTCGGGGTGATCTTCACGACATTGGCGCTCTCCAGCTCGCGCAGCCGCTTCGTCAGCAGCGCACGGGACAGGCCGGGCGCCCCGGAAGCTATGTCGTTGAATGTCCGACAGCCCATGTGAAGGTTCCGGAGAATGATCGGTGTCCAACGTTCGGCGAGGATCTCAGACGCACGAGCTATCGGGCAGTACTGGTTGTAGGTCTTCACGGGTCCAGTTTCGCGCATTTCATCGGCATTGGTAGTACAGATTCTGTACCGGTGTTTCGAACCGACTATGCGAGGTTCAGAAACTGTCCTTGTCGACTGCCACGGTGTGAGTAACCATCGCTGGAGACGAGAGGGCAGGTGAGAATGACCGATGTAAGGAACATGACGTCCCAATCTTCTGAGATGCCACGTCGCCGGCAGCGCTACCGCCGGTCTGAACACGCCTTGTGGGCCCACTACGGCCTGACACCTAAGGAGCATTGGATCGACCTCGAGTCGCCGCGGGTGCGTCTCCGGGTGACCGAGGTCGGCGAGGGCAGGCCTGTCCTGTGCGTCGGCGGGACAGGCGGGTCGGGACCCTATTGGGGGGCACTGCTCCAAAGGATAGAAAGTGTCCGCTGGCTGATCCTGGATCGCCCCGGTTTCCTCCTGAGCGAGCCGCTCGACTGGTCCCGACACGAGTTCGGCCCGACCGTCGCCGCAATCCAGACAGGTGTTCTCAACGCCCTCGAGGTGGAGAAGGCGTCGCTGCTCGGCAGTTCCATCGGCAACCTGTGGGTGCTGCGAATGGCCCTGGCTCATCCGGAGCGGGTCGACCGCCTGGCCCTGATGGGTGGCGGGCCACTGTGCCCACAGAACCAGCCACCCGCCTTCGTGAAGCTGCTGAGGACACCGCTCGGCGCCCTCATCGTTCGGATTCCCCAGCGGCGCAAGTTGCTGGAAAGGATCCTTCGCCAGAATGGCCACGGCACCAGCCTCGACGAGGGGCGGATCCCTGACGCCTTCATCGACTGGCGGCTATCCGTCAGCAACGACACCCCCACCATGCGGGAGGAGCGGGCCCTGGTGAAGGCGATAGTGGGGCGGGAAGGATTCATTCCCGGCTTGGTGATCGAAGACCAAGACACGGCGGCCATTCGCCGGCCTTTGCTGATGGTGTGGGGATCACACGACCACGTGGGCTCGGCCGAAGTGTGGAAGCGGTTCCTCGGGCTGATGCCGGATGCAACCTTCCGCATCCTCGACGGAGCCGGCCACCTGCCCTGGCTCGACGACCCTGCCCAGGCAGCTCGCTGGGTCGGAGAATTCCTGAACAGCTGATCCGCCCATCGGTCTTTGTGACCGTCGGAGGGTGCCTCAGGGCGGTGGGACGAATCCGTCACCTCCCAGGAACACACGCTCGCATTCGACGGTCGAGCGGTCGGCGTCAACCAAGGTGTGTGAGAATCGAATCATGGACGTCAGCAGATACCTGAGACGAATAGGCATCTCGGGCCCCGTTGAGCCCGACCTCGCCAACCTGGAGAGTCTGCAGCGCCGTCATCTGACGGCGGTTCCGTTCGAGAACCTCGACGTCTTCTACCGGCGCGGAGTGCAGACATCAGATGACTGGTCGGTGCCCAAGATCGTCGAGAGGGGACGAGGGGGATGGTGCTTCGAGCTGAACGGCTCTTTCGCCGCCCTGCTTTCAGCCGTTGGCTATCAGGTGACCAGGCTGGCGGCGACAGTCCTCTATCCGCCCATCTCGCCGATGCCCACCCACCTCACCCTCGAGGTTCGCCTCGACCGGCCCTACCTGGTCGACGTCGGGTTCGGTGACACCTTCATCAGACCGCTGCCACTCGACAGCGAAGGCCCCCACGACGGTGGCACCGGTGAATTCGGGTTCATCTTCGACGGAGAGGAGACCACGATGGTCAGCTTCGAAAAGAACGGGAAAGTCGAGACGGCAGGGAGAGTGGTCGGAAGAGCCCGTCGACCGGTCGGACAGGCCCGGCCTTCTCGACCTGTGGTCCGGAATGACTCCGTGAGAGGAAGGCAAGAAGACCTGGAACGACCCCCTTACAGTCGAAGCGGCCCGGGTCAGGGCCGCAGCTCTTCAGCTGTGCGTGAGGACGGCGAGGCTCTCGGGAACGGAGGGACAGTCGGTTGTCTGCAGATATTGCTGACACTCCGACTCGGTCCACCAACGAGTGAGCCGGCTCTCGGCGAGAGAGACCAGTTCGTTGACATCGAGGACAAATACGAAGGCGGTGCCTTCGGCTCCGGTTCCGGCCAGGTAGCGCCCGTCCGGGCTGTAGTCGACCGACCCGACAATCGTCGGCGGGCGGATCGTCAGCCTCACCACTCCCGTCTCCGGGTCGATCAGACGGACCGATCCGTCGTCTCCAGCGGTGGCCAGCTCGGTTCCGTTCGGGTTGACAGCGACACCCAAGACCTGACCGGTCTCCTGAGGTTCGATCCTTCGGAGGTGCTCGAACGGAGCCGACCCCGACCAGATGTCAAGGTGCGACTGGAGACTGGCAGTGGCAAACCATTCGCCATCAGGGCTCCAGGCGATACGACGGACCAGTCCCACACCTTCGCTGATCTTTTCGATCAGCTGACCGTCACTGGCGCGATAAACAGCTAGATAGTTGGGCGGGTCGATGTTGGCCGCCACCACCAGGATCTCACCGGTGGGATCGAAGGCCAGCCCAAGAGGGACCTGCTCGAAATCCAAGGCATACCCGGGCTCGCCGCCGGTCAGATCCGGCCAGACGAGAACCCGGGAACCGGCACTCAAGGCCAACTCGCCCGAAGAGCTGATGGCCGCATCGGGGCTCTGAAGACCTTCTACCAGCATGGTCGACTGGCCGGTGGCGTAATCGAGGATCCCGGCGCCGCCTCCCAGCAGTGTGTTGCCGCCAAAAGCCAGCAGAGGCCGCTCTGGATCGAAGGAAATCCCGTCGATGACCACGTCGAGCAGCTGATAGTTTGCCTTCTCGCTGCCGGAGGGGAAGTCCCAGAGGCTCAGACCGCCAAGTCCCCGGCTTGCCGCGAGGATCTTTCCGTCGGGACTGAACTCGACGTCCCCGAAGATCCCCGAAGGACCGGGCAATGAAAGCAACTCGTGGGGGCCGGTCGCGGTGATGTCCCAAAGACGTGTCGTCCCGTCGACCATCGATGCGGTGAGCAACCTCCCGGTGGACGCATCGAGATCGACGCCGTCGACAATGCCGCCATGAGCGACGAAGGTGATTCGGGTTCGGAGCGACTCCAGGTCCCAAACCGACACCCGGTTGTTGCCGCTGGTGGCGACCGTCGTACCGTCCGAGGAGACGGCCAGCTCCCATACCGAGGTGCCCAGACCTTCGTATGTCGCCACGGTCTGCCAGGTGGAGGTATCCCAGATTCGAACGGTGCCATCGAAACTGCCGCTGAGGAGCTTCGAGCCGTCGGGGGTGAACTTCACGGCCTTGACACTCTCGGCATGCCCTTCGAGTGTCCTGACAAGTTCTCCGCTCCTCAGGTCCCAGACGAACACGAAAGGAAGTCTCTCCGCCACAGCGGCCAGCAACGTGCCGTCGGAGCTGATGTCGAGGTTGCGGGTGTCGGAGACCCCGGGGGGAGGCTGCAGCGTCAGGATGCCTTCGCCGGTGGTCGAGTCCCACACATACACCGGTCCCTCATCGCTGGATGCCGCCAGCAGGTGACCATCGCGGCTGAATGAAGGAACGTTCGGGGTACCGCCATCCAAATCGATGATCAGTTCTGCGGTCCCGGTCACGGGTTCCCAGACCCTCACCGTCCCGTCCTCCGACGCACTGGCTACCCGAGTTCCTTCCCGGTCGAATACCGCGTCCACCACCGGGGCGGTGTGGCCTTCGAAAGTCGTGAGCGGCTGCACCGGTTCGACGGACCAGGTCTGCATGGACCCGGGAACCTCGCCGGCAGTGAGAAAACCGCCGCCATCGGGCGAGAAGTGGGCGACGCCTATACCGCCGTTGGGAACGCTGGCCACGAGACGATCGGCGAGAACCGCCTGGTGGAGCGCCTCCAGCGCTTCGGGAAGCACCGCGCTGCCACTGCGCCGGACGGCCTCCAGGGCAAGCAAAGCGCTCAACTCGGGATCGTCTTCGAGGGTGGCTCCCGAGGAAGCGGCCAGCTGACGCACCGTGGCGACTCGTGCCTGATTGCGGGCAACGAACGCGAACACCACGGCGACTCCGGCTATCACCGAAAGCACCGCCGCTATGAGCCTGCGGCGGGTGGCCAGGCGCCGCGCCGCGGATTCCTGTTGTTTGCGGCTCTCCTCGAGGAAACGTGTCTGGCTGTCCGGCAGGATCAGGACCGACGTCTCCGTCCACGCCTCCATCTCAGCGAGCCGGGCCCCGGTGAGGAGGAAGTCCTTTTGGTGCCCCGACTCCTCCCATTCGGCCACCGCTGCGGTTATCCGACGTCTCCTTTGAAGATCGTCGTGAGCGCCGTCCACCCAGGAGGCCAACCGGGGCCATTCGGAGATGAGCGCCTCGTGGGCGACCTCGACGGTGGCTTTCCTCGACTCGGGATCCTGATCGAAGGTGAGAAGACGCTGGGCTCCGAATCGTTCGATGATCCTCTCCAGGTCTCCCACCTCGGCCAGGCCGTCAAGTGTGTCCCGGTCGACCCGCCGGCGGGCCCGTTCGCCCTCGTCGGTGACCGCCACCAGGTGGAGGAAGAGCTGACGGGCTGCCTCCTGCTTTCTCTGATCCAGTGCCTGATACAGCTCGTCGGCCCGCCGCGACAAGGCGCCGGAGATGCCACCGGCATTCTCATAGTCGGCCAGGCGAACCGCGTTGGAGGTCCGTCTCTCAAAGGTGTCGGTGAGGGCGAACTGCAGCAGCGGAAGCGCCGCTGAACGTGTCTGGACGTCCCGAACGATGAGTTTCACCAGATCGGGCTCGACCTCCACCCCGACACGCTTCGCCGGGTTGATCACCGCCGCAGTGATTTCGTGGACCTGAAGCGGCGGAACCAGGACGAGGGCCTCGTCGAGCAGGCCACCGATCCGGGGGTGGGTGAGGAGACGGTCGAGGAAGTCGGCACGAATCGTGACCACGACATGTCTCACCGTCCTTGCGTCGGCGATCAAATCGAGGAATCGGTCAACATCGGCCTGAATGTCCGCCATCGTGTAGATCTCCTCGAACTGATCCAAGAAAATGACGCCATCGAAAGGGATGGCGTCGGTGGCGGCGATTACCTCGAGGACCTCGGCCGGGCTCTCGCCTGTGACCTCAGCCACGGCCTTCGCCAGCGCCGTCACCGGATCGCTGCCCGGAAACAGCGTCGCAACCTCGAGGCCCCGGTCGCGAAGTGCCGGGATGAGCCCGGCTCTGACCACACTCGACTTCCCCGCGCCGCTGGGCCCCGCCAGGACCACCAGCCGCGGGCCGCCGCGGGCATCGATGCGCTCGAGGAGACGGCGCACCAGATCCTCCCGGCCAAAAAAATCGGCCGAGTCGGCCTCGTCGAAGGCACGCAGACCCTTGTAGGGGTTGCGCACCACGACATATTCGGCGCTCTCCGGCGCTGGAATCCTGGCTCCAGATTGGAGAAGCGCTGGATCCTGTTCGAGTATCCGCTGTTCGAGTTCTTGTAGCTCCGCCGAAGGATCGATGCCGAGCTGGTCGGCCAGGTTCTGGCGAGCTCGGGAGAAGGCACCGAGGGCTTCGCCC